>NZ_JBEZLM010000023.1:0-166228 GCF_040652095.1 Streptomyces sp. NPDC048290
CGCCGCAGTGATGGTCACGGTTCACCCGACGGTCGGACGGCGGGGTCTTCCCGGCGGCCTCGGTCGGCGGCCCCGGATGTGGACGCGCCGGGGCCGCCGCACCCCTGGACCCCCCTAGCCCCCCTAGCCCCCCTAGCCCCCCTAGCCCCCCCTAGACCAGCCCTCCAGCCCCGCCCTCGTCGAGCCGGTACTCCTGTGGCTCCGCCGCGTAGGAGTACAGCTCGGCGTACCGGCCCCAGTCCGTCGCCGTCTCCAACTGGGCGGCGACCTGTTCGCTGGTGAAGTGGTGGGCGAGCAGATCGCGGAAGAAGCCCGCCCGCAGCGGACGGCCCGGGGTCTGGCGCAGGCTACGGGTGATCAGCTGGACCAGCGGGGCGTGCGCCAGCACGGCCGCCGCGAAGATCCGCTTCGACTCCTGCACATCGGCGCCCGCGAACGCCGTCCCGGTGTCGGTGAGGCTCAGTTCGTCGCCCTCAAGGCCGCTGAAGCCGAGCAGGTCCAGGGCGTCGACCTGGGGCAGCAGATCGTCCACGGCGAGCCCCAGATCGTCCGCCAGGTCGGCCAGGTCGCAGCGCCCGCCCTGGTGCAGGATCATCTCCGCGAGCCCGGAGAGACTGTCGACGCCCGCCCGGGGGAGCGGGGTGGTGGCCGGGGTCCGCCGCTCCAGAGCGACCGGTTCGGCGCGGCCGGGCGTACGGGTCTCCTTCTGGCGGCCCGTCATCGTGCGGTACACCCGGTCGATGAGGTCCTCGAAGGCGGGCGCGTCCCGGTCGCGCGGACGGTCGAGCCCGACCTCGAAGACCTCCCGGACCGTGCCGTAGGGGCGGGAGCCGAGGATCACGATCCGGTCGGCCATCAGCACCGCCTCCTCGATGTTGTGGGTGACCAGCACGATCGCCCGGGTCGGGAACTGGCCCGACTCCCACAGCTCCATCAGCTCGCCGCGCAGGTTCTCCGCCGTCAGCACATCCAGCGCGGAGAACGGCTCGTCCATCATCAGGACGTCCGGTTCGACCACCAGGGCGCGCGCGAAGCCGACCCGCTGGCGCATCCCGCCGGACAGCTCCTTCGGATACGCCGACTCGAAGCCGTCCAGGCCGATCAGGTCGATGGCCGCCAGCGCCGCCTCGGCCCGTGCGGCGGCGCCGACGCCCTTGGCCTCGAGACCGACCTCCACGTTCTGCTGCACGGTGAGCCAGGGCAGCAGCGCGAAGGTCTGGAACACCATCGCGGTACCGGGGTTGGCGCCGGTAAGAGGGGCGCCCTTGTAGTGGACGGTGCCGGAGCTGGCGGGCAGCAGACCGGCCAGACAGCGCAGCAGGGTGGACTTGCCCGACCCCGACTTGCCGAGCAGGGCGACCACCTCACCGGCCCTGACCTGGAGATCGATACCGGACAGCACGGGCAGCTCACCGTCGGCCCCGGCGTAGGACTTGGTCAGTCCCCGAGTCTCCAGGAGCAGTTCGCCCTCCGTGATACGGGTCGTCATCTCGGGACCTCCAGGCGGTCAGAGGGAGTAGCGGGTCTCGGCGAGCCGGTGCAGGCGCCGCCACAGGAGCCGGTTGAGGGCGACGACGTAAAGGCTCATCACGGCGACCCCGGCGAGCAGCCGAGGATGGTCGGCGTCGGCGGTGGCCTGGGCGATATAGGCGCCGAGGCCGGTGGCGGTGAGGGTGGTGGTGCCGAAGGTGACCACCTCGGCGACGATCGAGGCGTTCCAGGCGCCGCCGGACGCGGTGATCCCGCCGGTCACGTACGACGGGAAGACGCCGGGGATGATCAGCCGCCGCCAGCGTCTCCAGCCGGTGACGCCGAGGTCGTCCATGGCCTCCCGCAGATCGGTGGGGATGGCCATGGCCCCGGCGATGGCGTTGAACAGGATGTACCACTGGGCGCCCAGCGCCATCAGGAACATGCCGCCGATGTCGAGCGTCAGCCCGGTCCTCAGGAAGCACCACACGGCGAGCGGGAACAGGAAGTTCGCCGGGAACGAGGCCAGCACCTGTACGACGGGCTGGGCGATCCGGGTCAGCCGGGGCGAGGAGCCGATCCACACCCCGACCGGCACCCACACCAGGGTGGCCAGCACCACCAGCACCACCACCCGGGCCAGCGTGGCGAGACCCAGCAGCAGCGGCTCGCCGAACACACCGAGGCCGGTGCGGTCGTGGAGATAGCGGCCGAGGTCGGTCAGGCCCCACAGGAGCGCGCCGCCCGCGACGACGGCGAACACGAGGTCGCCGGTGCGCTGCCGCGCCGGGTGGACGGTGAGCGGCCGGTCGTCGCGCCCGAGGACCCGGGCGGCCCGGCTGAGCGCGTGTCCGGCCGGACGCAGCACCCGGCCGAGCAGTCCCGGCCAGTGCGAGCGGCGCAGGAAGTCCAGCACCAGGGAGCGCTGCACCTCGCCCGCCTCGGACTGCTCGTTCTTGAACCGCTCGGCCCAGGCGGTCAGTGGGCGCCAGAACACGAAGTTCACGCCGGTCACCAGGACCACCATGGTGAGGATGGCCCAGCCGACCTTGCCGAGGTCGCCGTCGGCGATGGCGGCGCCCGCGTAGGAGCCGACGCCGGGCAGGGCGTAGTCGGTGTGGCCGAGGGTGACCGCCTCGGAGGCGACCAGGAAGAACCAGCCGCCGCCGAAGCTCATCATGCCGTTCCAGACCAGGCCGATCGCCCCGGAGGGGAGTTCCACCTTCCAGAACCGCATCCAGCGGGTGAAGCCGAACGAGCGGGACAGTTCGTCGAGTTCCCGGGGGAGTGAGGTGAGTGAGTGGTAGAAGCCGAACGTCATGTTCCATGCCTGGGAGGTGAAGATCGCGAAGATCGCGGCGCACTCCAGACCCAGCATCGAGCCGGGGAACAGGGCGACGAACCCGGTCACGGCCACCGTCAGGAAAGCGAGGACGGGCACGGACTGGAGGATGTCCAGCGCCGGGATCAGCACCCGCTCCAGCCGGCGGCTCCTGGCGGCGGCGTAGGCGTAGACGAAGGTGAAGACGGTGGACAGGGCGAGGGCCGCGAACATCCGCAGCAGTGAGCGGGCCGCGTCGTAGGGCAGTCGGCTCACGCTGGTGTCCACCTGGGCGGACCGGCTGGTGGAGAAGGACACGGTGGTGTCCTGGCCCACCCGCAGCGCCAGGTACAGCAGCACCAGCACCGCGGCGGCGACGACCCCGTCCACCCAGGTCAGCCGGGCCAGGCGGCCGGTGGACCGGGCGGACGGGGACGAGCCCGGGGCGGATCCGCGCGACCGGAACGACATGACAGGGCCCCCTCCCGCCACACTCGGGCCGGTCCATGGGGCGGGGCGGGGCGGGTGGCGAGGGTAGTCTGACCCATAGTTGCGCCGATACGCAAACATGGGGTGGCGTGCGGTCGCGAGGGCTCCGGCGGCGGGGATGTCCGCCTCTCACTCCCGACGGTCGGCTGTGACCCGCCCCAGGGCCGGACGGGACGGCGGGGGGACGCCCACCTCGCCTGCGGCCGTTCCCCTGCGGGGAGGCGCTCCCGGTCCGGCGCCTCCCTCGCTGGCGTTTCCCGTCCGGCCGCCCCCTCGGTGGCGTTCCCGACCCGGCGCCCCTCTCGGCGCCCCCCCGGCGGCGCTCCCGCCCCCCGCGATCCCTCAGCCGCCCGCCTTCGTGACCGTCCACCGCTGATGGGCGCCGGAGTTCGGCGGCCAGACCGTGACCGCCGCGCCCTCGTGCGTGGCCTCCCCGCCGACCTCGAGCAGCCGCCCCGTCGCCGCGCTGATCAGCGTGAAGGTCCCGTCCCCCGTGGTGGAGGCGAGCCATTCGGCGCCCGCGTCCCGAGGCCCGGTGTCCGGCTCCACCACCGGCACTCCGTCCCGCACCGCCAGCCGTGTCCCGGCCGCCGGGTCGGTGAACACATACCTGCGGCGCACCCCGTCGTCCCCGCGGACCGCGCTCAGCCGCCACTCCCGCGCCGCGCCGCCCAGCACCAGCCCCCGTCCGTCCCCGCCGACCGTCAGCGGACGCCCGCTCGCCACCCCGGTCAGCGTGTAGCTGTGCCCCTGGCGCAGCGCCGGGGCGTCGGCCGCCACCCCGGACACCCCCGACACGGCGAACGACGTCACCGACCGCGCCGGGACCGTGAAGGTCGCCGACCGCCCCCGCACCGGCACCGGGGCGTGCCGCCGCAGCGCACCGTCCGCGCTGGTCACCACCGGGGTGAGCGTCGCGCCCCGGGCCACCGTGCGGAACTTCGACAGATCGACGGTCACCGCGCTGGGCGTGTCGCCGTCATTGACGTGCACGACCGACGCGCCCCGGCCGTCGGCGCCCACCGCGGCGGCGCTGGACCGGTCGTCCACCGCCACCAGCCGGTCGCCCGGCCTGATGAAGTGGGTGAAGTTGCGGGCGGTGTCGAACTTGGTGTTGGTGCGCACCGGGCAGGTCTCCAGGGTGTCCTGGGCCGTGCAGTCGAACGGGACCTGGATACTGCCCCAGTTGCCGCCCCGGGGGGACTCGCCGCCCGGCTTCATGTTGTCGTAGTCCTCCACCGGCTGCCAGAACACCCAGCCGCGCGGCTCCAGTTCCCGCAGGTCGTCCACGATGTGCCGGGCCAGCCCCAGCCCCGGTCGCATGTCGGTGAAGCTCTGCCCGTCGCCCCAGTCGCCCTCGACCTCGCTCATCCACAGCGGCCGGTCCGCCGCCTTCGCCTGGTCCCGTACGGTGGTGCGCCGCCCGGTGCCGTAGGTGTGCACGTTCAGCCGGTCGACCAGGGCGCGTGCCTGCGGCGTGTAGGCGTTCCAGTTCGCGGCGAACAGGTCCGGGTTGGTCTCGTCCATCGCCGAGATCCCGGCCCCGGTGCCCGCCTCGCGCAGCGCGGGCTCCAGGGCGCGCAGCACCCGCTCCTGGAGCGCCGGACCCATGTGCGCGCCCTCCTGACGGCCCCCCACGGGCTCCCCGTCCGGACCGAGCCAGGTGCTCCAGTACGTGGTGTCCGGCTCGTTGAACGGGTCCACGGTGTCCACCCGGATGCCGTGCGCCCGCTCCAGCCGCCGGGTCGCGCCCGCCACGTACGCGGCGAAGTCGTCCACCGCGTCGGCCCGGAGTTGGTCGGCGCCCGCGTCGAACCCGCCCGACACATAGCCGCTCTCCGTCATGAACCAGGGCGGTGAGTTGCTGAACGTCTCCCAGTGGTCGATGTCGGCCTTGATCCGGTCCACCCACCACCGCTGGGTGGCGTCCGCGTCCGGGTTCCAGTCGGCCGGGTCGTCCGCGCTCCACCAGTCGGTGTCCTCGCGGGTGGTGCCCGCGGGCGCCTTCCACCAGCCCTCCACGGCCCCACCCGGGCGCAGATAGTCCCGCACGTCCGGGGCGTTGCCGCCGCCGATGTCGTACCGGGCGATGTTCAGCGCCAGCCCCTCGTCGCCGAACAGCAGCCGCGCGAGCCGCTCCCGGATCTGCGGCGGATAGTCCCCGGTGGCGTTGGCGAACCACACCAGACTGGTGCCCCAGCCCTGGAACGGCTCCTGCCGGTACGACGGATCGGGCCGTACGGTGACCGAGGCCACCGCCTCGGCCCGCGCCGGGACCCCGAGCGTCCCGGCGGCGGTGACCAGCGCGGTCACCACGGCGGCTCCCAGGAGCCGTCCCCGGCGTGCGGAGCGGATCGTCATGCTGCTGCTCCCATCGATGAGACCTTCACGGTGCCGACGACTTCACGAGCTGAGGAACGGACGGGCGGCGGAGGGACCCGTCAGGCGGCGTCCTGCCGCAGGACCGCCACTCCCCGCGCGGCGAGGATCAGCGGCCCGTCGCCGCCGTCGCCCCCGACGAGCACCTCACCGGTCAGGCCCGGCACGGCGACCGGCGCGTCGGTGCGGTTGACCAGGAACACGAACCGGCCCCCGGGCCCCCGCCGGACCACCTGCTCGACCCGGCCCCGCACCGCCTCGGGCAGCTCGCTGCCGACCCCGGTGGGCTCCAGCAGCCGGGGCAGCAGCGCGGTCAGCCCGTCCGCGCCGAGCCGGGTGGAGACGTACGCCGCCGAACCGCCGCCCGTCGCCCGCCGCGTCACCGCCGCACGGCCCGACTGCGCGCCCGTGCGATACCTGACGAGGACCTCGGTGGCCGGGTCGGAGACGGTGATCCGGTCGGTCCACACACTGCCCTCGCCCACCGTGTCCAGCGCCACCCGCTCGCCGTCCGCGAGCGGTCCGAACTCCTCGATCCGGATGCCCAGCAGCTCCCGCAGCGCCCCCGGGTAGCCGCCCAGCCAGATGTGGTCGTGCTCGTCCACGACCCCGGAGAAGTAGGTGGCGATCAGATGCCCGCCCTGCTCGGCGTACCGGGTCAGCCGCTTGCCCAGATCGGCGGGGACGACATGCAGCACCGGGGTGATCAGCACCCCGTAGGCGTCCAGGTCGGTGCGGGTGGTGACCAGGTCGGCGCGGATCCCGAGGGCGAGCAGCGCCGAGTACCAGTCCAGGGCCTCCTGGCGGTAGTCGAGCAGATGGGTGGGGTGGGAGTCCTGTTCGGCGGCCCACCAGGAGTCCCAGTCGTAGAGGATGCCGACCGGCGCGGGCTCGCGCTCGCTGTCCGCGACCGGGGCCAGCGCCGCCAGGGTGGCGCCCAGCGCGGTCACCGCCCGGAAGAGATCGCTGTCCGGCCCGGCGTGCGGGACCATCGCCGAGTGGTACTTCTCGGCGCCCGCCGCCGACTGCCGCCACTGGAAGTAGCAGACCGCGTCGGCGCCGTGCGCCACATGCAGCAGCGAGTCCCGGGCCAGCTCACCGGGGAGCTTCGCCCGGTTGACCGGCTGCCAGTTCACCGCGCTGGTCGAGTGCTCCATCAGATACCAGGGACGGCCCCCGGCGATGGCGCTGGTCAGATTGGCGGAGAACGACAGCTCGTCCAGCGCCTGCGGGCCCGGGTGCACATAGTGGTCGTTGGAGACGAAGTCGATCTCCTCCGCCCACTGCGGGTAGTTCATGCCCTTGGTGCCGCCCATCACCATGAAGTTGGTGGTGACGGGGATGCCTGGGGTGATCCGGCGCAGCACCTGGACCTCGGCCCGCAGATGGTCGCGCAGCGCGTCCGAGGAGAACCGCTTGAAGTCCAGCTGCTGCGTCGGATTGGGGTACGAGGCCGCCAGCCGCGGCGGCAGGATCTCCGCCCAGTCGCCGTAGCGCTGCGACCAGAACGCCGTGCCCCAGGCGTGGTTCAGCGCCTCCAGCGTGCCGTAGCGGGCGCGTAGCCAGCCGCGGAAGGCACCGGCCGCGTCGTCGGAGTAGTCGTAGACGTTGTGGCAGCCCAGCTCGTTGGAGATGTGCCAGGCGACCAGCGCGGGATGGCCGCCGTACCGGGTGGCCAGCCGTTCGGCCAGCCGCAGGGCGTGGTGCCGGAAGACCGGTGAGGTGGGGCGCCAGTGCTGCCGGCCGCCCGGCCACAGTGTCTCGCCGCGCTCGTTGACCGGCAGGATCTCCGGGTGCGCGGTGGTGAGCCAGGGCGGCGGGGAGGCGGTGGCCGTGGCCAGGTCCACGCCGATCCCGGCGCCGTGCAGCAGGTCCATGACCTCGTCCAGCCAGCCGAAGTCCCAGGTGTCCGGGCCCGGCTGGAGCCGCGCCCAGGAGAAGATGCCGACCGAGACGACGTTCACCCCGGCCTCGCGCATCAGCCGGACGTCCTCCTCCCAGATGTGCCGGGGCCACTGCTCGGGGTTGTAGTCGGCGCCGAAGACGAGCCGGGGCGCGGGGACACCGTCCGTCCCCTGCGATCGCCGGGACAGAAGGGTGGAGATCATGGCGGTCCTTCCGGAAAGGGGTACCGGGCGGCGCGCGGGGGCGCCGCCCGGTGTCGGGGCGCGGTACGGCTACTGCTCGACGGTGAAGCCCTGCTCCTGGCCGTACTTCACGGAGGCGTCCTGCCAGGTCTTCAGCCCCTCGGTGAGCGGCGTCGAGGACACATACGCCTTGCCGACCGTGTCGTTGAAGATCGAGTTGGCGTACGGCTGGAAGGGCAGGTACGACCACTTCTCGCCGACGTACATGGCGGACTCGGCGAAGATCCGGTTGGCCTGCTGCCCGCCGAAGTAGCCGAACTTCTTGTCGAGGAACTCCTCCGACTTGAGCTGGGCCACGGTCGCCGGGAACGCCCCCTCGTCCACCCGGGTCGCCACCCCGTCACCGGCGTTGGCGTACTCCACGAAGGCGTAGGCGAGTTCCTTGTGCTCGCCCAGCGCGGGCAGCGCCAGCGAGCTGCCGCCGTTCTCGGCGGTGGTCTTGTCGCCCGCCGACCAGGCCGGCATCGGCGCGACCCGCCAGTCCCCGGAGGCGCCCGCCACCCCGCTCTCGAAGTTCGCGGGCATCCAGGCGCCGGTCACCAGCGTCGCGATGGTGCCGTCGGCCAGGCCCTTGTACCAGTCGTCGGTCCAGCCGGTGATGGGCGCGATCAGCTTCTCGTCCAGCAGCTTCTGGTACATCGCGGTGTACTGCTCGGCCCCCGGGTCGGTGAAGTCGATCCCCACCGTGCTGCCGTTCACCTTGTACGGCCGTGAACCGGCCTGCCACAGCAGACTGGTGGTGTACCCGGCGTCCCCGGTGTCACTGGCGATGAACGCCTTCGGGTCGGCCTCGTGCAGCTCGCGCCCGGCCGCCACATACGCGTCCCAGGTGGTCGGCACGGCGATCTTGTGCCGGTCGAAGACCTTCTTGTTGTAGAACATCGCCATCGGCCCGGAGTCCATCGGCAGCCCGTACACCGCGTCGCCCTCGGTCACCCCGTTCCACGGCCCCGGGGTGTACTTCTCCTTCAGCTCCCCGGCGCCGAACGGCACCAGGTCGGTCAGCCCCTTGGTCAGCGCGTACTGGCCGACGGCGAAGTACTCGACCTGCGCCACGTCCGGGACGCCCTTCTCGGCCTCGATGGCGTTGGACAGCGCGGTGTAGTGCTTGTCACCGGACCGCTCGCCTATCAGCTCCACCTTGACCTTCGGGTACTTCTTCTGGAAGTCGGCGGCCACCGACTCCAGGGTGGGCTCCCAGGCCCACACGGTGAGCGTGCCGCCCTTCTCCAGGGCCGCCTGCACATCCGAGGCGGAGACGGGTTCCTGCGTGTCCTGGCCGTCGGAGCCGCCGCAGGCGGTGGCACCGAGGGCGAGCACGGAGAGCAGGGCGAGGCCGCGGGTGAGGCGGCTGGTGGTTCTGCGCATGGCGGAGCTTCCACTTCTTCGTGGGCGGGGTGTGCCGGATGAGAGGAGGGTCTACGGGACGACAGGGGGCCGGGCGCTACTCCTTGACGCTTCCGGCGGCAAGACCCGACTGCCAGTACCGCTGGAGCAGCAGGAACGCGGCGATCAGCGGCAGGATGGTGAGCAGCGACCCGGTGATCACCAGGTTGAAGATGACATCGCCGCCGATGGTCTCGGCCTGCGAGTTCCAGGCGCCGAGCCCGAGGGTGAGCGGATACCAGTCGGGGTCCTTGAGCATGATCAGCGGCAGGAAGTAGTTGTTCCAGGTGGCGACCGTGGTGAACAGCAGCACGGTGACGATGCCGGGGGCCAGCAGCGGCAGCGCGACCGTGAAGAAGGTGCGGGCCTCGCCCGCCCCGTCCATGCGGGCCGCCTCCAGGAGTTCGGCGGGCACCGCCTCGGCGGCGAACACCCACATCAGATACAGCCCGAACGGCGACACCAGCGACGGCACGATCACCGCCCACGGCGTGTCCGTGAGCCCCAGCTCGCTGAACATCAGGAAGGTCGGTACGGCGAGGGCGGTGGCGGGCACGGCGACCGCGCCGATCACCACGGCGAACACCGCCCGCTTGCCCGGGAAGGAGAACTTGGCGAGGGCGTAGCCGCCCAGCACGGCCAGGAAGGTCGCCCCGCCCGCGCCCAGCCCCACGTACAGCAGCGTGTTGAGCAGCCAGCGGACGAACACCCCGTCGTGGTACGTGAAGGTGTCCCGGACGTTGTCCCAGAGCGCGAAGTCGTCGGCGAACCACAGCCCGGCGGAGTCGGCCAGCCCCTCCTGGGTCTTGGTGGCGCTGATCACCAGCCAGATCAGCGGGACGAGGGTGTACAGCAGCATCAGCGAGGTGAGCAGGGTCAGCAGCACACTGCGCCGGGGCCGGGCGGGACCGCGCCGGGCGGGGGCGCGCAGCCGGGCGGTGCGGCGGCGCCCGGTGTCCGCGCCGGGGGCGGGGTCGGCGGCGGTGGCCGTCGCGGGGGTGGTGAGGGGGGTGGTCATCGCTCAGGCTCCCTTGCGCATACCGCGCAGCTGGACGAGATAGGCGATCACCATCGTGATCACGCCCATCACGAGGGCGACCGTGGCGGAGTAGTTCTGCTGCTGGCCGTTGAAGGAGAGGGAGTAGGTGTAGAAGTTCGGGGTGTAGTCGGTGGTGATGGCGTTGCGGGCGAGCTGGCGCAGGATGTTGGGCTCGTTGAAGAGCTGGAAGCTGCCGATGACGGAGAAGATCGTGGCGATCACCAGCGCGCCGCGGATCGCGGGCAGCTTGATCGCGGTGATGACCCGGAACTGCCCGGCCCCGTCGATCTCCGCCGCCTCGTAGAGCGAGTTCGGGACGACCCGGAGCGCGGAGTAGAAGATCAGCATGTTGTAGCCGGTGAACTCCCAGGTCACGATGTTGCCGATGGACGCCAGCACCAGATCGGGGGAGAGCGGGTCCGGCAGGGTCACCCCGAGCGCCCCGTTGATGTCCCCGACCAGTCCGTAGCGCGTGCCGTACATGAAGCCCCACATCAGGGTGGCGACCACGGCGGGCACCGCGTACGGCAGGAAGATCGTGATGCGGAAGAAGTCCCGCCCGTACAGCCGTCCGCTGTCCAGCGCGAGCGCCACCAGCAGGGCGATGCCGAGCATGACGGGCACCTGTACGGCGAGGAAGAGCGCGACCCGGCCGAGCGAGTCCCAGAACCGCTGGTCCTGGAGCGCCTGGGTGTAGTTGTCCAGACCGACGAAGGTGGTGCCGCCGATCAGCTGTTCCCGGAACAGGCTCAGATACAGCGAGTACGCGATCGGGGCCAGGAAGACCAGCGCGAACACGGCCACGAAGGGTCCGAGGAAGCCCCATCCCGTCCAGCGGCGGCGGTCGGGCCGCGCCGGGGGTGGTGCGGACCGCGGCTCCATGGCCGCGGTCGGTTGCAGCGTCGTCATCGTCGTTCCTCGCTCGTCCGTCCAGGAGCCCCGCGCCGACGCACCGGCGTCCCCCGGTACGTGCGATGTTCACGCAAACATCAGCGGCACGCGCGGGGCCCCGGCACTTGATCGGAAGCGGGGGGCCCAGTGACGTGCGGGCAGCGGCGCGGAGTGGTTCAGACCTGCTATGTTTACGTAAACATCCGGTGGCGGAATATCTACACCGCCGCGTCGACGGCGGTCAAGGGCCCGTCGGGGAGCCGTTGGTGAGCGGTCGGTGAACCGGTTCGCGGGACAATGACGAGAACACTGGCACAGAGGTGGGGGCGACACGTGGACACGGCTGAACGATCTTCCGCCGACGGGGCCGGACGGCGCCGCCGCGGCGGCCGGACCTCCGCGTCCATGGCCGATGTCGCCCGGCTCGCGGGCGTCTCCTCCCAGACCGTCTCCCGGGTCTCCAACGGCTACGCCGGAGTCAACGAGGAGACCCGGCGGCAGGTCCTCGCCGCGATGAAGGAACTGGGCTACCGGCCCAACAGCGCGGCCCGCGCCCTCAAGAGCGGCGAGTTCCGCACCATCGGGGTCATCACCTTCTCCCTCGCCACCACCGGCAACGTCCGCACCCTGGAGGCCATCGCCACCTCCGCCGCCGCCGAGGGCTACGCGGTCACCCTGCTGCCGGTCGCCGTCCCCACCGAGGACGAGGTGCGCGGCGCCTTCACCCGGCTCGAAGAACTCGCCGTGGACGCGGTCATCGTCATCATGGAGGTCCACCTCCTCGACGCGGCGACCGTCACCCTGCCGCCCTACGTCCAGGTCGTGGTCGTCGACTCGGACGCCGGGGACCTCTACACGGTCGTCGACACCGACCAGGCGGGCGGCAGCCGGATCGCCGTCGGCCATCTCCTCGACCTCGGGCACGAGACGGTGTGGCACCTCGGCGGCCCCGAGGACTCCTTCGCCGCCCAGCGCCGCGCGGACGCCTGGCGCGCCGCCCTGCTCGAAGCGGGCCGCACCCCGCCGCCGCTGCTGCGCGGCGACTGGTCCGCCGAGTCCGGCTACCGGGTCGGTCTGGAACTCGCCGCCCAGCCCGACTGCACGGCCGTCTTCGCCGCCAACGACCAGATGGCGCTGGGTCTGCTGCGCGCGCTGCACGAGAGCGGGCGGCGGGTCCCGCAGGACGTCAGCGTCATCGGCTTCGACGACATCCCCGAGTCGATGTCCTTCCTGCCGCCCCTGACCACCGTCCACCAGGACTTCGCCGAGATAGGCCGCCTGTGCGTGGCGGCGGTCCTGCGCAAGATGCGCCAGGGCGAACCGGAACTGGGCACGACCCTGGTCCCGACGAGCCTGGTCGTCCGCGCCAGCACGGCGCCGCCGGGCGGGGGATAGCCATCGGCTCGGGGCGGGGCGCGGCGGGTCCTTCGGCCGGTGTCGCCGGGGAGCCGGGCACCGGGTGTGCGGGGCGGGCGACTTGGTGGTGCCTGGGCCACGGGGTCGGTGGGGCGTCGCTTCGGGGCGGGGGGATGGCCGGAGGGGGACCGGCTCCGTGGGGAAGGGCTTTTTCGAGGTGAGCCGTGTCATTGGCTGGAAACGGGTGGCTGGGTGGGCATAGGTCGGGGGTTCGGGGGCGGAGCCCCCGAGGGGTGGGGCGCCGGGGACCTGTCAGTGGGCCGTTGCCGAGACCGCCTGTTCCCACGCCAGCCGTACCGCCCGGTGCGCGACGCGTGTCGCCCGCTCCGTCTCCGTCGGCAGCCTCAGCGGCGCACCGACATGGACATGGAACGCGGGCCGCCGCAGCGGCGAAGTGACCGCCCCGGCCAGCTGCTTGGCCGTCGTACCCGACGAGATCCGCCGTGCCCCCGCATGTCCCACCGGCACCACCAACGCCCCCGCCCGCGCCGCGAGCCGCGCCACCCCGGTCCGGAACGCCTCCGGAGGACCCGGCGCCGCGTCCAGCCGCTCCGGCAGCCCGCCCTCGCCGTAGATCAGCACATGCCGGCCCTCCGACAGCGCCGCCACCGCGAGGTCCAGCGCGTCCGCGGCCCGCGCCGACCGCCGGTGCACCGGGATGTGCCCCTCCCGGGTCAGCGCCCGCCCCAGCACCGGCACCCGCCACAGCCCCGCCGTCGCCATCACCGCCGGTTCCACCCCGAGCAGCCGCAGCGCGGCCAGCACCACCACCGGGTCCGCCATCGAGTCGTGGTTGGCCACGAACACCGACCCGGCGGGCAGGGCCGTGACCCCGTCACGGGTCACCGTCAGACGCCCCAGAACGGGCGCCACCACAGCGGCGGCACGGCTCAGCACGACGACCTACCTCCTCGAACCCGACCAGCGGCGGCGGCACCAGCACGGCCGCCCTCCGGGCCAGTCTCACCGCCCCGCGCCCCGCCGCCCTGAGCACGGATACTCAGGACGCCGGGACCGCGTACTCAGCGCCGCTCAGCGGCTGCGGACCAGCAGATACAGGAAGTACGGCGTACCGATGACCGCTGTCATCAGCCCCGCCCCCAACTGCGCCGGGGCGATCACCGTGCGGCCCAGCAGATCCGCCGTGCACACCAGCACCGCGCCGAGCAGCACCGCGACCGGCACCACCCGGGTGTGCGCCCGCCCCACCAGGGCACGGGCCGCGTGCGGGGCCACCAGACCGACGAACGCGATGGTCCCGGCCGCCGCCACCGCCGCCGCGCTCAGCAGCACGCTCAGCACCAGGAACGCGAGCCGTCCCCGGGACAGGTTCAGCCCCAGCAGCCGGGGCGTGTCCTCGTCCAGCGCCACCAGGTCCAGCTCCCTGCGCCGGACCACCGCGAGGGTCACCCCGGCCAGCAGCACCCCGGCGATCGGCAGCACGTCCGGCAGCGTCCGGCCGTACGTCGAACCCGACATCCAGGTCAGCGCCTTGGCCGCGTTGAACGGATCGGTGACCACGATCAGCAGGCTGATCAGGGCGGTCGTACCGGCCGCCAGACCGATGCCGACCAGCACCAGCCGGTTCTGCTGGAACCCGTCGCGCGCCGCCAGCCCGAACACCACCAGCGCCGCCGCGGCCGACCCCGCGAACGCGGCCCCCGCGATCCCCCAGGTACCGGCCGCCGGGACGGTCGTCACCAGCAGCACCGCGCCCAGCGCGGCACCCCCGGACACCCCGAGCACCGCCGGTTCGGCCAGCGGATTGCGGGTCACCGCCTGCACCAGCGTGCCCGCCAGGGCGAGCGCCGCACCCGCGCCGAGCGCCGCCAGCACCCGCGGCACCCGGGTGTCCAGCACGAACGTCACGGTCTGCCCCGCCCGGCCCTGCGCCCAGTGGACGACATCGCCCAGCAGCAGCTTGCTGTCGCCGAGCAGCACCGCCGCGACCGTCACCCCGGCCAGCGCCACCACGAGCACCGCCGTCACGGTCACGAAGACCCGGCGGCTGCGGATGCGCAGCCGGTCCTGGGTCGCGGCGCCCGCCGTGTCCCGGGTCCGGGCCGCCATGACCACCAGGAACACGGCACCGATCAGACTGGTCACCACTCCGGTCGGCACCGCGACCGAGGTGTCACCGGACAGCAGCGCCCGCAGCAGCACGTCCGCGCCCAGCACCAGCGCCGCGCCGACCAGCCCGGCCACCGGCACGGCCGCCCGGGTCCGGCCGAACCCGCGCACCCGGCGGGCGAGTCCGCGCACCAGCGCCGGGGCGCACAGCCCGACGAACCCGATGGGCCCGGCCAGGGTGACCGCGGCGGCGGACAGCAGCACACCCAGCACCACCACCGTGATCCGGGTGGCCCGCACCGGTACGCCGAGGCCGCTGGCCGCGTCGTCGCCGAGCGCCAGCGCGTCCATCCGGCGGGCCGTCAGCAGCAGCCCGGCGAGCCCGGCCAGGACGAGCGGCGCCATCTGCGCCACCCCGTCGAAGCCGTTCTGCGCGATGCTGCCCTGGTTCCACTGGAAGAGACCCTCGGTCTCCTGCGGGAACAGCAGCAGCAGCCCCTCGGTGATCGAGGTGAGCCCGAGGGCCAGTGCCGTACCGGCCAGCACCAGCCGGACCGTTCCGGCGCCGAGCCCGGACAGCGCCAGCACCACACCGGCCGCGGCCAGCCCGCCCGCGAAGGCGATCCCGGAGGACGCCAGCAGCGGCAGCGACAGCCCGGTGACGGCGGCGACGCCGAGCGCCGCGTAGGCGCCCGCGTTGACGGCGAGGGTGTCCGGCGCGGCGAGCACATTGCGGGTCACGGCCTGGAGCGCGGCACCGGCGGCGCCGAGCGCGAGCCCGACCAGGACGCCCGCGGCCATCCGGGGCAGCCGGGACTCGACGACCACCGACGCGTCGCCGGGGTCGGCCCGGCCGGTGAGCGCCTTGAGCACCTCGCCCGCCCCGGCGGAGGCGGTGCCCTGGGTGATGTCGACCACGGCCAGCACCGCCACCAGCAGCACCAGCCCGGCCGTCACCGCGGTGGCGCCCACCCGGGACGCCACGGTCGCCGCCGGGGCGACGGGAGCGGGTGCGGTCACCGCCATCGCGTCAGCTCGTCAGCGCGTCGACGACACCGTCGACGTACGCCGTCATCGACTCGTGGCCGCCGAACATCCAGATGCCGTCGGGCAGCCGGTGGGCGTCGCCCGCCTTCACGAACGGCAGCGACTTCCACACCGCGTTGTCCTTGAGTTCGTTGCCGAAGGGGTCGCTGGCCGCGTCGCCCTTGTTGCCGATGTAGGCGAACTGGACGTCGTCGTTCAGCGTGGTGAGGCCCTCGACGTCGGTGGTGCCGAGGCCGTAGTCCTTGTCGCCCTCGACGGTCCAGGCGTTCTTCAGCCCGAGCCGCTCGTTGACGGTGCCGATCAGCGAGGTGCTGGTGTAGGGGCGCAGCGAGACCTGGTTGGAGGCGACATAGCCGTCAGCGAAGGCGATCTCGGCGCCGCCGAGCCCGGCGTCGGCGAGGGCCTGCTTGCCCTCGGCGAGCGTGGCCGTGAAGTCCTTCTTGATCTGCTCGGCCCGGTCGGTGGTGCCGGTGGCCTGGGCGATCAGGTCGAGGTTCTTGTCCAGCTGGCCGAGTTGGTCGGCGCCGTCGGCGGAGCGCACCTTGAGCACCGGGGCGACCTCGCGCAGTTGCTTGACGGCGGCGTCCGGCAGATCGGTGGTGGTGACGATCAGATCGGGCTTGAGGGTGGCGATGGTGTCCATGCTGGGCTCGCCCCGGGTGCCGATCTCGGTCGGCTCGTTCTTCAGCGGAACGGCGCCGTCCCACAGGTTGTAGCCCTTGGCGTCGGCCACGCCGACCGGGTCGACGCCCAGGCTGACCAGGTGCTCGACCACGTTCCACTCGGTGCCGACGACCTTCTTCGCCGGACCGTCGAGCTTCACCTCGGTACCGGAGGCGTCGGTGAGGGTGAGCGCCGTGCCGCTCTTCTGGGAGGTGTCGGCGTCGGCGGCGGGCTCGGTGGAGCCGCAGGCGGACAGGGCCAGCGCCCCGGCGGCGACGGCGCAGACGGTGAGAAGGGTGTGGCGACTCATGAGGGAGTGCGGAGCCTTTCGCTTCGGGTGTGGTGGCGGCCGATCGCGCGGGTGCGCAGCCGGCCGGTGAGGGGATCGGGGTCGACCTCGATCCGGATGCCGTAGACCTCGCTGAGGCGCTCGGGGGTCAGCACGTCCTCGGGGCTGCCGTGGGCGACGATCCGCCCGGCGGCCAGCAGGACGATCCGGTCGGCGACGGCCGCCGCCTGGTCCAGGTCGTGCAGCACGACACCGACGGCGATGCCGTGGTCGTCGGCCAGTTCGCGTACCAGGTCCAGCAGTTCGACCTGGTAGCGCAGGTCGAGATAGGTGGTGGGCTCGTCCAGCAGCAGGACGCCGGTCTCCTGGGCGAGGCAGCCCGCCAGCCAGACCCGCTGGAGCTGGCCGCCGGAGAGGTGTTCCGCCCCGCGCCCGGCCAGTTCCGCGACCCCGGTCAGGGCGAGCGCGCGGTCCACCGCCGCCCGCCCGTCCGGGTCGGCGCCGCCCCAGCGGCCCCGGTACGGATAGCGGCCGAACTCGACCACGTCCCGCACGGTCAGCCCGCCGGGCGTGGGCCGGGACTGGGTGAGCAGGGCGACATGCCGGGAGAAGGCGCGCGGCGACAGCGCGAGCCCGTCGATGTGCCCGTCGAGCACGACCTCGGCCCGGCGCGGCCGTTGCAGCCGGGCGAGGGTCCGCAGCAGGGTCGACTTGCCGCTGCCGTTCGGCCCCACCAGCGCGGTCACCTGTCCGGGCCGCAGGGTGAGGTCCGCGTCGTGCACGACATCGACACCGTCGTACGCCACCGTCACGGCGGTGGCCGACAGCTCGTGCCCGCGCAGCCCGGGTCGCTCTTCACCAGTACTCACGGGGTGAAGGTTAGCCTACCCTAATCAGCCATCGCCGCCCCGGTGCGACCACGCTGACCAGCGCATCTGCCCAAGGCGACCCACCGGGACGTCAACTACGCTCCCGGCCCGGCGACTTGACGTCCGACACCATGCCCGGAACTCGAACGAAAACCCTGCCGTGATCTTGGCGCTCGGGCTGGCACGGGTGACAACCAGGTCCTTAGGATGAACAGCCAGTAAGGCCAGTGCAGTGGCACGGTACGGAGCTGGGGGATCGATGAGCACGGGTAAGCAGCTGTCCACGGAGATCGACGCCAACGTCCCGACGGCCGCCCGGATGTACGACTACTACATCGGCGGCAAGGACAACTACGCCGCCGACCGCGCGGCCTGCGAGGAACTGGACAAGGTCGTCCCCAGCACCCGCCGCCTCGCCGTCAACAACCGCCGCTTCCTCCAGCGGGTCGTCAAGGTGCTCGCCGAGGACCACGGCATCCGGCAGTTCCTCGACCACGGCTCCGGTCTGCCCACCCAGAACAATGTCCACCAGGTCGCCCAGCGCATCGACCCCACCGCCCATGTGGTGTACGTGGACAACGACCCGATGGTCCTGGTGCACGGGCGCGCCCTGCTGGAACAGGACGAGCGCACGGCCGTGATCCACGCCGACCTGCGCAACACCACCGACATACTCGCGCACGCGGACACCCGGCGCCTGATCGACTTCGAGCAGCCGGTCGCCGTGCTCTTCAACTCCGTCTTCCACTGCATCCCGGACAGCGACACCGAGGGCCCGCGGGCCGTGGCCGAGCGCTTCAAGGAGAAGCTCGCCCCCGGCAGCTACCTGGTGATGTGCCAGCTGGTCAGCGAGGACGCCGAGGTCCGCAGGTTCGTCACCGACTTCATGAACCAGGCCACCCAGGGACACTGGGGCCGGGTCCGCGAGCCGGTCGACGTCGCCGCCCTCTTCGACGGGCTGGAGATCCTGGAGCCCGGCCTCGTCGAGGTCTCCACCTGGCGCCCCGACTCCGAGGTCGCCCCCCGCCAGCTCACCCATGAGTGGATCGAGTACGGCGGGGTCGGCCGGGTCGCCTGACCCCCGCCGCCCCGCGCTCCACCGCCGGTCCCGCCGCCGGTCCCGCCGTCCAGGAGGGACCGGCGCGGTCATGCCCGGACCCGGTGGGGGAGCGGGCGGTCAGCGCTGCGGGTAGCGGTGCTCCACCGTGGACCGCAGCAGCTCCAGGGACTCGCGCGGAGTGAGCGCGTCGTCGGCCAGCCGGTCCAGGGTGAGCCGGTACTCCTCGGTCTCGTCCCGGTCCTCCAGGAAGTTCGCGCTCTTGATGTGCTCCAGATACACCACGTCGGGCAGATCGAGCCCGCCGAAGCGCAGGAAGGTGATCGGGATGACCGGCGCCGAGGCGTCGGTGACATCGAGCGGGACCACCTGCACGGTGATGTTGGGGCGCCGGGCCATCTCGATCAGATGCAGCAACTGCGCCCGCATCACCGACCGGTCGCCGAGCACCCGCAGCAGCACCGACTCGTCCAGCACCGCCCACAGCTGCGGCGGGTCGGCGCGGTCCAGCAGCCGGGCACGCCGGGCGCGCAGCTCGACCCGGCGGCGCACCTCGGTCTCGGGTGCCACGGGCAGCCCGCGCCGGACGACCGCCTCGGCGTAGCCGGGGGTCTGGAGCAGTCCCGGCACGTACTGGATCTCGAAGGTACGGATCGACGCGGCGGCCTCCTGGAGTCCGACCAGCCGGTCGAACCACTCCGGCATCAGCCGCTTGTCGTACCGCTGCCACCAGCCCGGCTGTCCGGCGCGGTGGAGCAGCTCGACCATCACCGAGGTCTCGTACTCGTCCACCTCGTACAGGGCGAGCAGGGCTCGCAGATCGGCCTCCGTCGGTGGCCTGCGGCCCTTGCCCGCCTCGATCCGCGACAGCTTGGCCGGGCTGAAGCCCAGGGTGCGCGCGGCCTGGTCCTGGGGGATCTGCCGGTCCTCGCGCAACCCGGTGAGCTGCACACCGACCAGCATCTTCAGCAGCGTCGGAGCGGGCTCGGCGCGGTCGAGGTACGGCTGGAGGCGGGACACGCGCGGTGCGTCGGCGGACATCCTGGCTCCCGGCGGATGACAGAAGGGAACACGACACTATCGCAGTTCGTAGATCCCGGTCCCGCATATGCCGTCAGAATCCGGTGAGTTGGCGTGATCGTCGGGGGTGCGGCCGAATCCGGGCGGGCCCGTACCGCTCGGGCCCGCCCGGACCGCGACCCGGTCCGGTGCCGCCGGAGCCGTGGGGTCTCCGGCGGCGATTTCAGGTCGTTTTCACGGTCGTGTTCCCGGTCAGATGGTCGAACTCCCCGTCCTTGGCGCCGGCCACGAACGCGGCGATCTCGGCGGGGGTGTAGACGAGCGCGGGCCCGTCGGGGTGGCGTGAGTTGCGCATCGCGATGTTTCCGTCGATCAGCGGGGCGACCTCGACACAGTTGCCCTCGGCGGCGCTGTGACGGCTCTTGGTCCAGTGAACGTCCAGGGAGCTGGCCCGGACTCCGTTCGTTACTGACGGCACGGCGATCTCCTTGCTGTCCATGTTCCCTGTCGTACCCAAAAAGTCGCGCAATTTCTCGTGCAATTGCACGCCGGTGCTGACAGTGTGGATAATAGCTGCGGCGTCAACCCCCGTGGAGGCGCCGGATCATGACAACGTGTCAGGGAGATCGCGTACCGCCACCGTGACCCGGAAGCGGGTTCCGGCAGGTCGGGCGCCGGTCCTCCCTCCTTTGACGGAGACGACCGCTGCGGAAGGGCCCCACGCCATGCGCACCGCTTCGACGCACCAGCCGAACACCGAGCGCACGGAGCACGAACCCCTGACCCCCTCAGCCACCCGCCCGGACCCGCTCCGCTCGCTGGGCGAGGTCCCCTGGCAGGTGATCAAGGACTCCAGCGGCAGCGCCACCGCCGTGCCGAGGCTCCTCAACAAGATCGCCTGGGGGAACCGGGACACCGCCGAGGCGGCCGTCGGTGAACTGCGCGACCTGATCTGCCAGTTCGGCTTCGTGGTGCACCAGGCGACCGCCGCCGTCGTCCCCTACCTCTGGGACCTCGCGCTGCTTCCGCATGTCAAGGTCCGGCCGCAGCTCATCCGGCTGCTCGCCGCCGTCGCCGTCGCCCGCCAGTGGGAGACCACGGCCGTCGCCTACCCCAAGCTCCTCAACCACCGGGAGAACCACGTGGTGTGGGAGCGCGCCGCCCGTCAGGCGGTCCGCGCCCGGCGCGATCAGGTGCGCGCCCTGCTGACCGACAAGGACCCCGAAGTCATGGCCGCCGCGAGCGAACTCGCCCAGCGGATCGGCCAGTAGGACCCCCCGGGGCCAGGGGAGCCGCCCGGTCGGGGGATACGGACGGCTTCCCGGCTTCCCCGTGTTCACTTCCATGCGGCTTGCTCGTGTTCAGCGCGGTCTGCCCGCGCGCTCACTGGGGCTTGCCCGTGTTCACCGTGGTCTCCCCGTGGTCACTGCGGTTTCCCCGCGTTCAGCGCCGGTTTTCCATGTTCAGCGCGGATTTACCCGCGCTCAGCGCCGCTTCCCCGTGGTCACTGTGGGGCGACGGGTCGTTCCAGCAGTTCGGCCGGGTCCGTGTAGCCGCTCCGCCGGTACAGCGGCGTGCTGCGTCGCGACGGCCAGACGACCAGCGTGTCGAGCCCCGCGTCGTGGGCGTGGCGCTCGACCTCCGCGAGCAGCGCGCCGCCGATGCCCCGGCCGCGCAGCTCCGGCACCACATAGAACGCGGTGACATAGCCCAGCGCCGCCGGGGCGCCGGGGTCCGGGTCGGGGACCTTCTCCACCAGCCCCAGGAACACCTGGCCGCAGACCCGTCCCTCCGCCGTCTCCGCCAGCCACGCCCGCCAGGTCCCGGCCGTCAGCCGGGCGCGCAGCCACTCCTCGCAGCGGGCCGCGAAGTCCTCCCCGACCGGGTCCGCCCCGGCCTCCTCCCGCTTCGCGTGCCACCGCAGCTCCGCCAGCGCACGCGCGTCCCCGACCCCGGCGGGCCGGACGCCGATCCCCTTCACCCCGTCATCCCCCTCGGTTTCAGTGCCGGATCAGGCCGCCGACCGGGACCGGCGCCACATGGCCGGTCGCCGGACGGGTGCGGGCCAGGGCCAGACCGATGTCCACCAGGGAGGACCGGGCCAGCCCGGCGACCTCCGGAAGCGGGGTCCACACCGACTCGGCGATACCCCCGCCCGGCTCGGCGCGCAGCCGCCCGCCGGTGACGCGGACCTGGTAGAACACCCCCACGTTCTGATGGTCGGGGCCGCCCGGGTCGGTCCGCTCGGCCGCGGGCACGATCCGTGAGTCCACCCCCAGCAGCCGTTCCACCACCGCCGTACAGCCGGTCTCCTCGGCGACCTCCCGGACCACCGTGTCGAACGGGTCCTCGCCCTGCTCGACCCTGCCGCCCGGCAGCGTCCAGGTGCCCTCGCCCCCGCCCGACACATGACGGCCGAGCAGCACCCGCCCCTCGGTCACACACACCGCGTACGCCGCCAGCCGCAGACTCAACCGGACCCCCCTGTCCACCCGGACCCGAGCCTAAGCGTGCGGCGGCGGGCCCCCGCCCGCGTTCCGCGCATCGACCGGACGGACGACCCGGCCGTCGTCCGACCCGCCCCCGTCCCGCAGCCGGTACGGCGATCCGCCGGGCGGGCCCGCACGGCGACCATGAACGAGGAGCCGGACGCCATCCCGTCCGGCCGCCCCACCACCCGTGTACGAGGATGAGGAACCGACCAGCCGTGCTGCCGCGCCCGCTGAACCAGCTGATGAGGAGCGCCCTCCCCATGTCCCCCGCCGACCGTGCCCTGCTGGCCGCCGCCGCCTCGGGCGACACCGACGCCGTCCGCGCGGCCCTCGCCTCCGGTGCCGATGCCGAGACCCGCGACGACCACCGCCGTACCCCGCTGCTGCTGGCCGCGCTCGCCGACCACGTCCCGGTGGCACGGCTGCTCGTCGCCGCCGGGGCCGACCCCGACGCCCAGGACGACCGGGACGACAGCGCCTGGCTGGTCACCGGAGTCACCGGCAGCGTCCCGATGATGCGCGCCCTGCTCCCGGCCCGCCCCGACCTCACCCTGCGCAACCGGTTCGGCGGCATCGCCCTCATCCCCGCCGCCGAACGCGGCCATGTCGCCTACGTCCGCGCCCTGCTCGCCGAGACCGACATCGCCGTCGACCATGTCAACCGGCTCGGCTGGACCGCGCTGCTGGAAGCGGTCGTCCTCGGCGACGGCGGCCCCGCCCATCAGGAGATCGTCGCGCTGCTGCTCGCCGCCGGAGCCACACCCGGTCTGCCGGACGGCGACGGCGTCACCGCGCTGCAACACGCCGAACGCCGGGGCTTCACCGGTATCGCCGCGCTGCTGCGGGACGCGCGATGACCGTCCGCCGGGCCGCCGTCGCCGTCGCCGTTCTGGCCCTGGCGACGGGCTGCTCGGCGGGGGACCCGGAGCCCGCCCCACCGCCGTCCGCGCGCCCCTCCGCGCCGACCGTCACCCCGCACGGCACCCTCCTCGTCACCGACTTCGGCGGTGACACCGTGACCTTCGTGGACCCGGACGCGGGCGCCACCGGCTCGGTGCGGGTCGGGACGGCGCCGTACGGGCTGGCCGTCGGGGCGGACGGGCGGGCCTGGGTGGCGACCGCCGAGGGCGTCGCCGTGGTCGACACCGCCACCCGCGAGCGGATCGCCGTCGTCCCGTACCGGACCGGTGGGCTCGGGCCCGCCGCGCACGGCGAGTACCGGGGCGGCGGCATGGGGATCGCGCTCGCGCCGGACGGCCGCCGGGTCCACGTCGGGGTCAACGTCCCCGGCGGGCCCGGCACCCTGGAGACCATCGACACCTGGACGCTGGAGGTGACCGCCACCGCGGACACCGGCCGCCGCCCCTTCGACGTGGACGTCTCCCGCGACGGCTCCGAGGTGTACGTCACCAGCCACGACTCCTTCGACGTCACCGTCGTCACCGACGGCGGCCGGACCACCCGGCGGATCGAGGTCGCGCCCTACGGCACCGAGGGCGGCCTCGGCTCCTGGCTCAAGCCGCACTACACCGCCGTACGGCCCTCGGACGGGCGGCTGTTGCTGCCGTTCGAGGGGGAGCGGCTGGTCGTGGTGGATCCGGTGTCCGGGCGGTCGTCGGTCGAGCCGATGACCGCGAACACCCATCAGCACGGCGTGGCGGTCACCGCCGACGGCACCCTGCTGGTCGTCGGCACCGGACCGATCGACCCCGCGTCCGACGCCGGACCCTCGCTCACCGTGCGGGCGCCGGACGGCGCGGAGCGGGTGATCCCGCTGGACGGGCCGCACGAGAGCGTCGCCGTCGGCGCGGACGGGCGGACCGCCTATGTCAGCGGCGGCTTCACCCGGGACGGGTACTGGGACGGGCTGACGGTGGTCGACCTGGAGTCGGGGCGGACCCGGAAGCTCCCAGTGGGGGAACGGCCGCTGGGGATCGCCGTGCTGTGAGCGGCGCGGTCAGCGGGCGGGCAGCGCGTCCGCCAGGGCGACCGCCTCGGGGGCGAGGGCGTGCTCGCCGTCGGCGATGTCCCACAGCGCGTTCTGGAGCAGCCGGGCCCGGGTCCAGCCCGCGGCGCGGGCGCGGTCCAGGCCCAGGGTCTCGGTGAGCAGGTCGAAGCGGCGGCCCACCACCCGGCGTGGATCGGGTGCGACGACCTCGGCCCAGCGGCTGTCGAGGGCCGGCCACAGATCGAACCCCGGGTCGCCCGCGAGGGGTTCGGGGTCGATGGCGAGCCAGGGCTCACGCTCGGCGGCGAGCACGTTCTCGTAGTGCAGGTCCCAGTGGAGCAGCCGGTCGCCGGGCTCGGCGGCGAGTTCGGCGACGGCCGCCGCCCAGTCGGTGAGGCGGCGCCGGTCCGCCGGGTCGGCCAGCGCACCGGCCGCGCGCGGGGCCTCTTCCAGCATCCCGGCGGCGACCGTGCCGAGACCGGGCAGCCCGGCGGGCGCGGGGCGGGCGGTCAGCCGGGCCAGGAGTCCGGCCAGCACGCGCAGCGCCGTGTCGTCGTCGGCCACGTCCGCGAGGGAGCGGGACGCGTCCAGCCGCTCCAGCAGCATCGTGCCGGACGCGGGGTCGTGGTCGAGGAGCCGGACGATCCCGGCGCCGTCCCAGGCGCGCAGACCGACGACGGCCGCGCGCGCCTCGGGCCGGGGCAGTTGCAGCTTGAGCACGGCGGGCGTGCCGTCGGCGCGGCGCACCGGCAGCACCAGCGACGCCTCCCCGGAGCCCGGCTCGCCGTCCCGGCGCAGCTCCCAGCGCTCCAGCATGGCGGCGGCCAGCTCCGGCAGCCCGGCCAGCCACGCCCGGCCCTCCTCACCGAACGCGGCGGCGTACGAACGGGCCAGGGCGGGCGGGACGGTGAGCGGGCGGGCGGGGCTCATACGCGCTGTCCTCGTGGGTCGGCTGCGGGGGCGGTCCCCGCCATGTGAGCATGGGTGATCGTCCGTGTCGAACGTTTTCGGAGGAGACCCGTGTCCCGACCGCCCCTGCCCCAAGCCGCCCAGGACCTGCTGGCCCGCCCCAACCCCTGTGTGATGGCCACTCTCCGCAAGGACGGCACCCCGGTGTCCACGGCCACCTGGTACCTCTGGGAGGACGGCCGGGTCCTGCTCAACCTGGACGGGACCCGGGTCCGCCTCCAGCATCTGCGCAACGACCCGCGGGTGACCCTGACCGTCCTCGACGACGACAACTGGTACACCCATGTCAGCCTGATCGGCCGGGTCACCGAGATCTACGCCGACGAAGGGCTCACCGACATCGACCGGCTGGCGACGCACTACCTGGGCAAGCCCTACCCCGACCGGCTCAGCCCCCGCTTCAGCGCCTGGGTCGAGATCGACCGCTGGCACGGCTGGGGCGAGCAGAAGGACGCCTGACCGGGTCGAGCCGGACCATGAACGCCTCGGCGCCGGAGACCCGGATCCGCTGGACGTGCGCCGGGACCAGGCCCGCGGCCAGCGCCC
This sequence comes from Streptomyces sp. NPDC048290, assembly GCF_040652095.1. Taxonomy (NCBI): domain Bacteria; kingdom Bacillati; phylum Actinomycetota; class Actinomycetes; order Kitasatosporales; family Streptomycetaceae; genus Streptomyces; species Streptomyces sp. NPDC048290. Next base: position 25,509 of record NZ_JBEZLM010000023.1, read on the forward strand.
CGGTCAGCTCCCCGGCGCCGGGGAGCAACAGCACGGCCGTGCCGTCCGGGGCGAGGACCCGGCGCAGCTCCCGCCACCAGCGCTCCGGCGCCCCGGCGAGCCCGCCCAGGGCCGGGACCTGGCCGCCCCACGGCGGATTGCACAGCACCCGGTCCACCGTGCCGTCCGCCAGCGGCAGCCGGGCCGCGTCCGCCCGTTCCACCGTCACCGGCAGTCCCTCGGTGTTGGCGCGGGCCGCCGTCAGCGCCCGCCCGGACAGGTCGAAGCCCAGGTGGCGGGCGGCCGGTTCGCGCAGCGCGCTCTCCGCGAGCAGGGTCCCGGCACCGCAGCACGGGTCCAGGACCAGCGCGCCCGGCGCCGGGTCCGCCAGCGCGGCCATCGCCGCGGCCACCGGGGGATGCAGCGCGCCGGGCACGGTGATCCGCCGGTAGTCCCGGCGGTGCAGGGGACGCCCGCCGCCCCGCAGCATCAGCGCCGCGTGCGTCCCGTCCAGGGTGACCCGCCAGCCCCAGTGGTCCGGCGGCGCGGGGACGCCCGTACGGCGGGAGTGGTACGGCAGTCCGAGGTGCCGGGACAGTGCCTCGCCCACGGTGTCCTCGATGTCGTAGCGGTTGAAGGCGCGGTGGCCGAGGAAGGACGCCGAGACGTCGATGCCGGTGGGGGCGGGTGATCCGGTGGCCGTGCGGCGCAGGGCGAGCGGGGCGCCGGGGTCGGTGGCGGTCACCAGGCCGGTGAGGGCGGGGAGTCCGGCGCGGGCCCGGCCGATGTCGGGGCACCGGGCGGCGTGCAGGAACACATCGTCGGCGGTGCGCGGCGCCGGGACGGAACCGGTGGTGAGGAGGCGGACCTCGCGGTGGCCCAGGCCGGTGACGGCCGTACCGGGGGACCGCAGGACCTCGGCGGCGAGCGCGGACTCCAGTCCGCGGACACACCGCGCCACAAGGGGCGTGTGCATGATGAAGGGCTTCTTCCCGTCAGCACCCGGGACAGCGCTGCGCTGCCCCGCGTCGCCGGCGACGGGGGTCCTCGATTCGCCGGCGGGGGGCTAGCGCAGGGGGAAGAAGTACGTCATGCGGGGGAGTGTAGGGGGCCCGGCGGCGGGGCGCGCGGGAATTGCGGGGCGGGCGGGGTCCGTGGGGCGCCAGGGGTGGGCGGGGGCTGTGTTGTACCGGGAGGTCCATCGGACCCGGGCGCTCGGGACGGGTCAGGGGTGGGCGGGGGCCTCGTCGTACCGGGAGGTCCATCGGATCCGGGCGCTCGGGACGGGTCAGGGGCGGGCGAAGGACGTGTTGTAGCGGCGGATCCGCCGGACCCGGTGCCTCCGGCGGGCGGGGGCCGTGTCGTAGCGGCGGATCCACCGGGCCCGGTGCCTCGGGTGGGTCATGGGTGGGCGAGGGCGTCGTAGTACGCCTTCTGCGCGGGGTAGTAGTCGGCGAAGTCGGGGAGTGGGCCGTCCGTGCGGGCGGCGGTGTGCAGGTCGAGGTAGTACTCCCAGCCGGGGCCGACGGAGCCCAACGCGCCTGTGTCGGTGAAGTGCTGGACCAGTTGCAGCTCCGTCACGCCCGCGGTCTCGGTGAGCCTCAGTTCCAGCCGCCAGGTGCCCGCCGCGTCGGTCGCGGACACCGCGAGCCGGTGCGGGGGCTCGCACGCGTCGATCCGGAGCGGGGACCAGTCCGCCGACTCCTCGAACGCCATCCGGACCTCGACGGTGCGGCCGGGGCCCGGCTCGCCGCGCCAGGGGCCGAACCAGCGGGCGGTGCGCTCCGGTTCGGTGACACCCGCCCAGACGTCCGCGAGCGGGGCGCGGTAGGTGCGGGAGAGGATCAGGTCGTGTCCGGCCGGGGTGCGCTCCAGGCGTCCTGTGGGCTCGGGAGGGGTCATGCGGTGTCCTTCCGTGGTCCGGCCGTGGGGCCGGTGGCGGGGTCGGTGGTGGTCCGGCGGTCCCGGCGGACGCGGTGCACCTCGGTGTCCAGCGCGTCCAGGTGGCGGGACCAGTCGGGGCGCGAGCCGTCGAACTGGGTGAGCCAGCCGGCCAGCGCGACCAGCCCGCCGGGCACCAGGGAGTAGCGGCGGTGCCGTCCCAGCCGTTCGTCGCGGACCAGGCCGCTCTCGCGCAGCACCCGCAGATGACGGCTCACCGCGGGGCGCGTGATGGTGAACCGGGCGGCGATCTCACCGGCCGTCAGGGGCGTGTGCCGCAGCATCACCAGGATCTCCCGGCGTACGGGATCGGCGACGGCTTCGGCGGCGCCGGACAGGTCGTCCATAAGGGGAAGCGTAACCTATGGGTTACGTGTCGGTCGACCGTCCGGCGGGGGGCCGTCGGCCGTGCGGCGGCGTCGAACCGTGATCAAAGGGCAATCCCCGGTGGGTCGGAAAGGGTGGCCGACGGTCGTAGATGTAGTTAGCCTTACCTAAGTCAACGCGTGGTGGGGTGTTCCGCCGCGCACCACGGTCCGGGGGGATACGTGCGAAGAGCGGACCCTCGGGGCCGGAAACTGCTGCGGCGCGCGGTCGGCGGACAGCGCCGCGATGTCGTCCTCGGCGCGGTGCTGGGCATGGGCCATCAGGCCGGTGAGGCACTCGTGCCGGTGCTCATCGGACTCGCCGTCGAACGCGGGGTCGTGGACGGCGACGTCCCCGGACTGCTGCGCTGGCTCGCGGTGTTGGCCGTCGTCTATGTCGGACTGTCCTTCAGCTTCCGGTTCAGCGCCCGCGCCGGGGAACGGGCCTCCGTCACCGCCGCCCACCGGCTGCGCACCGAGCTGATCGGCCGGGTCCTGGCACCCGAAGGCGGCGCCGACGAGGGCCGGTTGCCCGGCGAACTCTCCAACACCGCCACCGAGGACGCCCGCCGGGTCGGCGCCGTCGCCATGGCGCTGATCGTCGCCGTCGCCGCCACCGCCGGACTCGTCGTCGCCGCCGTCGCCCTGCTGCGGGTCTCCCTCACCCTCGGACTGCTCGTGCTGCTCGGCACCCCGCTGCTGCTCTGGCTCGGACACCTGCTCAGCACCCCCCTGGAGCGGCGCAGCGAGACCGAACAGGACCGCGCCGCCCGCGCCTCCGGCGTCGCCGCCGACCTGGTGGCCGGGATACGGGTGCTCAAGGGCATCGGCGCCGCGCCCGCCGCCGTCGCCCGCTACCGCCGGGTCAGCGGCGACTCGCTGGCCGCCACCCTGCGCGCCGCCCGCGCCGAAGCCTGGCAGCACGGTGTCGTCACCCTCCTCACCGGCGCCTTCATCGCCCTGGTCGCCCTGGTCGGCGGACGGCTCGCCGCCAGCGGTGACATCGGCCTCGGTGAACTCGTCGCCTCCGTCGCCCTCGCCCTCTTCCTCATCGGCCCGCTCTCCGAGTTCTCCTGGGTCAACGCCGAACTCGCCCAGGGCCGCGCCTCCGCCACCCGGATCGCCGCCGTGCTGGACAGCGAGGGCGCGGTCACGGACCCCGGCGGCGGTGCGACACCGGCACCAGCACCGGCACCGGCACCGGCACCGGCACCGGACAGCACCGCCGGGCGGCTGCGGCTGCGGAACCTCTCCCACGACGGCGTCCACGCCCTCGACCTCGACATCGCCCCCGGCCAGCTCCTCGGCGTCGTCACCACCGACCCCGCCGACGCCACCGCCCTGCTGCGCTGTCTCGGCCGCCGCGCCGACCCCGACACCGGCACCGTCGAACTCGACGGCACCGCGCTGACCGCCCTCGACCTCACCGCCGTACGGGCCGCGATCCTGGTCGCCGAACACGACGCCGACCTGTTCGAGGGCACCGTCCTGGAGAACGTCACCGCCGCGCTGCCCGAGGGGACCACCGTGCCCCGGGCCGCGCTCGCCGCCTCCGGGACCGACGAGGTCGTCCGCGCCCTGCCCGACGGACTGCACACCCAGGTCACCTCGCGCGGCCGGTCCCTGTCCGGCGGCCAGCGCCAGCGCGTCGCCCTCGCCCGCGCCCTCGCCGCCGACCCGCCCGTCCTCGTCGTCCACGAACCCGCCACCGCCGTCGACGCCGTGACGGAGGCCCGGATCGCCGACGGCATCAAGGACGTACGGCGGGGCCGCACCACGCTGCTCGTCACCAACAGTCCCGCGCTGCTCGCCGTCACCGACCGGGTCGTCCTCCTCGACGGCGGCACGGTGACCGCCGACGGCACCCACCAAGGACTCGTCCGGGACTCCGGCACCTACCGGACGGCGGTACTGACATGACCGGCCCAGAACTCCTCCCCGTCGCCGACGGCGCCCGCACCCGTGCCGCCGTCGCCGCCCTGCTGCGCCCCCAGCGCGGCGCCGCACTCCTCGCGTTCGCCGTGATGACCGGCTCCACCGCCGTCGGACTGCTGGTGCAGCCGCTGCTCGGCCGGATCGTGGACCTGGCCGCCGACGGGGGCTCCGCCGACGCGGTCACCGCCACCGCCGCGCTGCTCGCCGCCGTCGCCGTCGCCCAGGGCCTCAGCGCCGGACACGGGCTGTCGCTGCTGTCCCGGCTCGGCGAGAGCGCCCTCGCCCGGCTGCGCGAACGGTTCGTGGAACGCGCCCTCGCGCTGCCCCTGGACCGCGTCGAGAAAGCCGGTGCCGGGGACCTCACCGCCCGGGTCACCGCCGATGTCTCCCTGATCGCCGAGGCCGTCCGCAACGCCCTGCCCGAACTGGTCCGTTCGCTGCTCACCATCGTGCTCACCCTCGGCGCCATGGCCCTGCTCGACTGGCGGTTCCTGCTGGCCGCGCTGCTCGCCGTGCCCGTCCAGGCCCTCACCGCCCGCTGGTACGTCCGCCGGGCCGTCCCCCTGTACGCCGCACAGCGGGTCGCCGCCGGGGCCCAGCAGCAGCAACTCCTCGACACCGTCGCGGGCAGCTCCACCGTCCGGGCGTTCCGGCTGGAGCACGCGCACACCGAACGGGTCGCCGCACGCTCCCGGTCCGTGGTCGACCTCACCATGCGCGGCGTCAACCTGGTCCTCGGCTTCTACAGCAGACTGCACATCGCCGAGTACCTCGGTCTCGCCGCCGTCCTGTTCACCGGGTACTGGCTGGTCCGCGACGGCAGCGCCTCCCTCGGCACCGCCACCGCCGCCGCCCTGTACTTCCACAGCCTGTTCGGCCCGGTCAACGCCGCCCTCGCGCTGCTGGACGACGCCCAGTCGGCCACCGCCGGACTGGCCCGCCTGGTCGGCGTCACCGACCTGCCCGCCGAGCCCGACGACGAGCGCACCGTACGGCCCGGCGGCACCGACGTCACCGTGCGCGGCCTCGGCCACGCCTACCGGCCCGGCCACCCGGTGCTGCACGACATCGACCTGACGATCCGGCACGGAGAACGTGTCGCCCTGGTCGGCGCCAGCGGCGCGGGCAAGACCACCCTGGCCCGGCTGGTCGCCGGTATCCAGCCGCCCACCTCCGGCACGGTCCTGGTCGGCGGCGTCCCGCCCACCGCACTCGACGGCACCGGCTCCCTCGCCCTGATCACCCAGGAGACCCATGTCTTCGCGGGCAGCCTCGCCGACGATCTGCGGCTGGCCAAGCCCGACGCCACCGACGCCGAACTGCGCGCCGCCCTCGACCGGGTGTCCGCCCTCGCCTGGGCCGACGCCCTGCCCGACGGGCTCGGCACCGTCGTCGGCGAGGGCGGCCACCAGCTCAGCGGCGCCCAGACCCAGGCCCTCGCGCTCGCCCGGCTGGTCCTCGCCGACCCGCCCCTGGTGATCCTGGACGAGGCCACCGCCGAGGCGGGCAGCGCCGGGGCCCGCGCCCTGGAGAAGGGCGTCGCCCGTGCCGTCGACGGCCGTACCGCGCTGATCGTCGCCCACCGGCTCAGCCAGGCCGCCGCCGCCGACCGGGTGGTCGTCATGGACGCCGGACGGATCGTCGAGACCGGCACCCATGACGCCCTGCGCGCGGCGGGCGGACGCTACGCCGCGCTCTGGGCCGCCTGGTCCGACACCCGCACCGCCCCGCACCCCTAGAGCCTCCCCCCACAGACCCGCAGGACCCCGCACGGCCTCTTCACCCCGCTCCACAGGAATCCGAAAGCGAAGGACCCGCCCATGTTCCGCTCCCGCAGGGCGCCCAGGCTCGCCGCCGCGCTCGCCTCCGCCACCCTCCTGCTCGCCACCGCCGCGTGCGGCGGCTCAGGCGACGACTCCGACTCCGCGGCGGCCGACCCGGGGAGCGGCGGCTCCTCCGGCGCGTTCCCGGTCACCCTCGACCACAAGTACGGCAGCACCACCATCGAGTCCGAGCCCAAGCGGATCGTCACCGTCGGCCTCACCGACCAGGACTCCGTGCTCGCCCTCGGCAAGGTCCCGGTCGGCACCACCGAGTGGCTCGGCGGCTACGACGGCGCCGTCGGCCCCTGGGCCGCCGCGAAGATCGGCAAGGCCGAGGTCCCGACCGTGCTCACCGACACCGGCACCGGCCCGCAGGCGGAGAAGATCGCCGCCCTCAAGCCCGATCTGATCCTCGCGGTGTACGGCGGGCTCACCGAGGAGCAGTACACCTCGCTGTCGAAGTTCGCCCCGGTCGTCGCCCAGCCGAAGAAGTACAACGACTACGGCGTGCCCTGGCAGGAGCAGACGCAGATCATCGGCGAGGCGATCGGCGCGGCCGACGAGGCGGCCAAGGTCGTCAAGTCCACCGAGGACGCCATCCGGACCGCCGCCGAGGAGAACCCCGACTTCAAGGGGGCGACCGCCGTCGTGGCCACCCCGTACGAGGGCATGTTCGTGTTCGGCAGCCAGGACCCGCGCTCGCATCTCCTCGGGGACCTCGGGTTCAGCCTGCCCGAGGACCTGGACTCGCTGATCGGCGACCAGTTCGGCGCCAACATCAGCAAGGAGCGCACCGATCTGCTCGACCAGGACGCCGTGGTCTGGCAGGTCACCGACGTCACCAAGGACCCCGACACCCTGCACAAGGACGCCTCCTACAAGGACCTGAACGTGGTCAAGCAGGGCCGTGAGGTGTTCGTCCCCGAGTCCAGCGACTACGGCAACGCGCTGTCCATGGGCACCGTGCTGAGCCTGCCCTATGTGATCGAGCGGCTGGTGCCGCAGCTCGCCGCCGCCGTCGACGGCAGCACGGACACCCCGGTGGAGCAGCCCGCGTCCTGACGCCGGACACACGCGAAGGGGGGCGGTCCCGACGGGCCGCCCCCCTCTCGTGTGCCGTCAGCCGTCCATGGACTCCGCGAGGCTGCGCGGGCGCATGTCCGTCCAGTGGGTCTCCACATAGGTCACGCAGGACTCCCGGGAGTCCGGTCCGTGGACCGTGCGCCAGCCGGCCGGGACCTCCGCGAAGTCGGGCCACAGGCTGTGCTGGTGCTCGTCGTTGACCAGCACCAGGAAGGTGCCCTCGGGGTCGTCGAACGGGTTGCTCATGACGTCCTCTCGTTCCTTGGTAAGTGGTGTTTCAGGAGTGCTTCAGGGGGTGGTCCGGGGGTGCTGGGCGGCTTGTGCGACGAGGCCCTCCAGTGCGCGGAACCAGGTCCCGGCCAGGTCCCGGACCGTGTCCTCGGCCAGCAGGCCGGAGGCGTAGGACCAGTGGGCGGCCAGCACCGGGCCGTCCGCCCGGTCCTCGGTCACCACATTGATCTCCAGGGCGTGGCCCGTGCGCATCGCGCCCTCGGGGCCGATGTCGGCCGTCTCCTCCTCGGGCGCGTACGACCAGTCGGCCTCCTCGGGGATGCCGAACCGGCCCAGGTAGTTGAACTCGATCCGGGGCGGCTCATGGGCGGCCAGCTCCGCGCTGGTCACCGGGTTGAGATGGCGCAGCAGTCCGTAGCCGACGCCGTCCCCGTCCCCGGGCAGTTCCGCCAGGTGCTCCCGCACCCGGCGTACCGCCTCACCGGCCGCCGGGCCCCCTGCGAACGCCTCCGCCGGGTCGAGCGATCCGGCGTCGAGCCGCACCGGGTGCACGCTGGTGAACCAGCCCACCGTGCGGGACAGGTCGACGCCGTCGCCGCCCAGTTCCTCGGCGCGGCCGTGGCCCTCCCGGTCGACCAGCACCGGGCCGTCCGGGTGGCCGTGGCGGCGCCGCCAGTCGGCGAAGGCCAGCCCGAGACCGGCGAGCAGCACCTCGTCGACGGAGGCGCCGAACGCCGCCGGGACGGACGACAGCAGCGGTCCGGTCACCGCGGCGGGCAGCCGCAGGGCGACCTCCCGGACGGTGGCGGCGGTGTCCCGGTCCGGGTCCGGCGCCCGCAGCAGCGGGAACGGCTCCGTACCGGAGTCCAGGACCGAGCGCCACACCGGGAGTTCCGCCTCCCGCGCCGGGTCCCGGGCCAGCTCGCCGAGCAGCCGCGCCCAGCGGGCGAACGAGGTCTCCACCGGCGCCGGAAGCACCGGACGCCCCGCGGACACGTCCCGCCAGGCCGCCGCGAGGTCCGGCAGCAGGATCCGCCACGACACACCGTCCACCACCAGGTGATGGGCCATCAGCAGCAGCCGCCCCGGGGCGTCGCCTGCGTCGAACCACACCGCCCGGACCATCACCCCGGCGTCCGGGTCCAGCAGCGCCCGCGCCGCGCGCGCCCGTTCCCCGACCGTCTCGGCGAGCGCCTCCGCCGTCAGCCCGGTGACATCGACCCGCTCGATCCAGCCGCCCGCGTCCACCGTCCCGGCGGGCGGCACGCTCAGCGTCCAGTCCGGACCGTCGGCGGGCCGCACCAGCGTGGCCCGCAGCAGGTCGTGCCGGTCGGCCAGCGCCTGGAGGATCGCCGTCAGCGCGGGCAGTCCCAGCGCGGCCGGGGTCCGCACCAGCGCCGACTGGTGGTACGAGGCGATCGGTCCGCCCAGCTCGCGCAGCCAGTGCATGACCGGCGTGAATGGGACCGTGCCGGTGCCGTCGTCGGCGGTGCGGGCCGCCGACGCGTCCACCGGGACCGCGACCGACGCGAGCGCGGCGGCCGTACGGTGCCGGAACACCTGGCGCGGGGTGATCCGCAGCCCCGCCGCGCGCGCCCGGCCCACCAGTTGCATCGCCACGATGCTGTCGCCGCCCAGCACGAAGAAGTCGTCGTCCGCGCCGGTCCGGTCCAGCCCCAGCACCTCGGCGAACACCGCGCACAGCGTCCGCTCCAGCTCCGTGGCGGGCTCCCGGCCCGAGGACAGTGCCGCGAAGTCGGGCGCGGGCAGCGCCGCCCGGTCCAGCTTGCCGTTGGCGAGCTGCGGGAAGCGGTCCAGCGGCACCACGGCCGCCGGGACCATGTGGTCCGGCAGCAGTCCGGCGGCGTGCGCCCGCACCCGCGCCGGGTCCGGGACCGCGCCGGGCGCCGGGACGACGTACGCCACCAGCCGCTTGCGCGGGCCGTCCTCATGGACCGTCACCAGGGCCTGCGCCAGGTCCGGGCTTGTGGTGAGGGCCGATTCGATCTCGGCGGGCTCGATCCGGAAGCCGCGGATCTTCACCTGGTCGTCGGCCCGGCCCAGGTAGTCGATCCGGCCGTCCGCCGTCCAGCGGGCCAGGTCGCCGGTGCGGTACAGCCGGGCCCCCGGCGCCCCGAACGGGTCGGCGACGAACCGTTCCGCCGTCTGCCCCGGCGCGCCCAGGTACCCCCGGGCCAGTCCGCCCCCGGCGAGGTAAAGCTCCCCGGTGACCCCGGGCGGCACCGGCTGGAGCAGCCCGTCCAGGACATGGGCCCGCGTCCCGGCCACCGGGCGGCCCACCAGCGGGCGTGCGCTGTCCCGGACCCGGGCGACCAGCGCGTCCACGGTCGACTCGGTCGGCCCGTAGAGGTTGAACGCCTCGGTGCCGCGCAGCTCCGCGAGACGCCGCCACAGGGCCACCGGTACCGCCTCGCCGCCCACGCCGACCACCGTCAGCGGGCAGTCCGCGCCGTCCAGCAGCCCGGCGTCCGCCATCTGCGCGAACAGCGACGGCGTGACCTCCAGGAAGTCGAAGCGGTGGGTGCGCACGGCCGCCGCGAGGAGTTCGGCGTCCCGGCGGACCTCCTCGGACACGATGTGCACACAGTGCCCGTCCAGCAGCCACAGCTGCGGCTGCCAGGACGCGTCGAAGAAGAACGACCAGGCGTGTCCGGCCCGCAGATGCCGCCGCCCGGCCGCCTCCACCGCCGGGGCGTAGAGGGTCTCGCGGTGGCTGTGGAAGAGCGTGGTCAGGGTCTCGTGGGTGATGACCACACCCTTCGGGCGTCCCGTGGAGCCCGACGTGTAGATGACATACGCCGGGTGACGGGGGGTCAGCGGTGTGGTCCGGTCCGCGTCTGTGAGCGGCCCCGGGTCCTGGGCGGCGATCTCCCCGGCCGTGGCGGGGGAGTCCAGGACCAGCAGGGGCGCCCCCGACGGCAGGGCAGTGGCCGTCGCGGCGGTGGTGAGGGTGAGGACCGGGCCCGCGTCGGCGAGGACCTGGGCCGTGCGCTCGCCGGGCGCGTCCGGGTCCAGCGGCAGATAGCCCGCGCCCGCCTTGTGCACCGCGAGCACCGCCACCAGGAACCGGGCGGTGCGCGGCAGCGCCAGCGCCACGAACCGCTCCGGGCCCGCCCCGTGCCCCACCAGCACCCGCGCCAGCCGGTTGGCCTCCGCCTCCAGCTCCGCGAAGGTCAGCTCCAGACCGTCCGAGGCGACGGCGGGCAGCTCCGGGTGCAGCCGGACCCGCTCCTCGAACAGCGCGGGCACGGTCGTCGGCGACCCGAGCACCGGACGGGCGCCCCAGCCTGCGGCCAGCTCCCGCCGCTCCGCACCGGACAGCACGTCGATCCGGCCGATCCGGACGTCCGGGTCGGCGGTCACCGTCCGCAGAATCCGCCGCAGCCGGTCCGCGAACGCGGCGGCGGTCGCCGGGTCGAACAGATCGGCGCTGTACTCCAGCACCCCGTCCACGCCCGAGCCGTCGGCCCGCGCCACGAAGTCGAACGACAGGTCGAACTTGGCGGTCGTCTGCGCCACCTCGTCCCGGCGCGCCGCGAGCCCCGGCAGCCCCGGCTCCTCCTCACCGGCCGCCAGATGGACCACCATCACCTGGAACAGCGGATGCCGGGCCAGCGACCGCGCCGGGTTCAGCACCTCCACCAGCCGTTCGAACGGCATGTCCTGATGGTCGAACGCGGCCAGGTCCGCCGCCCGCACCCGGGCCAGCAGCTCCCGGAACGTGGGCTCGCCCGAGGTGTCGGTGCGCAGTACCAGCGTGTTCAGGAAGAAGCCGACCAGATCGTCAAGCGCCGCGTCCGTGCGGCCCGAGATCGGGCTGCCGAGCGGGATGTCCGTGCCCGCGCCGAGCCGGGTCAGCAGGGTCGCCACCGCGCTCTGGAGCACCATGAACACCGTGACCCCGCTGTCCCGGGCCAGCCGCTCCAGGGCGGCGCCCAGTTCCGCGTCCAGCGACAGGTCCGCCGCGCCGCCACGGTAGGTCGACTCCAGCGGGCGCGGCCGGTCCACCGGCAGGGTCAGTTCCTCGGGCAGTCCGGCCAGCGCGGTCCGCCAGTGGGCGAGCTGACGGGCCGCCAGGCTCTCCGGGTCCCGTTCGTCGCCCAGCAGCTCCCGCTGCCACAGCGTGTAGTCCGCGTACTGCACCGGCAGCGGCTCCCACGCCGGGGCCCGCCCCTCGGTCCGGGCCGCGTAGGCGAGCGCCAGGTCCCGGTTCAGCGGGGCCTGCGACCACTCGTCGCCCGCGATGTGGTGCAGCAGGAGCAGCAGCGTCCAGTCCCGCTCCCCGGTCCGGAACACATCCACCCGCAGCGGCGCCTCCCGGTCCAGCGCGAAGCCGTACGCCCCCGCCGCCAGCAACCGCTCCGCCAGTAGCTCCGGCGCCACCTCGGTCACCGTGAACGGGACCGCGTCCGGCTCCAGCACCCGCTGGCGGGGCGTCCCGCCGTCGTCCGGGAACACCGTCCGCAACGTCTCGTGCCGGGTCACCACGTCCCGCACGGCGGCCTCCAGCGCCACCACGTCCAGCTCGCCCGTCAGCCGCCAGGCCGTCGGGATGTTGTACGTCGGGCTGGGGCCCTCCACCTGGTAGAGCACCCACAGCCGGCGTTGCGCCGAGGACAGCGGCAGCAGCGCGGGACGCTCCCGGACAGCCGGTGCCGGACGGGCGCCCATGCCCTCGCCGTCCCCGAGCCGGGCCGCGAGCCCGGCCACGGTCGGCGCGTCGAACACCGTCCGCAGCGACACCTCCGCGCCGAACGCCGCCCGCACCCCGGCCACCAGCCGCACCGCCAGCAGCGAATGCCCGCCGAGCGCGAAGAAGTCGTCGTCCACCCCGACCCGTGCGACGCCCAGCACCTGCGCGAACAGGGCGCACAGCACGTCCTCGCGGGCGGTGCGCGCGGCCCCGGACGTCCCGGTGAACTCCGGGACGGGCAGCGCACGCCGGTCCAGCTTGCCGTTCGCGGTCACCGGCAGCGCGTCCAGGGCGACCACCGCCGCCGGGACCATGTGCTCGGGCAGCAGCGCGGCGGCGTGTCCGCGCACCGCCACCGGATCGGCGGCGGCCGGGACGACGTAGGCGACGAGCCGTCCGTCGTGCGGGACGACCACCGCGTGCCGCACCGCCGGATGGCGGCCGAGGACGGCGGCGATCTCGCCGGGCTCGACCCGCATCCCCCGGATCTTCACCTGGTCGTCGGAGCGGCCCAGGAAGTCCAGCGAGCCGTCGGCGGCCCAGCGGACCACGTCACCGGTGCGGTACATGCGGCTCCCGGGCGGCCCGTACGGGTCGGCGGTGAACCGCTCGGCGGTCAGCGCGGGCATCCCGACATAGCCGCGCGCCAGTTGCACGCCCGCGAGATACAGCTCCCCGGCGACCCCGGGCGGCACCGGCCGCAGCGCCGCGTCCAGCACCAGCACCCGCGTGTTCCACACCGGGCGCCCGATGCCGACCCGCTCCGCGCCGGGCGCCACCTCGGTGGCGGTGACGTCGACCGACGCCTCCGTCGGCCCGTAAAGGTTGTGCAGCGCGCACGGCAGCACCTCGTGGAACCGCCGGGCCACCGGCACCGGCAGCGCCTCACCGCTGCACAGCACCCGGCGCAGCCCGGTGCACCCGGCGGCGGCCGGTTCCTCCAGGAACACCTGGAGCATCGACGGCACGAAGTGCGCGGTCGTCACACCCTGGTCCCGGATCAGCGCCGCGAGATACGCCGGGTCCCGGTGCCCGCCGGGCCGCGCCACCACCAGCGCCGCCCCGGTGATCAGCGGCCAGAAGAACTCCCACACCGACACGTCGAACCCGGCCGGAGTCTTCTGGAGCACCCGGTCGTCAGCGGTCAGCCCGTACGCGTCCTGCGTCCACAGCAGCCGGTTCACGATCCCCGCGTGCGGCACCGCCACACCCTTGGGACGTCCCGTCGACCCCGAGGTGTACAGGACGTAGGCGGTGCTCAGCGGGTCGTACGACGTGGGGAGCGGGCCCTCGGGGCCCTCCGGGAGTCCGTCGGCGAGTACGCACACTGTGTCGGTGTCCGCCAGCATCAAGGACCGCCGCTCCTCGGGCAGTGCGGGGTCCAGCGGCAGATAGGCGCCGCCCGCCCGGTGCACCGCCAGCAGCGCGATCACCAGCTCCACCGAGCGGGGCAGCGCGACCGCCACCGTCCGCTCCGCGCCCACGCCCATCCCGGCCAGCACCCGCGCGGTGCGCTCCACCCGCGCGTCCAGCTCCGCGTACGTCAGCCGCTCCTCTTCGAAGACCAGGGCGAGGGCGTCCGGGGTGCGGGCGGCCTGCGCGGCGAACAGCTCGGGCAGGGTGACCGCCGGGACGGGGTGCGCGGTGTCGTTCCAGCCGGTCAGGACGGCAGTCCGCTCGGCGGTGTCCAGGACGTCCAGGTCGCGTACGAGCCGGTCCGGGTCGGCCGCCACCTGGTCCAGCAGCCGGGACAGCCGCCCGGCGAGCCGCTCGGCGGTCGCCGGGTCGAACCGGTCGGCCGCGTACTCCAGCAGCAGCGCCAGCCGGTCCCGGCCCGTCTCGTCGACGAAGGTGACGTGCAGGTCGAACTTGGCGGAACCGGTGTCCATCTCGGACCACTCGGTCGCCAGCCCCAGCACGTCCGGGTCGCCGTCGGGCCGCCAGTGGTAGCCCAGCATCACCTGGAACAGCGGGTTGCGGCCCGCCACCCGGGGCGGATTGACCGCCTCCACCACCGTGTCGAACGGCACGTCCTGCCGCTCGAACGCGGCCAGCGCCGTCTCCCGCACCTGGCCCAGCAGCCCCCGGAACGTGGGCGCACCCGACAGATCGGTGCGCAGCACCAGCGTGTTCACGAAGAAGCCCACCAGCTCGTCCAGCGCCGAGTCGGTACGGCCCGCGATGGGGGAGCCCAGCGGAATGTCGTCACCCGCCCCGAGCCGGTGCAGCAGCGCCGCCGTGGCCGCCTGGAACAGCATGAACATGCTGGTCCCGGTCGCCGAGGACAGCGCGCGCAGCCCGGCCACCGTCGCCGGGTCCAGGTCGAGACCGACCTTGCCGCTGCGCCCGGTGGGCCGCTCGGGACGCGGCCGGTCCGCCGGGAGCGCCAGCTCCTCCGGCAGCCCCCGCAGCGCCTCCGTCCAGTACGCGAGCTGCTCCGCGCCGACCTGGGCCAGCAGCTCCCGCTGCCACAGCGTGTAATCGGCGTACTGCACCGGCAGCGGCGCCCAGTCCGGGGCCCCGCCCGCGAGCCGCGCCGCGTACGCCGTGCCCAGGTCGGCCAGGAACGGCCGGTCGGACCACTCGTCGGTGGCGATGTGATGCAGCACCAGCGCCACCACCTGGTCCTCGGCGCCGAGCCGCAGCACCTGGGCGCGCAGCGGGATCTCGGACCGCAGATCGAACGGACGGCGCTGGATCTCCTCGATCCGCCCCGCCAGCTCCTCCTGCGCGCAGTCCTCCACCGTGAACGCCGGGGCGACCTCGCCCGGCGCCGCGATCCACGCGTACGGCTCCCCGTCCGCCTCCAGGAACCGGGTGCGCAGCACCTCGTGCCGGTCCGTCACATCCGCCAGCGCGGCCCTGAGCGCCGCCGGGTCGAGCCGCCCGCGCAAGCGGACGACCAGCGGGAAGTGGTACGCCACGGCGTCACCGGTGATCCGCTCCACCAGCCACAGCCGCCGCTGCGCCGCCGACAGCGGCAGCCGCGCCGGACGCCCGGTCGCCGGGGCCAGCACCGGGCGCGCCGGACGGCCGGTCCCGGCGCGGGACGCCAGCGCCTCCGGGGTCGGCGCCTCGAACAGGTCCCGGATCGCCAGCTCGGCGCCCAGCTCGGTGCGGGCCCGGCTGATCAGCCGGGTCGCCAGCAGCGAATGACCGCCCAGGTCGAAGAAGTTGTCCTCGGCGCCGGTCCGCTCCAGCCCCAGCACCTCGGCGAACAGCCGGCACAGCACCTCCTCCACCGGGGTGCGCGGACCGCGCCCCTCGGAGAGCGCCACGGCGGGTTCGGCGTCCGGCAGGGCCCGCGCGTCCAGCTTCCCGTTGTCGTTCATCGGCAGCCGGTCCAGGACCACGAACGCCGCCGGGACCATATAGCCCGGCAGCCGCCGCCCCAGGTCCTCCCGCAGCCGCCGGATCAGCGCCCCGGCGCCCCGGGCCGCCGTCGGACTGCTCGCCCAGGGGGCGTCCCCGCGCCCCGGGCGCGGCCGGTACAGGCCGCCGGTGCGGCCGTCGAGGGCGACCGGGAGGAACACCGCGTCGAAGAAGCCGGGTTCGCCGGACCAGGTGGTCAGCACCCGGTACCCGTGCGCCGCGCCCAGCTCCCGCAGGTCGTCCGGCTCCACGCCCGCCTCCGGGGCGGGCCCGCCGTCCAGCGCGCGTGTGGCGGCGAGGTCGGCGGCGGTCCGGGCGTCCGGCACGCGGACCACCCGCAGCGGCTGCCCGTCCGCCAGCACGCCGGACAGGTCGGCGCCCCAGGGGAGTTCGGGCGCGGCGGAGACGTCGGTGGCGTCGGACGCGTCGGCGTACAGGATCACGTCGTAGCGGTAGCGGCTCAGCTCGTTGTGGTGGCGGCCCTCCTTGGTGCGCAGGTCGACCCCGACGCCGAGGGTGGTGAACCAGTCGGGGTCGACCAGGAGTTCCTTCTCCAGGGCGAGGCCCCGCTCCACCGCACGGGGCAGTGCCTCGGGGGCCGTGCCGCGCGCCTGCTGGATGCCGGTCTGGAAGATCCGGCCCTGTCGCAGGTCGCGGACGTCACCGAGGAAGAGGGAGCCGCCGGGCGCGAGCAGCGCCAGCGCGCCCCGGATCACCGAGTGGAGGTGGTCCAGGCTCGGGAAGTACTGGACGACGGAGTTGACGACGATCGTGTCGAAGTGCCCGGCGGGCAGCCCCTCGGTCACCTCGGCGGCCTGGCAGCGCAGTTCGACCTTGGCGGCCAGCTCCGGGTCGGCCTGGATCTCGGCGGTCAGCTTGGCGATCACCGGGGCGGCGAAGTCGGTCGCCCAGTACTCCGCCGCGTCCGGCGCCAGCCGGGACAGCAGCAGCCCCGAGCCGACACCGATCTCCAGTATCCGGCGCGGACGCAGCTCACGGATACGCTCGACGGTCGCCGCCCGCCACTCCCGCATACCCTCCAGCGGGATCGGCGCCCCGTCGTAGGAGCTGTCCCAGCCCGCGAAGTCCTCGGTGAACAGGGCGGTGCCGATCTCGGTGTACTCGGCGGCGTAGATGTCCCGCCACTCGCCGATCTGCTCCCGCTCCGCCGCCCGCACGCTCTCCGCGTCCCGCTCGGCGGGGACGACATAGCCCACCAGCCGCTTGGTGCCCGGCGCGGCGGTGTCGTCGCGGGCCAGCACGGCGGCCTGGGACACCTCCGGGTGCTGGGCGAGGACCGTCTCGATCTCGCCCAGCTCCACCCGGTGGCCCCGGATCTTCACCTGGTCGTCGGTGCGGCCCAGGAAGTCCAGATTGCCGTCCGGGCGGCGCCGCACCAGGTCGCCGGTGCGGTACACCCGCTCCCCGGGCCGCCCGTAGGGGTCGGCGACGAACCGCTCCGCGGTCAGCCCCGGCCGGTCCAGATAGCCGCGCGCCAGCCCGGCGCCCGCGATGTACAACTCACCCGCCACACCGTCCGGCACCGGCCGCAGCCACGGGTCCAGAATCCGGGCCCGGGTCGCCCGGATGGGACGCCCCACGGTCGGAGTGGCGCTGTCATGGGTGCCGCCGCCCAGCGTGTTGATGGTGTACTCGGTCGGCCCGTACAGGTTGTAGCCGTACGTCCCCTCGGTGTCCCGCAGGGTGTTCCACACCGTCTCGGTGACGGCCTCCCCGCCCAGCAGCACCAGCGGCGGCCGGTGCCCCTCCAACAGCCCCTCCTCGATCAGGAGATGGGCGTAGGTCGGGGTCACGTTCACCACGTCGACCCGGTGCTCCTCGCAGTACGCCACCAGCGCGGTCGCGTCCCGGCGCAGCTCCTCGTCACAGATGTGCACCTCGTGGCCCTCGACCAGCCACAGCAGCTCCTCCCACGACATGTCGAACGCGAACGACACGGTGTGCGCGATCCGCAGGCGTCGCCCGCCCGCCGCCGCGATGGCCGGGGCGAAGATCTCCTTCTGATGGTTGAGCTGCATGTTCGTCAGCCCCCGGTACGGGGTGACCACGCCCTTGGGGCGGCCCGTGGAACCCGAGGTGTAGATCACGTACGCCGGGTGGTCCAGGCTGAACGACACCTTCACCGGGTCCGCCGGGAGCGCGGCCAGTTCGGCGGTTGTGTCCGGCGCGTCGAGCAGCACTCTCGGGACGTCCCCGGTGAGTGTCCCGGACACCGCCCGGGTCGACAGGAGCAGCAGCGGACGGGCGTCGGCCAGTGTCGCCGACAGCCGCTCGGCCGGATGGTCCAGCTCCAGCGGCAGATACGCGGCCCCGGTGCGCAGCACCGCGAACAGCGCCACCACCGTGTCGATCGACCGGGGCAGCCCCAGCGCCACCACCTTCTCCGGCCCCGCCCCGCGCGCGATCAGCAGCCGCGCCAGCCGGTCGCAGTCCGCGTCGAGTTCGGCGTACGTCACCGTCCGCGCCCCGCACACCAGCGCGGTCGCCTCCGGCGTACGGGCCGCCTGCGCCGCCAGCAGGTCGGCGACCGTCTCCCGGGGCACCGGCTGGCGCTGCCCGGCGTCCTCCCGGGCCAGCGCGGCGGCCTCGGCGGGCAGCAGCGCGTCGAGCGCGCCGACCGGCGCGGACGGGTCCGCGACCAGCCGCCCCACCAGCAGCACGAACCGGTCCAGCAGCGCCCGCGCGGCCGGACCGGTCAGCAGATCGGGCCGGTGCGCGAGGGTCACCCGGACCTGCTCGCCCGGCGTCACCACCAGGTTCGCCGGATAGTGCGTGGCGTCCACATTGGCCACCGCGCTCGCCCCGTGCCGCTCCCTGAGCCCGGCCAGCCGTTCGTCGCTGTCGGCGTTGCGCAGCACGAACAGCGTGTCGAACAGCCGCCGGTGCCCGCTCTCCGCCTGGAGCACCCCGAGCCCCAGATACTCGTACGGCATCACCGCGAGCCGCTCGTCCTGCACCCGCCTCAGCAGGTCGAGGACCGCCTCGCGCGGGTCGAACGCGATCCGCGCGGGGACCGTGTTGAGGAACATGCCGATGACGCTCTCCACCTCCGGCACCTCCCCGGGGCGGCCCGCGACCGTCGTGCCGAACGCGATGTCGGTCCGCCCGGTCGCGCCCGCCAGCACCAGACCCCAGGCCGTGTTCAGGACCGTGTTCAGGGTCAGGCCGTGCCGCCGCGCGGTCTCCTTGAGCCGTGCCGCGACCTCCGGGTCGAGAACCGTGTCCAATTGGACCGGGATCACCGGCTCAAGCCCCCGGTCGGACACCCCGGGCGCCAGCAGTGTGGGCTCCTCGAACCCGGCGAGCGCCGCCCGCCACGCCCGGGTCGCCGCGCCGTCGTCCTGACGGGCCAGCCAGCTCAGATAGTCCCGGTAGGCGCCGGGCGGGGCGAGATCGGCCGGGTCGCCGCCGCTCTCGTACAGCGCGAACAGCTCGTCCAGGAACAGCCAGGCCGACCAGCCGTCCCACAGGATCAGATGACGGCCGATCACCAGCCGGTCGCCGCGCCCGGCCCCGAGCCGCACCAGCAGCATCCGGAACAGCAGCGGAGACGACAGGTCGAAGCGGCGGGCGCGCTCGGCGTCCAGCAGCTCCGCCATCCGCCGGTCCTGCTCGGCGGGCGCGAGCCCGGACAGATCGGCCACGGTCAGCGGGACCTCGGCGCCGGACACGATGAACTGCACCGGCTGGCGCAGCCCCTCGCTGGTGAATCCGGCGCGCAGACTCGGATGCCGGGCCAGCAGCGCCCGGGTCGCGGCCAGCAGCCGGCCGGTGTCGACCGGCTCGGCGAGGTCGAAGGACTCGTGGACGGTGTAGACGTCGAGTGCGCTGTCGTCGTAGGCGGCGTGGAAGAACAGGCCCTCCTGGAGCGGGGCGAGCGGCCACACGTCCTCGACGCGGCCGGGCGCCAGCCCCTCCACCCGCGCCCGTTCGGCGGCGGTCAGGGTGAACTCGGCGGCGGGCGCGACCGTCTCGACGGCGTCGGAGGCAGCCGCCGCGAGCGCGGCCGGGGTGCGGTGCTCGAACACATCGCGCGGATCGATCGCGAGCCCCGCCCGGCGGGCCCGGCTGGACACCGCGATGGAGCTGATGCTGTCGCCGCCGAGCAGGAAGAAGTCGTCGTCGGCGCCGAGGTCGGTGAGCTTCAGCACGGAGGTGAAGATCTCGGTCAGGACCCGTTCGCGCGGGGTCCGGGGGGCGCGGGCGGCGGCGCGCACGGCCTGCGGGGCGGGCAGCGCGGCCCGGTCCAGCTTGCCGCTCGGGGTGAGCGGGAACGCGTCCAGCACCACCCAGGCACCCGGCACCATCGGCGCGGGCAGCCGTCCGGCGAGCGCGTCCCGCAGCACCTCGGGCGCGATGGGCGCGGTGGGTGCGGTGGGCGCGGCGGTCCCGGCGGTCCCGGCAGTCTCGGCGGTCCCGGCAGTCTCGGCAGGCCCGGTAGTCCCGGCGGTCCCGGCGGGCGTTGCGGGCACCACGTACGCCACCAGCGTGTCGTCCCGGACCGTGACCGCCGCCTGCGCCACCGCGTCCAGCGCCGTCAGCGCGGCCTCGATCTCGCCGGGCTCGATCCGGTTGCCGCGCAGCTTGACCTGACGGTCGGTGCGGCCCAGGTACTCGACCACCCCGTCGGCCCGGCGCCGCACCAGGTCACCGGTGCGGTACATCCGCGTCCCCGGCGGACCGTACGGGTCGGCGGTGAACCGCCCGGCGGTCAGCGCGGGCCGCGCGTGATACCCCCGCGCCAACTGGACACCCGTCAGATACAGCTCGCCGGGCACCCCGTCGGGCACCGGCGTCAGACACGCGTCCAGCACCCGCAGCCCGGTGTTCCACACCGGCCGCCCGATCGGCACCGACACCCCCGGTTCCCCGTCGAACGGGTGGAAGGTGACATCGACGGCCGCCTCGGTCGGCCCGTACAGATTGTGCAGCGGTACGCCGGTCAGCTCCCGCCAGCGGTGCGCGGCGGCCGTCGGCAGCGCCTCACCGCTGCTGAACACCCGGCGCAGCGGCGCCGCCCACGCCGGGTCGGCGGTCACCTCCTCGGACCGGAGGAACGCCTCCAGCATCGACGGCACGAAGTGCATGGTGGTGACGGACTCGGCGCGGACCAGGTCCGCCAAGTACGCCGGGTCGCGATGGCCGTCGGGGCGCGCCAGCACCACGGTGGCGCCTTCGAGCAGCGGCCAGAAGAACTCCCAGACGGAGACGTCGAAACTCGACGGGGTCTTCTGGAGCACCCGGTCGTCCGCGCCCAACTCGTGGGCGCCCTGCATCCAGGCCAGCCGGTTGACGATCGCCTCATGGGTGACGACCACACCCTTGGGCAGCCCGGTCGAACCCGAGGTGTACAGGAGGTAGGCCGGGTCGCCGGGGCGGGCGGGCGGCGGGACGGACACCGGTCCTTCCTGCTCCGGCGCGTCCAGCAGCAGCACCTCCGTACCGGGCACCTCGGGCAGCCGTCCCGCGCTGTCGCCGAGCGCGAGCACGGTCCGGGCGCCCGAGTCGGTGAGCATGTGCGCCACCCGGTCCGCCGGATAGTCCAGGTCGAGCGGCAGATAGGCGGCGCCCGACTTCAGCACCCCGAGCAGCGCCACCATGAGTTCCGACGAGCGGGGCACGGCCACGCCCACGAAGGTGCCGGGTCCTGCGCCCCTCGCCCACAGCCGGGCGGCCAGCCGGGCGGCACGGGCGTCGAGTTCGGCGTACGTCAGCCGCTCACCGGCGAACACCACGGCGGTGGCGTCCGGCGTGCGGGCCACCTGCGCGGCGAACGCCCCCGCCAGCGTGGCCGCCGGGACCGCGCGCTCCTCGCCCGCCGGATGCGCGGTCAGGGCCTCGTCCGGGGTGAGCAGATCGAGGGAGGCCGCCGTGCGGGACGGGTCGGCGGCGAGCGCCCGCAGCACCCGGGCCAGCCGGTCGCCGAGCGCGCCCACGGCGGCCCCGTCGATCCGGTCCGTGTGGTGTTTGAGCCGCAGACCCAGCGTGCGGCCCGGCTTCACCACCAGGGCGAGGGGATAGTGCACGGTGTCGTGGAAGGCGTCCCCGGTGATCCGGACCGTGCCCGACGGGTCCTGGGGCTCGGTCACGGACGGATAGTTCTCGAACACCACCAGCGTGTCGAAGAGTTCGCCGCGCCCCGCGTGTCCCGCCAGCCGCTGGATCTCCGCCAGCCCCAGGTGCTGGTGGTCCAGCAGCCGGGCCTGCTCCTCCTGGAGCCGGGTGAGCAGCGCGCCGAGCGGGGCGCCCGGCGTCCACCGGAACCGGGTCGGCACGGTGTTGATGAACAGGCCCACCATCCCGGCGATCCCGTCCACCTCGCTGTCCCGCCCCGAGACGGTCGTCCCGAACACCACGTCCGTCCGGCCGGTCAGCCGGCCGAGCAGCAGCCCCCACGCGGTCTGCACGACCGTGCCCAGGGTGACGCCGTGCTCCCGGGCGCGGTCGGCGAGCCGGGCGGTCGTCTCCTCGTCCAGCTCCACCCGCACGTGCGCCGGGTGGACGGCGGTACCGGCCGCCGGGGTCTCCACCAGCCGGGTCGGCTCGTCCAGCCCGGCCAGCGCGTCCCGCCACACGGTGTGCGCCGCGTCCCGGTCCCGTCCGGCCAGCCGCCGCAGGAACTCCCGGTAGGGCGCGGGCTCGGGCAGGGCGGGGGCGTCCGTGCCGTACCCGGCCATCAGCTCCCGGTGCAGCACGGGCAGCGACCAGCCGTCCGCGACGATGTGATGGAACGTCAGCACCAGACGGCTGTGCGTGGCGTCCAGCCGGACCAGGGCACAGCGGATCAGCGGCGGAGCCCCCAGGTCGAAGCCCGCGGCCCGCTCTTCGGCCGCGACCGCGTCACCGAGCACGGGCCGTACGGCGTCGTCCTCGCCGCCGAGATCGACCTCCCGCCAGGGGAGCGCGGCGCCCTCGGTGACGATCTGGACGGGCGTGCCGTCCCGGCGGGCGCGGAACGCGGCGCGCAGCGGGGCGTGCCGGTCCAGCAGCCGCTGGGCGGCCCGGCGCAGCGCCGCCCCGTCCACCGGGCCCGTCAGCTCCAGCACCTGCTGGACGACATAGGCGTCCGAACCGGTCAGCGCGTGGAAGTAGAAGCCCTGTTGGAGCGGGGTGAGCGGGAGGAGTTCGGCGACCGGCAGCGGGCGGTCGCCCTGGATCTCGGCGAGTTCGCCGTCGGCGACGGTGAGCAGCGGTTCCCGCGACGCCGGGGCGTCCTGCGTGCCACGGTCCACGGCGGCATGGGCGAGCGCCTCCACCGTGCGGTGCCGGAACACGTCCCGGGCGGTCAGCCCGAGCCCCGACTCACGGGCCCGGATGAGGAGGTGGATGGCGGTGATGCTGTCGCCGCCCAGCGCGAGGAAGTCGTCCTCGGCGGTCACCGACTCAAGACGCAGCACCTCGGCGTACAGCGCGCACAGCAGCCGCTCACGGGCGGTGCGCGGCGGGCGGCCGGAGCTGAGCGCCGCGTAGTCGGGCGGCGGCAGCGCCCGGCCGTCGATCTTGCCGCTGGGGGTCACCGGCAGGGTGTGCAGGGCCACGAACGCCGACGGGACCATGTAGTCCGGCAGCCACTCGGCGGCGTAGGCGCGCAGCGTCCGCATCAGGGCCGCCGGGTCCCGGAACGGCGCCGGGCGGTTCGCCGTCGGGAAGGCGCCGGAGGGGCGGTAGGCGCCGGTCGGCGGTCCGTCGAGGGCGAACAGCGCGTCGAAGGAGCCGTCGTCGGCGCCGCCGGTCCAGGTCAGGGCCGCCGCGTAGCCGTGCTCGGCGGCCAGGGCGTAAAGGTCCTCGGGGTCGGCGCCGGGAACGGCCGCCTGGTGGCCGCTGCCGTCCAGGGCGCGCAGGTCGGCGAGGTCGTCGGCGAGGCGGGCGTTGGGGACGCCGGTGATCCGCAGCCGACGGGGGCGCTGCGCGAGGAGCGCGGCGAGGGGGGCGGCGCCGGACCAGTGGGTTTCGGGGGTCCCGGTCTCCTCCGGTGCCTGGTGGGCGACCGGTCGCAGCACCACGTCGTAGCGGTAGCGGCTCAGCTCGTTGTGGTGGATCGCCCGCTTGATCCGCAGGTCCGTGTCGAAGCCGTCGAGGGACGCGAAGAAGTCCGGGTCCAGGAGGAGTTCGCCCTCCCAGTGGACCGAGCGTTCCACGGCCGCGCGCAGGGCGCTCTTGTCGTCGCCCGCACCGGCCCGGCGGGTCTCGACGGCGGCGCGCAGGGTGCGCAGCAGCCGCAGGTTGCGCACATCGCCGAGGAAGATCCGTCCGCCGGACGCGAGCAGCCGGGCCGCCTTGGTGAGCACGTCCCGCAGATATCCGGCGCTCGGGAAGTACTGGGCCACGGAGTTGACGACGACCGTGTCGAAGAACCCCTCCGGCAGGCCCTCGGTGTCGTCGGCGGGACGGGCGCTGAGGTGGACCCGGTCCGCGAGCGCGGGGTCGGCGGCGACCTGGGCGCGCAGCGCGGCGACGGCCTCCTCGGACAGGTCGGTGCCCCAGTACGCCTCGCAGTCCGGGGCGAGACGGGACAGGATCAGCCCGCTGCCGACACCGATCTCCAGGACCCGGCGGGCGGGTCCCGCCTCACGGACGCGGTCGACGGTCGCGTCCCGCCACTCGCGCAGCTCCTCGACGGGCAGGGGTGTCCCGTCGTACATGCTGTTCCAGCCCGCGAAGTTCTCCCGGAAGCTGTCCGCACCGGCGGCGCTGTAGAGGAGTTCGTGGAGTTCCTTCCAGCCGTCGACACCGGTGGTGGTGTCGGGGGCCGGGTCCAGGGCGGGGACGACATAGGCGGCGAGGCGGCGGTCGCCGGGGCGGTCCTCGCGGGCGACCACGGTGACCTGGTCGACGGCCGGATGGCCGCGCAGCACCGACTCGATCTCGCCCGGCTCGATCCGGAAGCCGCGGATCTTCAGCTGGGCGTCCGCGCGGCCGAGGAACTCCATCCGCCCGTCGGGGCGGCGGCGTACCAGGTCGCCGGTGCGGTACAGCCGTTCGCCGGGCGCGCCGAACGGGTCGGCGACGAACCGCTCCGCGGTCAGGTCGGGGCGGCCGAGGTAGCCGCGGGCCAGCCCGGCGCCGCCGAGGTACAGCTCGCCGGTGACCCCGGCCGGGACCGGACGCAGCCGGGCGTCCAGGACGTAGGCGCGGGTGCCGGGGTCGGGGACGCCGATCGGCACGATCGCGCCGGCCGGGGTGTCCGGGTCGCAGAGCCCCAGCGTGGAGTTGGTGGTCGCCTCGGTCGGCCCGTAGGCGTTGAACATCATCCGGCCGCGGGCGTAGCGGCCGACCAGTTCGGGGGAGACCCGTTCCGTCCCGGCGAGCAGGGTCGCGGCGGGCGGCAGCCGTACGTCGTCGGGGAGCGCGGCGAGCAGGGCGGGCGGCAGGATCATGAACGTGACGCCGTGCCGGTGGGCGTAGTCGGCGAGCGGCGCGCCGGGCACCCGGCGTTCGGCGGGGACGACGACCAGGCGTCCGCCGGAGAGCAGTCCGAGGCACAGGTCCCAGAACGCCACGTCGAAACTGGGCGAGGCGAATTGCAGCACCCGGCTGTGCGGGCCGATCCCGAACCGCTCGCTCTGCGTGGCCAGCAGTTTCGCCACCCCGGAGTGGGCGAGGACGACTCCCTTGGGGCGGCCGGTGGAGCCCGAGGTGTAGATGACGTAGGCCGCGTTGAGGACGGTGAGCGGGGCGCCGCGGTCCTGGTCCGTGGGGTCGTGGGCCGGGCGGTCCGCCAGCTCGGCGGCGACGGCGGGGGAGTCCAGCGCCAGGACGGGCGTGCTGTGCGGGTCGGGCACCTCGGGCAGGTCGCGGGCGGTCGCCTCGGTGGTGACCAGGCACACGGGGCGGGCGTCGCCGAGCATGTAGGCGATCCGGTCCGCCGGATAGTCGTGGTCGACCGGGAGATAGGCGGCGCCCGACTTCAGGACGGCGACCTCGGCGACGATCAGGTCGGCCGAGCGGGGCAGGGCGAGCGCCACGATCTGCTCGGGTCCGGCGCCGCGTGCCAGCAGGGCGTGCGCCAGCCGGTTGGCACGGGCGTCGAGTTCGGCGTAGGTCAGTTCCTCGTCCTCGAAGACCAGGGCGGTCTCGTCCGGGCGGGCGCGCACCTGGTCGGCGAAGAACGCGGGCCAGGTGCGGGCCGGGACGGTGTGGCCGGTGTCGTTCCAGCCGGTGACGGCCTGCCGGTACTCGTCCTCGGACATCAGGGTGAGCCCGGTGACGGGGGTCCCGGGGCGGGCCACCGCGTCGGTGAGCAGGGTGCGGTAGTGGGCGAGCAGCCGGTCGGCGGAGGCCGGGTCCAGCAGGGCGGGGGCGTACTCCAGCCGGGCGGTGCCGTCGCGGACGTCGAGATGGAGATCGACCGGGCCCGGTGTCTCGCCGAGCGGGCGGTCCGCGGTGGAGAACGCGGTGTGGAAGAACCGGCCGCCGCCGCGGGTGGGCGCCGGGTGCACCTCGTCCACCAGCAGTTCCAGCGGGACCCGGTGGGTGCGGGCGTCCTCCCACACCCCGGCGACCCGCAGGGCGAGTGCGGCGAAGGTCGGTTCGTGGTCCAGCGAGACCCGCAGCGGCAGTCCGTCATAGCCGACGGTGAGGTCGGTGGCGCCGCTGTAGTGGTGCAGCAGCGCCAGGAAGGCGGTCAGGAGCTGGGCTTCGGAGGCGGCGGGCAGTCCGCCGAGCGTGCGGGTGGCCCGCTCCGTCGCGGGCTCCGGCGGATGGGGCCGGTCCACCGGGAGCGACAGCTCCGGCGGGGGCGGGGTGAGCAACCGCCGCCAGTAGGTCAGTACATCCTCGGAACCGCACACGGCCGAGTGCCTCCCCAGCAGGTCGTTCCCGGCCGTGGGCCGGGGGTCGGCGACATACTAAGGTAAGGGTTACCTAATTCCCAGAGGTGTCAGGTGGAGTCGGGCGGAGTCGGGTGGTGTCAGGTCGTGCCGGGTCGTGCCGGGTCGTGTCGGGTGGTGCGGATGATCCCGGGGATTTCGTACGGGAGTTCTCCGCCTGGTAGTTCTCCACCTACAGTTAAGGTAAGCCTCATCAAAGGAAGTTCACGTGGGGACCTCGAAGGTCCGGGCGGCGCAAGGCCCCCGCGCAGTACTCCTGCTCGCCGCCACCGGCGTGGCGCTGCTCGCGCTCTGCGCGGTGTCCATGGCGTTCGGCGCCCTCGGTGTGCCCCTCGGCCAGGTCTGGGACACCCTGCTGGGCGACGCTCCGAGCGCCCGGGTCGAGACCGTCATCTGGAACGTCCGGCTGCCGCGCACCCTGCTGGGCCTCGCCACGGGGGCCGCGCTCGGGCTCTCCGGCGCGCTGATGCAGGCGCTCACCCGTAATCCGCTGGCCGACCCCGGCATCCTCGGCGTCAGCGCGGGCGCCGCGTTCGCGGTGGTGCTGTCGGTCGGGGTCGTCGGCGTCACCTCCCTGTACGGCTACATCTGGTTCGCGTTCGCCGGGGCGATGGCCGCGAGCGTGCTGGTCTATCTGCTGGGCGGACTCGGCCGCTCGGGCACGACCCCGGTCAAACTCGCCCTCGCGGGCGTCGCGATGACCTCCCTGCTGTTCTCGCTGACCAGCGCCATCGCCCTCACCGACCCGGACGCGCTCAACCGCTACCGGTTCTGGTCGGCGGGCTCGCTGGCCAACCAGAACGAGGAGGTGCTCGTCCGTGTCCTGCCGTTCCTGTGCGTGGGCGCGCTGTTCGCCCTCGGCTGCGCCCCCGCCCTCAACCGGCTCGCGCTCGGCGACGACGTGGCGAAGTCTCTCGGGCTGAACGTCGGACTGGTCCGGGTCCAGGGTGTGATCGCGGTGACCCTGCTCACCGGAGGGGCGGTCGCGGTGATCGGCCCGGTGGTCTTCGTCGGACTGGTCGTCCCGCATATCGCCCGGGTCCTCGCCCAGTACGCCGGGGTCGGCCCCGACCACCGCTGGCTGCTGCCGCTGTCGGCGCTCCTCGCGCCCTGTCTGCTGCTGTCCGCCGACATCGTCGGGCGTCTGCTGGCCCGCCCGATCGAGATCCAGGCGGGCATCCTGGTCGCCTTCATCGGCGGCCCGTTCTTCATCGCGATGGTCCGCCGCCGGCGATTGGCGGAGCTGTGAGCGCGGCGGGCGTCCGGCGCGGGCGGACGGGGACGCCGACCCGCCGCTGCCGTGGCCGCGCGGCCGAAGTCCCCCGTACCCCCGTGGTGGCCCGCTACCGGGAGCGGACCGCGGACCGGGCCTGTGAAGCCCCCCGTACCCCCGTGGTGGCCCGCTACCGGGAGCGGACCGCGGACCGGGCCTGTGAAGCCCCCCGTACCCCCGTGGTGACCCGCTGCCGGGAGCGGACCGCGGACCGGGCCTGTGAAGCCCCCCGTACCCCCGTGGTGACCCGCTGCCGCGCGTGGACCGCGGACCCGGCCTGTGAAGCCCCCCGTACCGAAGTGGTGACGTCAGTGACCGGAGCGGTGAGTCCATGAAGACCGACCTCGTGCCCGTGCCGGGCCGCACGGACGCCGCCGACCCGGTCCGGCCCCGCCGCAGTGCCCGGCGGGTCGCCTTCCGGCTGTCCGTGCCGCCCGTCTCCGGGGTGCTGCGGCCCCGGACCGCCGTGGTGTGCCTGGCGCTCGCCGCGCTGACCTTCCTCGCGTTCTGCGTGGTCGTGTCCGTCGGGGACATCGCGCTGCCGCTCGGTGACGTCGTGACGGCGCTGTTCGGCGGCGGCGACCCCGGCACCGCGCTGATCGTCCATGAACTGCGGCTGCCGCGCGCCCTCGCCGGGCTGCTGGTGGGGATCGCCTTCGGGGTGTCCGGCGCGCTGCTCCAGACCATGACCCTCAACCCGCTGGCCAGCCCCGACCTGATGGGCATCACCCAGGGCGCCGGAACGGCCGTGGTGGCCGGGATCGTCCTCGGCTGGGACGCCGGTCTCGGCACCCAGGGCCTCGGCCTGCTGGGCGCGCTCGGCGCCGCCGCGCTGGTCTACGTCCTCGCGTGGAAGCGCGGCACCACCGGCTACCGGATCGTCCTCGTCGGCGTCGGCATCGCCTGGATCTGCACCAGTTGCACCGACTATCTGATGGCCACCGGACAGCGCTTCCAGGCGCAGGCCGCGCTCGGCTGGCTGGTCGGCAACCTCAACGGCCGCACCTGGGAGCAGATCACCCCCCTCGTCGCCGCGCTGGCCGTGCTGCTCCCGGCCGCCCTGCTGCTCGGCCACCGGCTGCGCACCCTGCAACTCGGCGACGACGTGGCCCGCGGCCTCGGCACCCGGGTGCAGACCGTCCGGGTCGCCGTGCTGCTGGTCTCCGTCGGCCTGGTCGCCTTCGGCACCGCGACCGCCGGTCCGGTCGCGTTCGTCGCGCTCGCCGCGCCGCAGGTCGCCCAGCGGCTGACCGGCACCGCCGTACCGCCGCCCGTCGCGGCCGGGCTGACCGGCGCGCTGATGGTGCTGGTGTCCGATCTGATCGCCCGCAAGCTCGTCCCGGACACGGAACTGCCGGTCGGGGTCGTCACGGGCGTGCTCGGCGCCCCCGTACTGCTGTGGCTGCTCGTCCGCGCCAACCGCGCGGGTTCAGGAGGCTGAAGACGTGTCATCGACCACCAAGGGCCCGACCGGCGGCCACGAACTGCGCGACTCCGCCCGCCCGGCGGACATCCGGCCGCCCGGTCCCGAACTGCGCGCCGAGGCGCTGCGCCTGGCCTACGACGACCGGATCGTCGTGGACGGCCTCGACCTCGTCATCCCCACCGGGAAGGTCACCGCGATCGTCGGCGCCAACGCCTGCGGCAAGTCCACCCTGTTGCGCGCCCTGGCCCGGCTGCTGACGCCCAGGTCAGGGGAGGTGCACCTCGACGGGCGGTCCGTGCGGTCGATCCCCACCCGGGAACTCGCCCAGCGGCTCGGCATCCTGCCGCAGACCCCGGTCGCGCCGGAGGGGCTGACCGTCATCGACCTGGTGGGGCGCGGCCGTTCACCGCACCAGACGTGGTGGCGGCAGTGGTCCAGCGGCGACGAGGAGGCCGTGCACGAGGCGCTGCGCGCCACCGGCCTCACCGACCTCGCCCACCGCGCCGTGGACGAACTCTCCGGCGGCCAGCGCCAGCGCGCCTGGATCGCCATGGCGGTCGCCCAGGGCACGCCCGTGATGCTGCTGGACGAGCCGACGACGTATCTCGATCTCGCCCATCAGATCGATGTCCTCGACCTGATCATCGATCTGAACCGGCAGCAGGGCCGCACGGTCGTCATGGTGCTGCACGACCTCAACCAGGCGTGCCGTTACGCGGATCACCTGGTGGCCATGAAGGAGGGCCGGATCGCCGGTCAGGGCGACCCCGCCGACGTGGTCACCGCGGCCATGGTGGAGGAGGTCTTCGGGCTGCGCTGTGTGGTCGGCGAGGACCCGGTGAGCCGGACCCCGATGGTGATCCCGATGGGCCGGCACCACGAAGGTGCGAACTCCTCCGCCCCGGAAGGCATTGCTAGGTAAGGCTAACCTTATCTAGCATGAGCCTGTTTGTGATCCGTGCCCGCACGCCGTGGGCACGGTGACCCCTCAACGGGAGGCGAAGACGCTGTGGCGCTGCTGCGGACTGGTCCGGATTCCATCTACGACGTGCTGGGCATCGGCTTCGGTCCGTCCAACCTCGCCCTCGCGATAGCGCTCCAGGAGCCCGCCGAGGCCCCCGACCACGCACTGCTGCGGGTGGGATTCCTGGAGAAGCAGCCGGGGTTCGGCTGGCACCGGGGCATGTTGATCGACGACGCCACCATGCAGGTGTCCTTCCTCAAGGACCTGGTCACGATGCGCGACCCGACCAGCGACTTCAGCTTCCTGTGCTACCTGCGGGACCGGGGCAGGCTGGTCGACTTCCTCAACCTGAAGACCCTCTTCCCGCTGCGCATCGAGTTCCATGACTACTTCGAGTGGGCCGCCGCCCGGCTCACCTCCCTCGTCCAGTACTCCGCCGAGGTGACCTCGGTACGGCCCGTCACCGAGGACGGCGAGGTCCGCTGGTTCGACGTCACCAGCCACGACCCGCGCGACCCCGGCGCCGGACCCACCGTCCGCCGCACCCGCGCCCTGTCCGTCGCCACCGGCCTCGAACCCCATCTGCCGCCCGACGCCGAGCGCTCCGCCCGCGTCTGGCACACCAGCGAACTCCTCACCCGGGTCGCCGAACTCCAGGACTCCGGCCGCCCGGTGCGCCGCGCGGTGGTGCTCGGCGCCGGACAGAGCGCCGCCGAGGCCGTCGACTACCTCCACCGCAGCTTCCCCGACGCCGAGATCTGCTCCGTCTTCGCCAAGTACGGCTACACCCCCGCCGACGACAGCCCGTTCGCCAACCGGATCTTCGACCCGGAGGCCGTCGACCTGTTCTACGAGGCGTCCCGCGAGGTCAAGCAGTCCCTGCACGACTACCACCGCTCCACCAACTACTCCGTCGTGGACATGGAGTTGATCGAGGCGCTGTCCCGCACCATGTACCAGGAGCAGGTCCAGGGCCGCCGCAGGCTGCGCATGATGAACGTCTCCCGGCTGCGCGAGGTGTCCGCGAGTGAGACCGACGTCAAGGTCACCGTGGAGTTCCTGCCCACCGGCGAACGCGAGGTGCTGGACGCCGATCTGCTCGTCTACGCCACCGGCTACCAGCCGCAGGGCATCGCCGACCGCCTCGGCGAGATCGGCAAGCTGTGCCTGCGCGACGACGAGGACGCCCTGCGGGTCGGCCGCGACCACCGGGTGGAGACCGTGCCCGGCGTCACCGCCGCCCTGTACCTCCAGGGCGGCACCGAGCACACCCACGGGCTGACCTCGACCCTGCTGTCCACCACCGCCGTACGGGCCGGGGAGATCCGCGCCTCGCTGCTCGCCCACCGCACCGCCGCCACCGCGGACGCCGCCCGCTGACGGCCGAAGGCCCCGCACACCGACGCCGGGGGAAGCGTGGAGTGCGGGGCCGGGGTCCGGTCGGGTCGGGGGCGGGGCGGCTCGTCGACCGACCGGAGTCAGGGGACCGTCCGGCGGCGGATCAGGCGACCTGGTGGCGCGCCTCGCCGTAACCGTCCAGCCGGGCCAGGGTCTCGGCGGCGGCGACCAGCGTCGCCGCCAGCGCCGCCGGACCGAGCGGATGCGCCCAGGGGCGCCGCCCGGGGGCGTTCAGCCACGCGTACCGGTCGCCCGGCAGCGGCATCGGGCCCGGTACGACCACCACCGACCCGGGGCCCAGCGTCCGGTGCGGGGGCGTCGGCCCCGGCTCCAGAGCCAGCAGCCGGGCGAAGTCCCGCACCCCCAGCGAGCGCAGCAGGAAGCCCACCCGGCACGCGGCCCGGTCCAGCACGGCCGGCCCCAGCGGCAGTCCGCGCCGCCCCAGCAGGTCGAACGTCTCGATCCCGAGCCGCTGATCGACCGTCACCACGTCGAAGCAGCGCCCGGTCGCCAGCGGATAGGGCAGCCGCGGGTCGTTGGCCCAGGTCGCCCGGCACTCCGCCGGATCGTCGGCGGCTTCCGAGAGCCACTCGACGTCCCTCCACGTCATCCTCTGCACGTCACTCACCTCGGTCGGCTGATCCCGGCCGCGGCACCGCCCGGTGGCCCGGTGCGGACGGTACGGCCAGTCCCCGTGACTGGCTGCGCGGTTTGCTGTGACCCCCGAGCCTAGCCAGCGCGCGTCGACGCGGCTTCGACCAAATGGCCTAGGTCCCTGCCGGAGGCTGATCCGCAACATCCCCTGGATCAGGGGCACTTGGCCGCTCCGGGTCCCGTTCGAACGCGGCGAGCGCGCCCGCCGTCATCGCGGTGACCGCGGACGGCAGGGCGAGCGGCAGATGCGGGGCGAACGCGGGGGAGTGATTGCCCGGCAGCGCGGCGAGCCGCTCCGCCGGACCGCCCGCCGCAGCCGTCGCCGCCCACTGCCGGGGCCCGACCACCCCGGTCATCCAGTACGCCAGCGCCACCCCCGCCCGGCCATGGATCTCCCGCCCCGCGTCCCCGTACAGCCCGAAGTCCTCGGTGGCCAGCGACGGCGGCCACGGCACGACCCGCTCCGCACCCAGCGCCGTACGGTGGGCGGCGCCGACCGCCGCCGTCAGCGCGGGGTCGGGCAGCGTGACCGGCGACCCGGACACCCGGCGGATCTCCGGCGGACGCGGACAGCCGGACGCCGCCGACTCGCCCCGCACGATCCGCTCCACCGCCACCACCGCCCGCTCCAGCGCGGCCGGGACCAGCGCCCGCACGGTCACCCCGAGGTGCGCCCGGTCCGGTACGACACCGCTGTGCGTCCCCGCCCGCAAGGTGCCCACGGTCACGGTGAGCCGCTCCCCGGGCGCGCTCTCCCGGGCCACGATCCCCTGGAGCCGCAGCACCACCGCCGCCGCGGCCGGCACCGGATCGACCGTCAGCTGCGGTGCCCCCGCGTGCCCGCCCCGCCCGTACAGCGTGACGTCAAGACCGACCCCGCCAGCGAGCACCGGCTCACCCGCGCCGTGCGCCACCATCCCCGCCAGGAGCGGCGCGCTGTGCTGCGCCAGCACGGCGTCCGGCACGCCGAACCGGGAGTACAGCCCGTCCTCCAGCAGGGCCCGCGCCCCGGTCAGGGTCTCCTCGGCGGGCTGCCCGACCACCACCAGCGTGCCCCGCCAGCGCGTCCGCCCCCGGGCCAGCAGGGACGCGGCGCCGAGCACCGCCGCGAGATGCAGATCGTGCCCGCAGGCATGCATGTACGGCCCGTCGGCGGCGTACGGCAGCCCGGTGTCCTCCCGGACCGGCAGCGCGTCCAGCTCGGCCCGCAGGAACACCCGGGGTCCCGTCCCGTTGGCCAGCACCCCGACCACACCGTGCCCGCCGACCCCGCGGGTCACCGTGAACCCCTCGGCCGTCAGCGCGTCGGCGAACCGGGCCGCGGTGCGCACCTCCTCGCCGGACGGCTCCGGATCGCGGTGCACCTCCATGGCGAACACCGTGAGCGGGCGGCGCAGCGCGTCGAGCGGGGCGAGGAGGGCGGCGAGGGCCGCCGCGTGGGCCTGGTCCGGTTCCATCCCGGTATGATCCGCCGTCCGCCGCGCCCCCCGCACGCATCCCGCTGACCGATCGCCGTCACCGCGCCCGCACCCCGCTGGCACGCCCCGCCAGCGCACGGCCGCCGGATGCGTCAGCGGACCCGGATTCCATGGGAGGGCCGCAACACCCCGGGAACCGCCCGGACGGTGTGCCGACCCCTTGGGAGTCACCATGGCCGACAAGTCGACCCTCGCCGCCCTCGCCGACGAGATCCTGGAGCTGGAGTCGGAGACCTTCGAGATCTCGGACTACTCGGACGCCAGCGAGGTCGTGCTCGCCGGTTCCACGAGCTGCTCCTCCACCTCGACGTGCTCCTCCACCACCAGCACCACCTCGTGCAGCGCCTGATCCAGGGCTGAGCACGGCCGACGGCCGGGCACCGCGCGCCGCTCCCCACGAAGGAGCGGCCCGCCGGTGCCCGGCCGTCACGCGTCGACCCCACGGGGCCGTCCCCGCCGGGGAGCGGGCGCGGCACCGTGCTCCGGTGAGGGGAGCGGGCGCGGGACCCGCCTCCGGTCAGGGAACGGGCGCGGCACCGGGCTCCGGTGAGGGGAACGGGTGCGGGACCCGGCTCGGGTCAGGGAGCGGGCGCGGCACCCGGCTCCCGTCGGGGGAGCAGGTGCGGCACCCGCCTCCGGTCAGGGAACGGATGCGGCACCCGGCTCCCCTCAGGCGAACAGGCGCGGTGCCCGCCTCCGCTCAGGGGAACGGGTGCGGGACCCGCCGGATCTCGTCCTCCCCCAGGTCCGTCGTCCGCAGTCCCGCCCGCCGGGCCGCCGTCCGCAGCCGGGGCATCAGCAGGGCCCGCTGGCGCGCCCAGCCGAAGTCGATCGGCAGCAGCCCCGGCGCGAGCACACACACCGTGCGCAGCCCGATCCGCTCCTGCTCCGGTGTCGTCTGGTCGACCACGATCACGTCCAGCCCGGCGCCCACCAGTTCGTCCCGGCAGCGTGCCACGTCGTCCGCGAGATCCCCGGTCCGGGGCCGCCCGCCGGCCTCCCAGTCGGCGTACAGTCCGGCCATCGGCCGTACGGCCACCGGCTCCCGGTACGGGCGTACGTACGGCTCCATCTCCGGCAGCCCGTAGAGCTGGGCGTGGTCCTTGAGGTGCAGGACGCGGCCGAAGTCGGCGGCCATCGCGGTCAGTTCGCCGTGCCGCTCCCGCACCTGGCCGGGCAGATGCGGAATATAGGTGAGGACCTCCGACAGGGCGCCCTCCAGGGCCGCCGCCGGGTCGAGGGAGGCGCCCGCGCCGAACGCGTAGCGGCCGGGCCCGGCGTCGCGGCGCACCGCGAGACCGGTCACCACCGGCACCGCGAGATCGATCCGGTTGTCGAAGGCGCGCACGTCGTAGCCCTGGAGCCCGGCCCGGTCCACCATCGCCCGCACGGTCGGGTCGGGCACCGACGTGAGATCGATCTCGGTGAGCCGGGTCCCGCCGTACCAGGCCAGCAGGAACGCGTCCCGTTCGATCAGCTCCAGCAGTCCGCCGAGGACCGCCTCCTCCAGACAGCCGCCGATCGCGCACCCGTTGGAGCACTCGAAGACGAAGCTGTCGGCCGCCAGGCCCGCGCTGTAGTGCACCAGCCGGGCCGGTACCAGCAGCGGGCGGGCGTCGCGCAGCGACCAGCCCCACACCCAGGGGATCGGCCGGTCCGGGTCGAACGGCTCGACCAGGGGATCGTCCCGGTAGGTCGCGGGCGCGTAGAACCCGCAGTCGGCCGGGTCGAGCGCCGCGTCCCCGAGGGCGCGGTACGAGGCCGTCAGCAGCCGCGTGCCGCGCCGCCGATGCGTTCCGGCGTACCGTTCCAGGCCCTCCAGGAAGGCCAGGTTCCGGCTGGCGGCGAAGCCGTTGGCCTGGCCGCTCCAGGTGACATCGGTCAGTCCGGCGTACCCGCGCATGAACACACTGCCCGCGACCGGCGCCGTCGTCGGCGAGGTGACGTTCAGCCAGGTCCCGGCGCCCAGCAGCCCGGTGACCGGGTTGGCGAGCGCGTCCGGGGCGAGGGGATGGGCCGCGGCGGGCCGCAGCCGGTAGCCGTCCGGGTCCGGCTTCGGACGGCTGACCGGGGAGAGGTCCACGGGCCCGTCGGGGCCGCCCCCGCCGCAGTGCGGGCACAGCGGATCGGCGTACAGCGGGTACGTCCGGACCGCCAGCGTCGCCGGATCCAGCGCCGACACCTGGGCCAGCGCCCGGTCCGCGGCCGTCGACCCGGGCGGCACGGGACCGGCGCGCACCGCCTCGTACAGCGCCCGCACCGCGTCCGTCACGAACCCGGGCAGTTCGGGCCAGCCGGGGGCGAACGTCCAGGGGGCGCCGGTCTCCAGGGCGTCCCGCTCGGTGCGGGAGCGCAGCCGCTGCCAGCGCAGCGCCAGACAGGTGCCGCAGGCCCGCGCGTCCGGGGCGCCGCCCCAGGGGCCGACCAGCACCTGCCGGGCCGTCAGATGCACCAGCGCGCCCGGCCGTACCCCGGCGTGCGGGTCGTCCTGGACGGTCCGCGCGCCGAGGGTCACCACCTCGGGTCCGGCACCGGACCGCGCGAGCGCCGCCCGCAGTCGGACCCGGGCCGCCTCCAGGGGCAGGCCCTCCCGGGTCGCCGGGCCGTCGAGCACGGTCGTCGTCATACCCGGTTGCTCCAGCGGAAGGTCCTCAGCCCGACCGCCGCGCACACCACCGTGAACGCGACCAGCACCCCGCAGCCCAGCGCGATGTCACCGAGGCTCCCCTCACCGGTCAGGGACGCGGACACGGCGTCGTTGAAGTAGCGCAGCGGCAGCACCCGCGACACCGTCTGGAGCCAGGACGGCATCAGGTCCAGCGGGAAGAACGACCCGGACAGGAACGCCATCGGCACCATCAGGAAGTTGGCGATCGCCGCCACCGCCTCCGGCGTGTCCGCGTACGAGCCGATGATCACGCCGATCGACAGGAACGCGGTGATGCCGAAGACCAGCACCGGCAGCGCCAGCGGCCAGCGGGCGTCCAGTTCGAGACCGAACCCGGGCAGCATCGCCACCGCGACGAACAGCACCGCCTGCACCGCGCCGACCGCCAGCGCCAGCACATAGCGCGACGCCAGCACCGTCGGCAGACTCGTCGGCGTCATCCGGATCAGCCGCAGCAGATCGTCCCGCCGCCACTGCATCAGCGTGAACGCGATCCCGAACACGGCCGCGTTGCCCACGCCCCACGACATCACCCCGGGCGCGATGTAGGTGATGTAGGGGCGGCCGGTCTCCTCGACGTCCTGGCCGCTGAAGATCAGCCCGAACACCACCAGGAACACCAGCGGGAAGGCGAAGGTGAAGAAGAGGGTCGCGGTGTCGCGGACCTGGGCCCGGTAACCGGCCGACGTCAGTGCGCCGTACGCGCTCATGCCTGGTGCTCCGAGTTCTGTGCGTGGCCGTCCCGGCCGGTCGTGGTGAGCTGGAGGTAGACGTCCTCCAGCGTCGCGGTACGGGTCTGCACCCCGTCCAGGCCGCCGCGCGCGTCCAGCGCCGACAGCACCTTCCCGGACACCCGGGTCTCCAGCACCAGGCTGCCGCCGCGCACCTCGGCGCGGTCCACGCCCGGGATCGCCGCCGCCTCGACTGGTGTCATCCGCTCCGGCGGCAGCAGCAGCGAGGTCGGCGCCCCGGCCGCGGCGACCAGACCGCGCGGGGAGTCCAGCGCCGCGATCCGGCCCGCGACCAGGATCGCCACCCGGTCGCACAGCGCCTCCGCCTCGTCCAGATGGTGGGTGGTGTAGACGATGGTCCGGCCCGCCGCCTTCAGACCGCGCAGCACCTCCCACAGATCACGCCGGGCCTGCGGGTCGAGCGCCGCCGTCGGCTCGTCAAGGAAGATCAGCTCCGGCTCGTGCACCAGCGCCGACGCGATGGCGAGCCGCTGGCGCTGACCGCCCGACAGGTTCTCCACCCGGGTACCGCCCTGCTCGGTCAGCCCGACCGCGGCGAGCGTGCGCTCCACCGCCGCCCGGTCCGCCCGGAACAGCGCGGCGACCGTCGCCAGATGCTCGAACGCGGTCTGCCGGACGAAGAACGCCGAACTCTGCGTCTGCGCCCCGAGCCTCGGCAGCAGCCGCACATCGCGCGGCCAGGGCGCGGTGCCCAGCACCGACACCGTCCCGGCGTCCGCCTGCCGCAGCCCCTCCATGATCTCCACCAGCGTGGTCTTCCCGGCGCCGTTGGGCCCCAGCAGACCGAAGAACTCGCCGCGGGCGATGGTCAGCGACACCGCGTCCAGCGCCAGCCGGTCGCCATAGCGTTTGGTGAGCCCTTCGGCCCGGATCGCGGTGGGCGCCGCCGGGTCGTGGCCGGAATCCGGCGGCACGGTCTCGGTCTTGGTCATCGATGACTCCTCGGAACAGGCCCGTTCAAGGGACGAGCGATACGAACACGGCCGTCACGAGGACGCCCGCGAGCAGACAGACCAGAACGGACGAACCGATCCCGTATGCCGTGTACACGATCTGCGCGCGGCGCGGATAGGCCGCCGCGGAGCGCCGGTCGCGCAGCCGCAGCCGGAGGTAGAGGCCGCTCTCCGGCGCCAGCCGGGTCACTCCCAGCGCATGGCCGAGCATGGTGTAGCCGTCCAGCGGCGGCAGGGGCACCAGGTTGACCAGTGCCTGAACACTGCCCAGCAGCAGCAGACCGGACAGCACCCGGCGGGTGGGGTCACCCGGGTCCAGCGCCGCCCACCACAGCGCGAACGGCAGCAGGAACAGCAGATTCGCGAACGCCCCCGCCGAGCCGACCGCCACCTGGGCCCGGGGACCGGCGAGAAACCGGTAGTCGTCCACCCGGCAGTACATGATCGCCACCGGCAGCCGCCAGCGCAGTCCGATCTCGCCCACCGTGCCCCCGACGTGCCGGGCGGCCACCCCGTGCGCCAGCTCATGCCCCACCGTGCTCACCCACAGCAGCGTGAACACCCCCACCAGCGCCACCGGTTGCCGCAGCAGCCAGCCGGTGTCCCGCAGCAGCGTGCCGACGTCGGTGGCGAGAACCACCTCCATGACCAGACAGAGCGCGAGCAGCGCCCCCGCGACCGGGACCCGCAGCAGCGGACGCAGCAGCCGGTGCAGCCGGTCCGTGGTGGCCGCCGCGTCCGCGACCAGCCGCACACTGCCCCGGTACAGCCCGCCGGTGACCGTACGGCCCGGCCCGGCGGGCACCGGCTCACGCGGCGGCGCCCCCGCCAGCAGCCGCCGCGCCCCCAGCAGCCCCAGCAACTGCCCCCAGTTGGCCTCCCCGAGCCGCCGCCCGAACCGGTCCGCGTACGCCTCGCCGATCTCCGCGAGACTGCGCCGCCCGTCCAGCCGGGAGATCAGGAAGTACTCCTTCGGGCCCACCTCGAACGACGAACCGTCCTCCGGGTCCCGGATCAGATGCACGGTCGCCGCACCGCTCAGCAGCGGCCCGCTGAGCAGCACCCCGGGGCGCAGCCGGGGCCGGTGCGCCAGCACACCGGACGCCGCCTCCCGGCTCGCTTCCCGGCTCGCCTCGCGGCTCGTCTCCCGGCTCGCTTCCCGGCTCGTCTCCCGGCTCGCTTCCCGGCTCGTCTCGCGGCTCGTCTCCCGGCTCGCTTCCCGGCTCGTCTCGCTGCTCGCTTCCCGGCTCGCTTCCCGGCTCGTCTCCCGGCTCATGAGACGGCCCCGGCGCCGGTCCCCGCCCGCAGCACCCGCCCCAGCACATGCGACAGATACGCCTCGTCCCGGATCGTCACATGCAGCCGGTTGTTGGTCATATGCATGTACGGCGACAGCAGCAGCGGCAGCGCCACCGCCGGGTCGGCGACCCGCTCGTCCCGGGTGCCGTCCCAGGACCGGAACACCAGCTCGCCCGCCTCCGCCAGCGCCACCGCCCGCCCCCGCAGCTCCCGGCAGTGCGCCGCCCAGCCGCGCAGGAACCCCGGCAGCCGCTCCGGCCGGTCCTCGGCGACCGCCTGCCGGATCTCGGCGAAGCGGCGGCCCAGCCGGGGCGCCAGCTCCGCGTAGCTGCGGTCGTATTCCGCCGAGCCGATGAAGCCGGTGCCGGGGAACGCCTGGTGCCAGAACGTGTAATACCGCTCCAGATAGTCGGCCAGCTCCTCCTCCCCGGGCAGGAAGCAGGCCGCCATCACCATCATCAGCTGCGCCGACGTCCCCAGCAGCACCGTGCGCAGATGCAGGTTCATCGTGCCCAGCGCCTCCACGACCAGTTCGCTGGAGTGCGCGAAGTGCCACTCGGCCAGCTCCACCCCGGCCGGGCCGCCGTACTTGCCGAACTCCGGCTCGTACGGCTCGTAGGAGCGGGAGTTGTTCGGGCGCAGCCGCATCCGGCCGTCCTCGCCCAGGAAGTCGCCCCGGTCGCCCTTGGGGAACTCGATCTCGAAGAGGGTGTTGTAGAACTCGTTGAGGAACCCGGAGTCGACCTCGTACAGCGCCGGGCGGGACCGCAGGAAGGCGTCCACGGCCTCCTCCGCGCGCCGCCGCACCTCCCCCGTCGCCGCCTCGCTCGACGGCCGCAGCCGCAGCCGGACGTGCGGGCCCTCCAGCCAGTAGTTGATGAAGAAGTGCCCGGCCAGCAGCCCGTCGTCCGTGAGACCCCGGACCAGCGGGCCGACGCACCGCACCAGCAGGGGCTGCGGATTGGCGGCGTAGAAGATGTGCAGGGCCTGCCAGGCGCCGGGGGCGGGCGGCGTCGGCCGGGGCGTCGGCCGGGTCGTCGGCTCGGACATGCGGGGCGCTCCTCGGAGGGGCTGGGGGAGGTGCTCGGCGGCAGCGGGGCGGTCAGGCATGGCCGCGCTCCTCGGACGGGCCGTGCTCCTCGGACGGGCTGGGGGACGGGGACGGGTTCGGGGGCGGGCTCAGGGGCGGGTTCAGGGATGTGAAGGTCTCGACGGACAGTTCGGCCACATGGCTGCCGCGCGCGGAGACGACGTGCAGTCCGTCCTCGGCGGGCAGCATCTCGCGCCACTCGACCCGGTCCTCCGGCGACTTCACCAGCGCCTCGAACGCGGCCAGCGACAGCGGACTGTCGAAGTCCACGTACTGCGGCTTGGCGCCCGCGCCGCCGCGCGGACCGCTCGACACGGTCGCGAACACCCTGGCGGGCAGCCCGTGCGTCCGCCGCCATCGCCGCCAGGCGAGGAACGCGTCCTCGTCCGGCGTGCCGGGCGCGGTGGCCGGGAGCGCGCCGGCGGTGGTGGACCAGGAGCGCCGGGACAGCACCAGATTCCCGTGCCGCACCCGGGGACGCCGGGTGACACCGGCCTGTGCCGGGCCGTACGGCACGCCCGCCCACACATCCAGCGGCGCCATCGACGTCGGCGACAGCAGCAGCAGGGTGCGGGGCGTCTCGGGCAGCGCCAGCGGCACCAGATAGCCCAGATACACCGGGACCACCTCCCGGCCCAGCCGGGCGGAGCGCAGCACCAGCCGGTCCGTGTCCTCGTCGTGCTCCAGACACAGGTCGTCCAGCGCGATCCGGCACTCCGGCGGCACACTGCTCGACTCGCCGGGGCACACGATCTGGTACTCGGTCAGCCGCCCGTGCAGATTCAGGTTGCTGGTCACCGGACCGCCGGTCAGCTCGGCCAGCACCGCGCCCGGCGGCGCCAGCCGGGCCGCGTCCTCGCGCAGCGCGTCGGACAGCCCGGGGCCGTCCGGCGCACCCGACGGGTCGTCCCAGACGTGCGTGAAACGGCTGAAGGGGAAGGACAGCCCGCCATAGGAGCGGTTGAGGACGAGCAGCGGCTCACCGCCCTCGCGGGTCACCTGGAGATGGTGGCTCTGCGGGGTGAACGGGGCCCGCAGACCGTCCAGTTCGGCCGCCGTCCCCGCCAGGTCGGCCGCGTCCAGCACGAGATCGCCGTCCCCGGCCCCGTCGTGCTCCGCCCAGCGGGCCCGCATCCGCGCGAGGAACGTCTCGCGCGCCCGGTCCAGCGCCTTGATCCCGGGCAGCCCCAGCCAGTTCTCCTCCGGCACATACGCGCCCCGCTCGTCGTACGGGACCCGCTTGGCGCTGAACGACAGGTACTGGTCGAAGAAGTCCTCATGGAAGTCGTGCACCAGCCCCAGCAGATCGTCGCACCGCCCGCCCTGGCCGTACCGGGCGAGGAAGAACCCCTTGAACGTCAGCCGCTGTGCCAGCGTCAGATCGAACGCGGGCAGCACCCGCTCCACCGCGCGCAGCGCACCCCCGTCCGCCCCGGTCCAGGCGCCCAGCCCGCACACCAGGTCGTCCCCGGCGGCGGTGTCCTCGTACAGCAGGGTCTGCGGCAGCGACGGCCGGGGCGCGCCGAGCCCGCGCTGCGCCTCCTCCAGCGCGCCCCGCAGCCGCTCCAGCAACCGGGCGCGTGACACCGTGCCCGCCGCCGGATACGCGTCGATCAGCTCCGCCACCGTGTCCAGACCGGCCGCCAGGGCGTCCGCCCACGGCCGCTCCAGCGCCCGCACCGCCTCCTGGAAGGCGCGCACCGGATCGGCGGCGTGCACATCGGTGTCCAGACACGGCACCCGCACCATGCCGAGCTGGAGCAGCGCCGCCACGTACGACCCGGCGAGCGCGGTGTCCGCCTCGTACTCGGCGCACAGCCAGTCCACCAGCTCCCCGTACC
This sequence comes from Streptomyces sp. NPDC048290, assembly GCF_040652095.1. Taxonomy (NCBI): domain Bacteria; kingdom Bacillati; phylum Actinomycetota; class Actinomycetes; order Kitasatosporales; family Streptomycetaceae; genus Streptomyces; species Streptomyces sp. NPDC048290. Next base: position 67,598 of record NZ_JBEZLM010000023.1, read on the forward strand.
GCAGGTCCCGGCCGTCCGCGCCGAACAGGGCGATCAGGCGGTCCAGGATGCCGCTGCGGCGCAGGAAGAACAGCCGGTCCTTGACCGCGTCGAAGGTGACCGCCGCGTCGTCGTCGCCGGTGGTGACCCAGCGCCGCACGTACCGCACCCGCCGCTCGTCGCCGCCCCAGCCCGGCGCCAGCCGCACCGGCAGATCGGCGCGCCGCACCGGGTCGGCGAGGATCAGCTCTGCCAGGCGGGCCAGCACCACCACGTTCAGCCGGATGTGTCCGCGCCACTCGGCGCGCACGCGCATCGCGGGGTCGTCGCCGTCAGTGCCGTCCTCGGTGCCCTCAGTGAATGTGCCCAGCGCGACCCCGGTGAAGGTGCTGAAGGGGCTGGTCTTGCATGCCGTCCGGTACAGGTACGACAGCACCGAGCGCTCCACCTTCCGCAGCCGCCGGTCCGGCCGTTCGTCCGGGCCGAGCCGGGTGTAGGGCGCCAGCCGTCCGTGCAGGGTCGGGGAGGCCAGCAGCAGCCCGTGCCGCAGCCGGTCCTCGGTGAGCAGCTCCCGCAGCGCGTGCCGGCTCCGGGCGAGTTCGCCGTCCAGCAGCTCCGCGCCTTGCGCGCGCAGCTCCTCCAGCGCCCGCCGGTCCGCCAGCCACCGCCCGGTCCGCGCGGCCACCGCCGGGTCCAGCGCCCGGAGCAGCGCCAGCGCGTCCGGCGCGGTCCTGGGCAGCCGGTTGTTGAACACGTCCCGGCGCAGCGCCAGCAGGGCGCGACGGCGTCCGTCGGCCGGGAAGCGGCGGTCCGCCTCGGGGACGAGGGTGTGCAGGACGTCGCTGAGGTCCCGGCCTTCGGCGAGGAGGGCCTGTTCGGTGGCGAGTACGTCGTCCGCCCAGTCGGCGGTGGCGGGACAGCGTAGGGCTCGTACGCTCTCGATGGGGAGACCGGCGACGCGTAGGAGGAAGCGGCGGCCTGGCTGCCAGTGGGTCTCCGGGGTGGGGGTCTGGTTCCCCGGGGCGTTGGCGGACGGTGAGGGTGTGGAAGTCATCGTGGCCCCCCGTCAGACCAGCTCGGAGCGGAAGTCCGCGGGTCCTGGCCGTTCCCGGCCGAGCAGCATGATCAGCAGAGGTGCCTCGCCGCTGTCCGCCAGCCCCAGTTCCTCGATGTACGCGATGCTGTCGAAGCCGAGCGCGACCCCCGCGCCCAGCCCGAGCGCCGCCGCGGCCGTGTAGAAGCTCTGGGCGACCGCCCCGACCACCGCGTTGACCAGCCGATACCCCCGGTCGCCCACCGCGTCCAGGACCGCGGCGGTCCGCACGGTCGGCACGATCACGGCACCGGTCTGCTCCAGGTTGTAGTTGGACAGGAAGTAGTTCCGCTGGAGGAACGCGCCCGGCGCGCCCGCCACCACCGGACGCAGGGTGTGGCCGCCGGGATCGTAGGCGTAGGCGCCGGGCTCGACGCCCTCGACATGGTTGACGAAGACGTACAGCCGGGACCGCGCCGGGCTGTCCGGGGTCTCGGCGTCGCTGTCCAGCCGGGTCGCCGCGCAGGCCGCGAGCGTGGCGGCCAGCTCCGCCGCCGTCACCGGGACGCTCGCGTCGAACCGGCCGAAGCTGCTGCGGCGGGCGCGCAGGGCGGTCTCCACGGTGACGTCTGGGAAGGCGGCGGGCGGGAGGGCGAGCGGCGGGGCTTCGCCGGTTGTGGGCGCGGTGGAGGTGGTGGGGTCGGGGGCTCCGGGCGGGGCGGTGGCGGCGAGGGTTCCGGGCGGGGTGGAGGTGGTGGCGGCGAGGGTTTCGGGCGGGGCTGGGGCGGTGGAGGCGCGGGCTCCCGGCGGGGCGGGCGCGGTTGGGGCGAGGACTCCGGGCGGGGCGGAGGCGAGGACTCCGGGCGGGGCGGGCGCGGTGGGGGCGAGGGCGCCGGGCGCGGCGGAGTCGCGGGCTCCGGGCGGGGCGGAGTCGCGGGCTCCGGGCGGGGCGGGCGCGGTGGGGGCGAGGGCGCCGGGCGCGGGGCGGTCCGTGGCGTGGCCCACGGTCGCGCGGTGGATCCGGCGCAGGGTCTCGAACTCCAGCACGGTCCGGGAACGCTCCTGGTCGCGGCGGCGGACGGCCGCGTGGAGCGCCGGGGTGGGCAGGCCGCCGTCGGAAGGGACCACCGGTACCGGGTCCCCGGTGGGCTCCCACCGCAGCGGCACCACCGCGAACAGGCCCTCCTCGTCGCCGTCCAGCCCCAGCAGCGCGGCGAGCCGGTCCTCGTCGAACCACAGGGCGGGCGTCGGCCGCAGCCCCCGGGAGCGCCCCCACACCCGCCAGGTCTGGAGCAGCGCCCCCACATCCATGCTCACGGCGTGGAAGGAGAAGCTGTTGTACTTGAACGCGTTCTGCCAGTACTTGACGCCGAGTACGAGGTACTGGTCGGTCCCCTGGGGCCCCGCTCCCAGCGCCGCCGCCACCTCGCCGCTGACGTCCCCGGTCAGTAGCCGCTGGAAGGCGTGGCGCGGCGGGCTGTAGTGGTGCACCCCGGGGGTGAGCGGACCGGACGAGCCGGACACCCAGTACACGCTGACCGGGTAGAGGCCGCCGCCCGAGGCGGTGCCCCGGGACCAGTTGGCCTGGGGGTAGTGCGGCAGCGCCGCGAGATCGGTGTTGGCCTGCACGCCGAGGCGGCGGCCGGTCAGCCCGTAGGAGTCCAGCAGCATCCCGGACAGCAGCGGCAGCGAGAACGGCCCGTCGCCGTCCGCCCCGCCGAGCAGACCCGCCGTGACTGTGGCCCCGGGGCTGTCGGGCGCCTCGGGCAGCGGGAAGGACGCGGAACCCGGGTAGTACTTGGCCTTGCGCGGCCGGTCGGCCCAGTCGGGCACGAAGTCGGCCGGTTCCATCGGAATCCGGCCCCGGTGCAGGATGGCCGTCGCGTAGTCATGGGCGTGGCCCACGGAACTCTCCTCAGCTCAGAGGTCGTCGGGGAACGGGGCGGGCCCGGTCCGTCAAGGGAAGGGGTGCGGTGCCGGGTTCAGGTCGGCCGGGGTCAGGTCACGCTCGCGCAGACCCGCCTCGCGCAGCGCGGTACGCAGCCGGGGCATCCCGAGCGCCCGCTGCCGCGACCAGCCGAAGTCGATCGGCAGCAGCCCCGGCACCAGCACCCCGACCGTGTGCAGCCCGAGCCGCCGCTGCTCGGGCAGCGTCTGGTCCACGACCACCACGTCGAAACCGGCGCCGGTCACCGCGGCCACACACCGCTCCAGGTCGTCCCGCAGATCCGCCGAGACGGCCGCGCCGGACGCGTCCGGCCACTCCAGGTCGGCCACGGCGCACGGCGGCGGCCCGTCCGGCGTCCGGAGCAGGAAGTCGGCGTGTCCGCCCATCTCCGGGACCCCGTACACCAACGGATGGTCGTGCAGCGCGGTCACCCGGTCGAAGTCGGCGGCCATGGCCCGCAGCCGGGGCTGCTCCCGCTCGGTGCGCCCGGTCAGGTTCACCGCGTCGGTGGCGATCTCGCACAGCGCCGCGTCCAGCGCCGACTCCGGGTCCAGCCCGGCACCCGCGCCGAAGCACATCCGGCCAGGACCGCCGTCCAGCCGCTCGGCGACGCCCGTGACCACCGGGATCGGGAAGGTCAGCCGGGTGTCGAAGAAACGGGCCCGGTAGCCGTACATCGCGAGCCGGTCGACCATGTGCCGGGTGGCGGGGCGGGCGCTGGTCGCCGGGTCGATCTCGGGGAGCGGCTGACGGCCGTACCAGGCGAGCAGGAACGCGTCCCGCTCCACCACCTCCATCAGCCCGAAGTACACGGCCTCCTCCGGACAGCCGCCGGAGGCACAGCCGTTGCTGCTCTCCTGCACGAACCGGTTCTCCAGACCGGGCGCGTGATAGTAGGTCAGGATCTCCGGCACCAGCCGGGGTTCCCGGTCGCGCAGCGACCAGCCCCACACCCAGGGGATCTCCCGGTCCGGCGCGAACGGCACCACCCGCGGGTTCGCCCGATGGAACGCCGCCGAGTACAGCCCCACCTCCCGGGGGTCCACCGCCGTCGCCCCGAACCGCTCCAGCGTCCCGGTCACCGTCGTCCGCTTGCCGCGCGCCCGCATCCCCGCGTACCGCTCCAGCCCCTCCAGTACGCCGATCCGCGCGCTGACCCCGAACGAGTCCGCGTGTCCGCCCCAGAACGTCTCGCGCAGATAGTCCCCGGAGCGCATCGAGAAACAGCCGATGGTCGCCGAGGTCGACGTGGACGACACGTCCTGCACCAGCGACGGGCCGAGCGCCCCGCACACCGGGTTCGCGAACGCCGCCACATCGATCGCGTACGCCTCCACCGGCCGCAGCCGGAACGCCCCGGGCCGGTGCTTGGGCGCCGCTCCGAGGGCCAGCACCGCCCCCTCGGGCGTGTCGGCGACCGGTCGCGCGCAGCCCGGACAGTCCGGGTCGGGCACCAGCGGGTAGCCGCGCACCGTCAGCGACTCCAGATCCAGCACCCGCACCTCGGGGAACGGCCCCCGCACGGCACTGGTATGGACCTGTGCCACCACGGTGGCGAGCGCCTGCGCCGCGAACGGGACCGCGTACGGCCAGCTCCCCGACTCCCGGGTCGGGCCGCCCGTTTCGAGCGCGTCCCGCAACGCCACCGACCGCACGCCCTGCCAGCGGCGGCGGAGGCAGAGGGGACAGGGGGAGGGGGAGGGGGTTACGGGGCCTACGATCGCGTGTCGCGCGTAGACATGTACCGGGACCGGTACATGTACCGGACCTTCGTCGTCCGTCGGCTCCGTCCGCTCCGGCCGCCCGTCCGGGAACGCCTCCTGCGGGAACGCGCCTTCCATGGACGCGTCTTCCGTGGACGCGCCTTCCATGGTCGCGTCCTCCCTGAACGCGTCCGTGAAGCCCAGCGCCCGCACGGCCACCTCGACATGGCCCTGCCCCTGCCGCTCCAGCGCCTCCCGCAGCAGCGCGGTCAGCGGACCGACCGCGCTCGGCGCCCGTACCCCGGTGCCGCTCGCGTCAGCCGTCACGCCGGGCCTCCGCCGTCAGCAGCACCCGGACGACCTGGACCCCGGCCGCCGCCAGATCCGCCGACCCGGCCGGTACGACCACGGCGTCCCGCCCCCGCTCGCCGAGCCGCCGCAGCACCTCGGCCCAGGACGCGGCCGGACCCGGCACGCCGGTCGCGATCCCGGTCACCGTGAGCACCCGCGGATCGAGGTCCCCGAGCAGCGGATCGCCGAACGACAGGTCCCCGGACCGTGGTTCGCCGTACGGCACCCCGTCCGTCCGGCCCCACGCCGTGTCGTCGTCGCCGGGTCCCTCGCCCGTGAGTCCCTGGGCCGCCGCCTGCACCTGCCCCAGCAGCTCGCGCAGCGCCCCGGCGACCGCCGCCCGGTACGACAGTTCGGCGCCGACCGCCCAGCGGGCCCCGCTCCGGGCCAGCACCACCGACACCCCGGACCGCTCGCGCTCCCCGAAGTCCAGCAGTTCGGCCTCCACCTCCAGGTTGGCGGCGGACTGCACCAGGAAGGTGAGTTCGGGGTCGTCGGCGGGCACGGCGACCCCGGGTACCCCGCCGGTCCGCAGGGCCCGGGTCAGGGCGTCGTACGCCAGCGCCGACAGCAGTCCCTGTCCGGTGGCGTCCGCCGCGCTCGGGCCCGCCCGCAGTCCGGCGCTCGTCGCCTCGAACAGCCGGTCCCCGTTGCCCGCGCCGAACGGCCGTACGGCCGCGCCCGGCACCAGGAACCGTTCCTTCGTCAGCAGCGACACGGCCGCCACCCAGCCGGTCACCTCCGCCCGAGGACCGCCGAGCCCGCTGGCGGTGCCGAGCACGGCGGGCGCCAGCCGGACGGCCGGGCCGGACGCGGCGGCCGGGACCGGGGGCACCACATGTTCGGCGTACACCTCGGCCGCCCGGTGCAGCGCCCGCAGCCGGGCGCCCGCCACATGATGGACGTCGGCCGCCGCGACCCGCCGGGTCCGGCCGTCGCCGAGTCCCAGCTCGACCACGCTGAGCTTGAGCGGGGTCTGGGTGATGTCCTCGTCGTCGTAGCGCCGGAAGACCCCCGCGTGCGGGCGCAGCAGCACCGAACGCCGGTTCAGCTCCGCCACCAGGGCGTCGGCGTCCCGCGCGGTGTCGACGGTGGGCGGCGCGAGCGCCTCCGTGCCGGTGGCGCCCGCGAGGTCGACCTCGGGCAGGGCGTCGCCGAGCCCCCCGGCGTCCTCGGCGGACTCCGCGCAGAACGGGCAGCGCGGATGCGGCAGCAGCGGCTCGGCGGTGACGTCCAGCGACTCCATGTCCTGGACGATCAGCTGCCCGGCGGTCTCCGGGGGCAGCGCGCCGGTCGCCGTCTTGAACACCTCGTAGCCGAGCAGGTTGCCCAGCATCGCGGCCAGGGGACCCGTGGGCCGGTCGCCGTCGGCGGGCAGGTCCAGGGCGAGGGAGCGCCACAGCCCGGCGGCGTCGGCCGCCCGGTCCCCGGCGCCGAGCCGCAGCGCCGCGCAGGCCCAGCAGCCGGTGGACCGCTCCGACATGGCCGGTCCGACGACCGCCCGCCGCCCGTACGACCAGGACGGCAGCACCGTGCGGCCCGCCGGGAGACCGGCCTTCAGCATCGGCAGGATCGCCCGGGGCGCGTCGGGTCCGGTGACCACCACCATGGCGTACCCGTCGAGTCCGGCGGTCAGTTCGTGCACGTCCACCGGGCAGCCGTCGGCCGCCGCAGCGGCGGCCTCCGCGTCGACCGCCGAGCGGTCGAGACCGGGCAGCACCCCGACGAACGCGGCCCCGTTGCGGATCAGGCTCCGTACGCACCACTCGGCCACCGGGTCGGTACCGGCCACCGCCACCCGGGTCTCCCGGAACCGCTGGAACCGTCGGGCGGGGTCGTCGGCGTAGTGGTCGACATAGGCGATCTGCGCGGCGAAGCGGCGGGCCGTCGCGGCGGACGGCAGCGAGTCCGCCGCCGGGTCCGGGCCGGTCACGGGTCTGGACGGCACGTCCCGGGCGAAGCCGCGCTCGTACAGCGTGCCGACCAGCTCACCGACCATCGCGCGCTGCCGGTCGCCGAAGCCCGCGCAGATCTCGGCGACCGTGTGCGCGCCGTCGAGGTGCGGCACCAGCAGGGTGGCGAACCGGTACGCGGAACGGGCCGTCAGCCGGAAGCCGCCGTCGGCGTTGTGGAAGAGCACACCGTCGGGGGTCTCGGTGAACAGCACGTCCCGGCGGATACGCGGACGGGTCGCGGCGACGGCTTCGTACCGTGCGGAAAGCATACGGAGGACACCTCTCGTCGGAGGACGGTCGGGGCGGGGCGGGGATGTGGTGGAGCGGTGGGGGGTGGGTCAGGTCGTCGCGGTGAGCCGACGCGCGTAGATTTTGAACAGGGCGTGGATGCGGTACGGCTCGGGCGGGCCCTCTTCCACGAACCCGGCGTCCGCGAGCCGTTCGAGCACCTCGTCGGAGGGCGGCGGACCGGTGCCGTCCGGCGCGGCGGCGAGCCGGACGAACGCGGTGCGCAGCGCGGGGTCGAGCCGCCCGAGCGCCGCGTCGAACACCCCCGGTACGGACATCAGCGGCTCGTCGGCCAGGGCGAGCCGGGCCGGGGCGTCCTCGGCCAGCCAGGCGGCGCAGTCGGCGAGGCCGAGACCGGGCCGGGTCAGCAGCCGGGCGGCGGCGATCCGCAGACCGAGCGGGAAGTGGCCGCAGATCCGGGCCAGTTCACGGGCCGCGTCCGGCTCCCGGCCGACCCGCTCGGCCCCGAGCGTGGCCACCAGCAGGTCGTACGACTCCGGCTCGTCCAGGGTGTCGAGCCGCAGCACCAGCCCGCCGTGGGTGGCGACCAGCCCGGCGAGTCCGCGTCTGCTGGTCACCACGGCCGCTCCCACGGCGGGCGGCGGCAGCAGCGGGCGGATCTGCTCCGCGCTGGTCACATCGTCCAGGACGAGGAGCCGACGCCCGGGGCGGCTCGGGGAAGAGAGCCGCTCCAGGGCGTCGGCGGCGGAGAGCGGACTGCCGTCGGCCCCGGTCATGGTCAGGATGAGACAGCCGCCGGGGAAGGCGTCCTGCGTCAGATGGGCCGCCTGCCGGGCGAGGGCGCTCTTGCCGATCCCGGGCGCCCCCGAGATCACCACCGGCCCAGTGTCCGGCCCCGACGCGGTCAACGCGCGTTGCATGACGGCGAGTTGCGCGCGGCGACCGGTGAAGCGGGGGACTGGGGGGAGGGGGAGGGGGAGGGGGGTTGGGGCGGGGGGAGTGGAGGGAGCGGGGGGTGAGAACGCGGGGGCGGGGGCGGGGGATGGGGGAGTGGGGGGAGTGGCGGCAGCGGCGGGAGTGGGGGCGAGCAGGGCGGCGGGCGTGGGTGGGGGTGGTGCGGTGGGTGAGGGGGCGGGCGGGGTCAGGGGGCCGTCGGTGTGGTGTGGCATGGGGGACGGGGCGGAGACAGGGGCGGTGGTGCCGGGTGCGGTGTGGTCGGCGTGGCCGGGCGTGGCGGGCTCGATGGCGGCGGGTGTGACGGGTCCGGCGTGGCCCGGTGTTGCCGGTCCCCTATGGCCGGGTGAGGCGGGCCCGACGGGACCGGGCGCGGTGCTCCCGGCGAAACCGGGCGCGGTGGTCCCGGCGAAACCGGGCGCCGTGATCCCGGCCGGATCGGGTACGGCGGGCTCCGTGGCCGGACCGCCGGTGATCTCCGCCCCCGGCGGGAGCGGGACGGCCGTACGCACCGCCGTCGGGACGGCGGACAGGGCCCCCAGGGGCGCCGTCCCGGAGAGCGCCCCGCGCGGGACGGCCCCGGAGCGTCCCGCCGCCCCGCCCCCGGCGGCGGACGCCAGTTCCTCGCCCCGCAGGATCGACAGCTCGAGCCGCTGGAGCGCGGCCCCTGGATCGATCCCGAACTCCTCCTTGAGGCGCTCCTTGACGGCCCGGATCTCCACCAGGGCCTCGGTCTGCCGGCCCGTCCGGTACAGCGCCTCGATCAACTGCTCGGCGAAACGTTCCCGCTCGGGGTGGCGGCGGGCCGCGTCCCAGACCTCGGACAGCACCTCACGACATCGCCCGCGCGCCAGTTCGATGTCACAGAGCCGCTCCAGGGTCCTGAGCCGCTCCTCCGTCAGACGGGGCGCCTCGTCGCGGTGCAGCAGCTGGGAGGCGACATTGGCGAGCACCGGGCCGTGCCACAGGGCGAGCGCCTCGCGCAGCACGTACGCCTCCGTGTCGGCGTCCCCGGTGGTCCCGGCGGCGCGCACCAGGTCACGGAAGCGCAGCAGGTCCAGGGTGTCCCGGTCCATCCGCATCCGGTAACCGCCGGGCACGGCCTCGATGGTGTCGTTGGCGATCCCGTAGCGGGCGAAGATCCGGCGCAGCCGGAGCACACAACTCTGGAGCGCGGCACGGGCCGTGGCGGGCGGCTCGGTGTCCCAGACCGCGCGCAGCAGATAGTCGGTGGAGACCACCGCGCCGGAGTGGATGAGCAGGGCGGCGAGCAGATTCGTCGGCTTGGACGGCTGGAGGACGGCGGCGTGTTCACCGTCGCTGATGCTCAGGAGCCCTAGCAGCTGGAACCGCATCCTACGTGTCGCTCCGATGTGTCCTCTGGCGGTCCCGGGCGCGCGGCTGATCGAGCCTGCTCCGGGGCCGGAAAGAATACGGGGGAATACCGGGAATACCGGGTCGTACGCCGGGTGGGTGCCCGGTCCTGCAATGCGGGCGTTCCTTGCAAGCGCCAGCGACACCTTAGTGATGGATTGCAGCCAAGTCGATCCCCAGGTTGCGGAAAATCGTCGGGGCGCCGGAATGCCGGTCGTTCTCCATGAAGGTCACGGATGGTCGAGGAACGTATAGGTTGGGTAATTTGTCGGCCCTGTCCGATGGATAGATGGGGGAGGGGGTGGGCGTTACCGCTGGTGGGGGCCTTGCGTGCCGGGAAAGTAAGTCAACCCTTTGAGGCGGTCGAGTGGCGGCCGAAGAAAGGTGAATATGTTTCTGCTTTTCTCCGGCGGAGTTTTTCCGTCAAGTTCCATCGGCTACCGCCATTGGTCCGAGCCAATTTTCGGGCGCGGATCGCTGTCGTCGCGATGATCGGAGTTTGGGGTTCCCGGCAACCGGGAAACGGCCCTTGCCGGTGAAGTGAACCAATTGAATAAGGAGACGTGAATTCCGGCTGTCGGCCGGGCAAGCGATCTTGGTCCGGCCCCCACCGCCGAACGGCCGCCGCCGCTCGCGCGTCCGGTATGGCCGGAACTACCCTTGCGCGCATGACTGATTACGGGCGTCCCGTGCAGTTCGGGATCTTTCCCACCCCCAACGCCGAGCGGGTGGCGGACATCATGGCACTGGCCCGGTTCGCCGACGGCGCGGCCGGACTCGACTTCCTCGGCATCCAGGACCATCCCTACCAGCGCCGTTTCCTGGACACCTTCGCGCTGATGGGGGTGATCCTGGGACGGACCGAGCGCATCCGGGTCTTCCCGGACGTGGCCAACCTGCCGCTGCGTCCGCCCGCCGTGCTCGCCAAGACCGCCGCGAGCCTCGACGTGCTCTCCGGAGGACGGTTCGAACTCGGCCTCGGCGCGGGCGGGTTCCCGGACGCGGTGACCGCGATGGGCGGCCCCGGGCGCACCCCGGGCGAGGCCGCCGGGGCGCTGGAGGAGGCCGTCGACGTCATCCGGCTGATGTGGTCCGGTGCCCGCGCGGCGCGCTACGACGGCGTCCACTACCGGCTGGCCGGGGTGCACCCCGGCCCCGTGCCCGTCCATCCGATGGGCATCTGGCTGGGCGTCCTCGGGCCCCGGCTGCTGCGGGTCGTCGGACGCAAGGCCGACGGCTGGTGCCCCTCCGCCCCCCGCGCCACGCCCGACCTGCTGCCCGCCATGCAGGCGCGGATCGACGAGGGCGCGGCGGAGGCCGGCCGCGACCCCCGGGACATCCGCCGTCTCTACAACGTCTTCGGATCCATCACCGACGGCCCCCGCACCGGCCCGTTCGACGGTCCGCCCGCGATGTGGGTCGAGGAACTGACCTCGCTGGCCGTGGAACACGGCATGGACACCTTTGTCTTCGGCGCCCAGGACGACGATCCCGACCAGCATCGGCGATGGGTGGACGAGGTGGTTCCGGCGGTGCGGGAGGCGGTGGCGCGGCACCGGCGTCTGCCGGTGTAGGCATCGGCGGGCTTCGGTCGTACGTGCGGAGGTCTGCCGGTGGAGGCGCTGGCTGGCTTCGGCGGTACGGCACCGGCCCGGTGCGCGGGAGTTGCGTGCACCGGGCCGGTGGTAGGTGTGGATGTCCTGGCTGCTGCCCCGACGTCCGGTCCGTCGCCGTCCTGTCGGTCGTCCTGTTCGCCGTCCCGTCCGACGTTCTGGCCTTCGGCGTGTCCTTCGGCGTGCCCTTCGGCGTGTCCGTCGGTGTGTCCGTCGGTGTGTCCGTCGTCCTGGCCGTCGTTCTCGCCTTCGTCTGGTCCGTCGTCCTGTGTGTCCCTTGTGTCCCTGGACCGCTCCGGGGGCCGGGCTCTTGGCCACGGTTTCGGTCCTGGCTGCTGGACGTCGGGCGTCGGGCGTCGGCTTCGGCGCTGACGCGAGCGCGGGGGCGCGGGGCCGCGCGGTCCGTCAGACGAGCTGGTGGACCCGGTAGCTGCCGAGTTCGTAGCGGGCGCCCACGATGGCCAGCGCGCCGCTGGTCACCTTCTCCGCGAGGTCGGGCTCCGCGGCCAGCCGTGCGCGGACCAGCCGGACCTGGGCGTCTATCGTCGCGTCGACCCGGGCGTCGCCCTCCTTGGTGTGGTCGATGGCGGGCTTGATCTGGTCGGCCAGATACTGGATGTGCGCCGGGAGTTGCTCGCCGCTCTGGTCGGCCTCGACCGCCGCGCGGACCGCGCCGCACGACTGATGGCCGAGCACCATCACCAGCGGGATGCCGAGTTCGAGCACACCGTAGGCGACGCTGCCGAGCACGGCCTCGTCCAGTACCTCGCCGCCGCTGCGGACGGTCATCAGATCGCCGAGACCCTGGTCGAAGACCAGCTCCGGCGGAACACGGGAGTCGATACAGCCCAGCACCAGGGCGAAGGGGTGCTGACCGGACACCAGTTCCTGGCGGACGGTGTGCGATTCGTCCGGGTGCTGCTGGCGGAAGGTGCGCCAGCGCCGGTTGCCCGAGGCCAGCGCGGTGAGCGCCTGACCGGGGGTGGTGGGTCGGGGGCCGACGGGGCGGGTGGAGGCGGTCGCGGCGGCGGGAGCGGCGACCGCGAGACCGGCGCCGACCGCGGCGGCGCCGGTGAGCGCGGTACGGAGCAGGGTGCGCCGGGCCGGGCGTGCGGAAACCGCGCGGGCGGTCCGCGAGTTGGAATCGCTGGCTATGTGGGGAGTGCCATCTCTGTTCACACTGGAGAACGTATGCCCGATGACACGCGCCACAGTTCACGTTACTGAATCATGGCCAAGGGGGAGCAATACGTGACTGTCACTTGGAACTTCCTTGGGCTGACCGGGAACGACCCATGGGAGGACCAGGTGCGGAACGGCGTCCGGGACGCGCATGGCGGCGCGAACGGCCCCGGTCCGGGTAGGTGTTGGGTACGGTCGCGACATGCCCTACTACGTACACACCCAGGACCGTCCCGGGGTCGAGGAACGCCTGCTCGACCTGGCCGAGAGCCACTGGTCGTACATGGATCACTTCGCCGACCGGCTCGTGCTGCGCGGGCCGACGCTGACCGCCGACGGGGAGGAGCACACCGGCAGTGTCCACGTCGTGGATCTCGCCGGGCGCGCCGAGGCCGAGCGCTTCGGGCACGAGGAGCCGTACTGGCGGGCCGGGCTTTACGAGAACATCACCGTTTCCAGGGTGGCTGTGGTGCGGGCGCGCCCGACCAAGACCTCCGCCGCGCTCGTCACCGGCGTCTGGCCGTCCCAGCCCCGTGATCCCGGGCATCTGGTGGATGAACTCGGCGACGACCGGATCGACTTCCTCGCCCTGCTCGTCGACGACGAGGGGGCGCGGACGAGCGGGGTCGTCGCGGCGGTGAGCGCGCTGCCCGACACCGCGTGGGCCGTGCTCCGGCCCATCGCCGACCGGCTCGCCGGTGGCGGGCCCGTACCGCTCACCGCGCGGCGGTGGCAGCAAGGGGGGCGCCCGTAGGGACGGGGCGCCGACGCTGGGCGGCGGCCCGCGCGGACGCGGGTCCGCCGCCGTGGGTGACGGGCCGCCGCTGTAGGGGTCGGTGAGGAGGACCGTCGTATACGGCCGGTTCATGAGGGCGTCACATGGGGGCGGTCCCCCGAGCGCGTCATGTGCGGCCGGTTTCCCGGAGCTTCACATGTGACGGGGGTCCCTGGAGCGTGACATGTGGCTGGGCTTCCTGGAACGTCAAAGATGGCCGGGCTTCCTGGAGCGTGACATGTGGCCGGGCTCTCTGGGGCTTCACATGTGGTCGGTTCCCTGGACCGTCCTGCCGGGGCCCGTTCCCCGGAGGGTCACGCGTCCGCCGGTGTCGCCCGCGCCGCCGTCCCCGTGCGGGTGGCGCGTCGGGCCAGCGGGACCAGGGCGATGGCGACCGCGCCGACCAGGCCCGCCAGCGCGAAGGTGGTGAACCCCCAGCTCTCGTTGCCGCCGGCGGCCAGCGCCCCGATCAGCGAGGGCCCGACCACCGCGCCGGTGCGGCCGATCCCGGTCACCCAGCCGAGCCCGGCCGCCCGCTCACTCTCCCGGTAGACGGTGGCGGTCGCCGCGTAGACCATCACCTGGGCGCTGAACAGCCAGACGCCGGTGAGCGCGACGACCACGTACGTCAGCGCCAGCGACAGGTGTGCCTGGAGCAGCAGCGCGCCCACCGCCGTCAGGACGAACCAGATCGCCGAGACCCGGACCGCCCCGAACCGGTCGGCGGTGCGGCCCGCGATGAGCAGGCCGGCGATCCCGCCCGCGTTGATGACCAGCAGGAAGCTGACCGAGGAGGAGAGCCCGTAGCCGGACGCCCGCATCATCTGCGGCAGCCAGGTGCTCACCCCGTACACCAGCAGCAGCCCGCTGAAGGAGGCCAGCCACAGCAGTGGGGTCGCCCAGCGGGCGTCGGGGGCGAACAGCGCGCGCACGGCGGCCAGTCGCCCCTTCGCCCCGGCGGCGGGCGCGGCGAGGGCGGTCGGCCGCGGCAGCCCGTACCGGTCGGCGACCGCGTCCGCGCGGCTCCGCTCCCCCCGCGCCAGCAGCACCCCCGGCGACTCGGGCAGCAGCGCCAGCAGCAGCGGTACGGCGATCAGCGCGGGCAGCACACCCGCCCAGAACACCCAGCGCCAGCCCCAGGCCGGGGCCAGCGTCAGCCCGAGCCCGGTCGCCGCCATACCGCCCGCGTGGTACGAGGTCATCAGCAGCCCCGTGGTCAGGGCGGCCCGGCGCGGCGGCGCGAACTCCAGCACCATCGCGAGACAGAGCGGCATCAGCCCGCCGAGCCCGAGCCCGGACACGAACCGGCCGGTCCCGAACAGGGCGGTCCCGCCCGCCAGCGCGCACACCGCCGAACCGGCCGAGAACAGCGTCACGCTGGCCACCAGCATCAGCCGGCGGCCGAGCCAGTCGGTGAGGTTCCCGGCGGTCAGCGCGCCGATCAGCATCCCGAACGTGGTCCAACTGCCGATGGTCCCGGCGGTGCCGGGGGTCAGTCCGAGTCCGGTGTCGTCGAGCATGTGCGGCATCACGGCGCCGTAGATGTTCACATCCATGCCGTCGAAGAACACGGCCAGCCAGCACAGCGCGAGGACGGGCGCGACGGAACGGAAGGTGTGCGTGGGACGGGGAGCGGGGGTGGGGGGAAGGGCAGGAGACATCGTCGTCCTCGGGGAGGGGATGTGGGGGTCCGCGGAGCGGGGAGGGGCGGGGGAGCGGGGCGGGGACAGGGCGGGGGGACTGGGCGCAAGGGGGCGTTCTCCAGGCCGTGTTCGCCTGGTGAAAAGAGCTTCACAGTGATCGCCCGAGTCTCGGGTCACCGGCGGTGGCTGTCAACGGCGGCGGCGGAAGTGGACGGAAATCGGCTTCCGCGCGGTCCGGGCGTGTCGCGTGCCGCGATGTCGAGGCCCTGGGGCGCCCCGGACTCCTTCGGTCACCTTCCGGTGACCCGGTCACCGAAAAGTGCGTTCTTCCACGTCACGCGCCGCTCTCCTACGGTTTTCAGAGACCCGCGGGAGAGCCGCGCGGGTCGGGAGCGCAGGCATGACGAGGAGAGCGGTATGGCTATCACCCTGATCAACCCGAGTGGACTGCCGGAGACCGAGGTGTACCGGCAGGTGTCCGTCGCGACCGGCACGCGGCTGGTGCATCTGGCCGGTCAGGTCGCCTGGGACGCCGACGGGAAGACCGTCGGCGAGGGCGATCTCGCCGCCCAGGTCGAGCGGTGCTACCTCAATGTCGCCACCGCGCTGGCCGCCGTCGGCGGCACCTTCGCGGACGTGGCGAAGCTGACGGTGTACGTCGTCGACTGGACGCCGGAGAAGATGCCGCAGTTCCTGGCGGGCGTCGCGCGGGCGGCCGGACAGCTGGGCGGCACACCAGTGCCGCCCGGGACGCTGGTGGGCGTCGCCGCCCTGGACGTGCCCGAGCACCTGGTGGAGGTCGACGCCGTGGCCGTGCTCGACTGACGGCGCGGGTCGCGCGGACGGGGGGCATGGAGTCGCGCGCGGGAGGTTCCCGGAGCGCCGGGGGAAGGCTGGTGTCGTACTCGGCGGCGGTCGCGCGAGCGACACGGACGGCACGGCACGGTACGGACCCATGACACGCACCCACTCCTCGGCGACACCCCCGCGCACCGGCCCCGCGCGGTGGGCCCGGCACGTACCCTCCCGGCGGGGGTACTGACCGCCGTACCGCTGACGGGGTGCGGTGGCTCGGACGACAAGGGCGGCGGCGCGCCGCGCGACACCGGGGCGTCTCCCACGGCGGGCGTCCCGTGGGCCACGGCTGCCGCGACACCCGCCGCCCAGGCGCCCGCCCGCTCCGCCGCCGGCGGACACGACATCGCCGCCTGTGCCGACGCCGACTGCGATGTACGGGTCCCCGCACCGGTCGGCATGGGCTTTCCGGGGCCCGCCGGGCACACGGACCTCGCGGCCACGGAGGTCGGCCCCGACACGGTCGCCTCCACCCTGACCTGGCCCAGGGGCCGCTCCCACAGTGCGGTGAACGGGACCGGACAGGGCTGCCTCACCGTGCTGCGGCCCGGCGGCAGCGACACCTCCTGTGCCCGTCTCCCGGGTCCGCCGCCCGCTCCCGAACCCGGCATGACCGGACCGGACGGCACGGCGCTGCTGCACCCGCGCACGGGCTGAGGGCGTCAGAGCCCCGCGCCTCACGCCTCCAGGTCGTCCGCGAAGTGCCGGAACCCGTGCCGCCCGGTGTGCAGCGACCACACGGTGTCGGCCAGCACGGCCGGGTCCCTGCGCGGATGCCCGGTCACGATCGCGCCGGGGACGACCAGTTGGGCGACATGGACGCCGTCGGGCGCGAGCGCGTCGTGCAGCAGATGGCCGTACGCGCTCTCGGCGGCGAACGCGACCGATGTGCCCGTGCGTTCGGGGTGCGGGACGACCGCCGTACCGCCGTTGACGAGGACGATGGTCCCGTGGCCCAGCGCGCGCATCCCGGGGAGCACCGCGCGGACCGCGGTGACCGGTCCGTACAGGGAGAACTCGATCGGGCCGGTCAGGTCGTCGGGGCCGGTCTCCAGGACCGGGAGCATGAAGTCCGGCGGCGGGACCGGGCTGTACTGGAGGACCTCGACCGGACCCAGCGTCCCGGCCGCCGCCTCCAGCGCCGCGGTCAGCGCCCCCTGGTCACGGACGTCGGCGGGGAAGCCCCGCGCGGTGACGCCTTCCCGGCCCAGCGCGGCGGCGAGGGCGTCCGTACGGGCCCGGTCACGGGCGACCAGGGCCACGGCGAACCCCTCGCGGCCGAAGCGCCGGGCGACAGCCGCACCGAGTCCGGGCCCGGCCCCGACGATGGCGATGGTGGTCATGACCCCCACCTCAGCACGGCCCGAGCCCCGCCCCAGGAACGACACGGCCTGAGCCGCCTCCCGAGGACGACATGGCCTGGGCCCGCCCCTTGGACGGCACGGCTGGGCCTCACCCCGAGGAAGACGCATCCCCAGGAAGACGCCTCCCGAGGACGACACGGCCTGAGCCCCCTCCCGAGGACGACACCACATGTGCGCCGCCCCCCCCAGGCGCCCCGACATGTGCCCCGCCCCGAGGGCGACACGGCCTACGCCCCGCCCGAAGCGAGACACGCCCCCGCCCGAAGCGAGACCCGCCCCGCATCGCGACACGCCGTGCATCACGACACGCGCCGCATCGCGACACGCCAAGGAAAGCCGACCGCCCAACACCCCCGCACCGGACGCGAAACCCCCCTCCCATGCTCGCTCATGCTCAAAACTGCTTTGTTTCGAACACGTATTGACATGCAACTGGCGAGGACGGCACAGTCGTGCAGCGACACGAAGCGACAAGTGATGCAGGCCACTCACCGATGCACCCCACTCACCGAGGAGCGTGCCGTGATGTCCCACCACCCCTCTGTCTCCCGCCGGTTGCTGCTGGGCGGAGCCGTCGCAGGCGGCGCGTTCGCGACCGGAGTGGGCGGCGCGGCCCACGCGGCGGCGCCCACCGGCCACACGCCCGGCCGCAGACCCGGCCAGAAGTCGATGATCGGCGTCCCCTTCGAGGTCCACCGCACCGTCCGGGTCGCCGTGATCGGTCTCGGCAACCGGGGCTCGGGCATGGTCTTGGGCTGGGCCGCGGTGCCCGGCTGTACCGTGACCGCCGTCTGCGACATCCGCGCCGACCGCGCCACCCGCGCCGCCGACCGGCTGGTCGCCAAGGGCGAACCGCGCCCCGCCGAGTACGGCGGCTCCGCCGACGCCTACGCCCGGATGCTGCGCCGCGACGACATCGACCTCGTCTACATCGCCACCCCGTGGGAGTTCCACCACGAACAGGGCCGCACCGCCCTGCTCAGCGGCAAGCACGCGGTGGTCGAACTGCCCGTCGCCACCGAACTGCGCGAGCTGTGGGACCTGGTCGACACCTCCGAGCGCACCCGCCGCCATCTCCTGCTCGCCGAGAACTGCTCCTATGGCCGCAACGAGCTGGCGATGCTGAAGCTGGCCCACGACGGGGCCTTCGGCGAGATCACCGACGGCCATGGCGGCTACCTCCACGACCTGCGCGAACTCCTCTTCTCCGACACCTACTACACCGACTCCTGGCGTCGGCTCTGGCACACCCGCTCCACCGCCTCGCTCTACCCCATGCACGGCCTCGCGCCCATCGCCGCCGCCATGGACATCAACCGGGGCGACCGCATGACCACCCTGAGCGCCTCCGCGACCGCCCCCAGGGGGCTCGCCGACTACCGTGCCCGGTTCATGCCCCGCGACCACCCGTCGTGGAAGGAGACCTATGTCAACGGCGACCTGGTCACCTGCATGATCGACACCGCCCAGGGCCGGGTCATCCGCGCCGAGCACCAGGTCAGCTCCCCCCGCCCGTACAGCCGGATCAACTCGCTGGCCGGCAGCCGGGGCATCCTGGAGGACTACACCGGACCCGGCCCCACCGGAGCGCGGATCTACCTCGAACCCGACCACGGCGGCCACTCCTGGCGCGACTTCGCCCCCTACCGCAGGAACGCCGACCACTGGCTGTGGCTCAAGGTCGGCGACGACGCCGCCAACAACGGCGGCCACGGCGGCATGGACTACGTACTCCAGTGGCGGACCGTGCAGTTGATGCGGGCCGGACTGGTGCCCGACATCGACGTCTACGACTCGGCGGCCTGGTGCTCCGCCGTCCCCCTGAGCGCCGCCTCGCTCGCCCGCGACGGCCGCCCGGTGGAGGTCCCCGACTTCACCCGCGGCGCCTGGCGCAAACCCCGGGCGGGCCTGGACTCCGAGCCCACGGACATGCCCCCCGTCGGATAGCCCCGCACCGGGACGTACGCGTCCCGGGGAGGGTCCGAACGGCACTGCAATCCGCCGCCCTGGCTGGCGAATCGGTTCACCGCCCTGCGATGATCGAGGCTCGCGTTTCCTTGATCCTCCTGCGACGGAGTCGTGATGACCGCTGAGATCCCCAGCCCGCGCATCGACACCAGTCGACCGCACCCCGCACGGGTGTACGACTGGCTGCTGGGCGGCAAGGACAACTACCCCGTCGACGAGGCCGTGGGCGCGAAGCTGCCGCCCGAGGCGCGGGACGCCGCCCGGCAGAACCGCGAGTTCATGCACCGGGCGGTGGCCTGGCTCGCCGCCGAAGGCGTCGACCAGTTCCTCGACATCGGCACCGGCATCCCCACCGAGCCCAACCTCCACCAGATAGTGCAGGGCGTACGCCCGGACGCCCGGGTCGTGTACACGGACAACGACCCGATCGTGCTGCGCCACGCCGAGGCGCTGCTCGTGAGCCGTCCGGAAGGCGCGACCGACTACGTGCAGGCCGATGTCCGGCGGCCGGACGAGATCCTGGAGCACGCCCGTGGCGTCCTCGACTTCGACCGGCCGATCGCCCTGTCCCTGATCGCCCTGATGCACTTCATCAACGACGACCAGGACCCCTACGGCATCGTCGGCAATCTGATCGGCGCGCTGCCCTCGGGCAGTTGGCTGGTTCTGTCGCACGCGTCCTCCGACCTCTTCCCCGAACTGTCGGACCAGGTCACCGCGGAATACGCGCGCGGCGGCATCAAGCTCGGCTTCCGCGACCGCGCCCAGGTGACCCGCTTCTACGACGGGCTGGAACTGGCCGAGCCCGGCCTGGTGACGGCCACCGAGTGGTTCCAGGGCACCCCGCCGACGTCCGAGCCCAGCGGCATCTACGCCGGTGTCGCCCGGATTCCGTGACGGACCGGCCATGATGAGCGGTCCTCCGCCCTACGGACGTCTCCTGGTCCGCCCCGACACGCTGGACCCGGCCCTGCGGCTGTTCCGGCACACCGGCGGGTATGGCGAGTTCGGCACGGTCGCGGGCGTCGCCGCGCCGGGATTCCCCGCCTACGCACGGCTCCTCCACCCGGCGGAACTGGCCGGACAGCCGGTGCCCTGGACAGCCGTCGCCGCCGCCCGGGGACGGCCGCTGACCGCCGCCACCTGCTGGCACGAACTGGTCGGCAAGGACCGCGACCACCTGCACACCGACGACGGCGGCCTGCCCGGCGTCTGGGACGAACACCCCGCCGAGGGCCCGACCCCCGCCGCGCTCGCCCACGCCGTCCTGCCCGTCCTCGCCCGCCACACCACCACCCCCGACCGCTGCTGGTTCGGCCTCTGGGACGGCTACGGACGCCGGAACTTCGACGGCGTGCCCACCTTCACCACACCCGGCCGCGAGGAGATCCTGCTGTCCGGCCCGCTCACCGACGTCACCTCACCGGTCGGCGAGGACGAGTTCACCGAGCTGCCCGACCTGTGGTGGCCCGAGGACACCGCCTGGATCGTGGGCGGCGACGTCGACCTGGTCAGCACCTACGTCGGTGGCAGCCACGCCCTGATCGCCGACCTGCTCGCCACCCCCGGCGTCGAGGCCCTGCCGGTGCAGCCCGGCGCGCCCGTGGACTGAGCGCGCGGCCCGGCACGGCACCGCCTAGCCTGGCGCCGACGTGCCGACGTGCCGACGTGCCGACGTGCCGACGTGCCGACGTGCCGACCGCCCGGCCACCTGGACGCCGTAGGGACTACCCCCACGGTTGCGTACCGCCCGCCCCGCGTACCCCGGAAGTTGCGGTCCGGCCCTCAGGGATATCCCCCGTGAGAGGAACGCGCTGGTCAGCGCGCCGATCTACGCTGAAGCCATGGTCTTGGACATGATGTCCCGGGTGCGCGGGCGGCTGCGCGCCTCTTGGCACGGCGACGCCGCGCTCGCCCTCGGCATGTTCGTGGTCGTCGGCCTCGGCAGCCTGCGCTCACTGATCGGCTCGCGCGAGGAGCCCTGGAGCGCCACCGCGTTCTCCTGGCTGCTGATCGCCCTGTCCTGCGCCGCCCTGTACCAGCGCCGCCGCCACCCGGTGGCCGTCTGCGCCTTCGTCCTGGCCGCCTGCGCCGTGTACTACCTGACCAGCACCTACGACGGGCCGCTGCTGGTGGTCGCCGTGGTCGCCCTCTACACGGTCGCCGCCGAGGGGCGGCTGGCCGCGGCCGTCGTCCTCGGGCTGGTCGTCGTCGCCGCCACCGGCCTCGGCACCCTCGCCGGGAACGACGACGTCACCGGCGTCGCCCTGTTCATGCTCGCGGGCTGGCTGGTCGGGATCATCGCGCTGGGGCGGCTGCGCCACAACCGGCTGGCCTACGCCCGGCAGGCCGAGCGCCGGGCCGTCAGCGAGGAACGCCTGCGGATCGCCCGTGACCTGCACGACGTCATCGGCCACCACCTCTCCCTGATCAACGTCCAGTCCGCGGCGGCGCTGCGCCGGCTGACCCGGCATCCGGAGGCGGGCGCCGCCCAGGCCGAACAGGCACTCGCCGCCATCAAGGACTCCAGCCGGGAGGCGCTGCGCGATCTGCGCGCCACCCTCGGCGTCCTGCGCCAGGCGGGCGAGACCGCCCCCACCGCGCCCGCCCCCAGCCTCGGACGGATCGGTGAACTCGCCGAGTCCGCCCGCCGGACCGGGCTCGACGTCCGGGTGGAGACGGCGGGGGAGCGGGCCGCGCCGCCCGCCGAGGTCGGCCTCGCCGCGTACCGGATCGTGCAGGAGTCCCTCACCAACGTCACCCGGCACGCCCGCGCCGCAGCCGTCGTCATCCGCATCGACCAGCGCCCCGGCGAACTCCGCGTGGAGATCGCCGACGACGGCCACGGCGGGCCCTCACCCGGCACCGCCCAGGGCACCGGCATCAGCGGTATGCGGGAACGCGCCCGCGCCCTCGGCGGCGAACTCACCACCGGCCCGCGCCCCGGCGGCGGCTTCACCGTCCGCGCCCGGCTGCCCTGCACCCCGCCGCCCCCGGCGGAGGCATAGCCCATGACCACGGCGCGGACGCCACCGACCGGGGACGGGGACCCCGTCCGTCATCATGGGCGGCAGACCCTGTCCCCGCCGTCCCGAACGGAGCGTCCCCCCGCCATGATCAAGGTCCTGCTCGCCGACGACCAGCGCCTGGTGCGCGCCGGGTTCCGGTCGATCCTGGAGGACGAGGAGGACTTCGACGTGGTCGGCGAGGCCGCCGACGGCGCCGAGGCCGTCGCCCGCTGCCGTGAACTCGCCCCGGACGTCGTCCTCATGGACATCCGCATGCCCGGCACCGACGGTCTGGAGGCCGCCCGCCAGATCGGCGCCGACCCCCGGCTGAGCGCCGTGAAGGTCGTCATCCTCACCACCTTCGACCTCGACGACCATGTCTATGGAGCGCTGCGCGCCGGAGCCACCGGCTTCCTCGTCAAGGACACCGAACCCGAGGAACTCATCCAGGCCGTACGGGTGGCCGCCCGCGGCGACGCCCTGATCAGCCCCGGCATCACCCGCAGACTGATCGCCGAGTTCGCGGGCCGCGTCAAGGTCCCCGACCCCAGCCCCCGGCTGAACGCCCTCACCGACCGCGAGCGCGAGGTGATGCGCCTGGTCGCCCAGGGGCTGAGCAACGACGAGATCGCCGCCCACCTGGTGCTCAGCCCCGCCACCGCCAAGACACATGTCAGCCGGGTCATGACCAAGCTGGCCGTCCGCGACCGCTCCCAACTCGTCGTCCTCGCCTACGAGTCCGGCATGGTCACCCCCGGCTGGCTGGGCGGCTGACTACCCGCGCGGTACGCCGACCCGCCCGACCGCAACCCGGGCGGTACACCGGATGCCCACCCCGGGCCGACGCGCACCGCGCGGCCCGCCGCCGAGTCTGACGGCATGAACTCACCCGCGCCTTCCGGCGCCGCGCGGACCACGGCGCCGCACGACGACCCCCGACCCCCCTCGCCGCCCGACGGCCGGGGCGGGCTCCCGGCCCGGCTGGCGGGCTGGGCCCAGCGGCGGCGCTGGGCGGCCGTCCTGCTCTGGCTGCTCGTCGTGGCCGCCGTCACGGCCGGCGCGCAGACCGCGGGCAGCGCCTACCGCAACGACTTCACGCTGCCCGGCACGGACTCGCAGACCGCCACCGACCTGCTCCGCGCCCACGGCGCCACGCAGGCCGGGGACAGCGTGCAGATCGTCCTCCAGGACACCGGCGGCGTGGCCGACGACCGGACCCCCGTCGAGGCGATGCTCGCCGAGGTCCGCGACCTGCCCGGCGTCGCCGAGGTCCGCAGCCCCTACCAGGACGCCTCCGCCGTCTCCCGGGACGGCACCGTCGCCTACGCCACCGTCACCCTCACCGGCAAGGCGGAGGAGGTCCCCGCCGCACACATCACCCGGATCATCGACACCGCGCGGGACGCCGTGTCCGCCACCCTGCGCGTCGAACTCGGCGGGGACGCCGTACGGGCCGTAGAGGAGGGCGGGGGAGGCGCCGCCGAGGGCGCGGGCATCCTCGCCGCGCTCGTCGTCCTCGTCCTCCTCTTCGGCTCCCTGCTCGCGGCGGCCGTACCGCTGGTCACCGCGGTGTTCGCGGTCGGCGGAGCGGTCGGCCTGATCGCGCTGGCCTCGCATGTCTTCACCGTCGCCGACTTCACCCCGCCCATCATGATGCTGGTCGGACTCGGTGTCGGCGTCGACTACGCGCTGCTCATCTTCCACCGCTACCGGCACGAGATCATCGCCGGAGCCGATCGCGCGAGCGCCACCCGCACCGCCCTGGACGCCGCCGGACGCACGGTCGTCTTCGCGGGCTGTACGGTCATCGTCGCGCTGCTCGGCCTGGTCGTCCTCGGCCTCGGCTCGCTCCAGGGCGTCGCCCTCGCCGTCGCCCTCACCGTGCTGGTCACCATGGCCGCCTCGCTGACCCTGCTGCCCGCGCTGCTCGCCCTGTTCGGCTCCCGTATCGAACGGCACATCCACCGCCAGGACCGCCGGGCGCGCGCCAAGGGCCGTGAGGAAGGCGCCCGTTGGCGGGCCTGGGCCACCGCCGTGCAGCGCCGCCCGCTGCCCGCGCTGCTCGTCGCCGTACTCGCCCTGCTCGCCCTGTCCGCCCCCGCCCTCGGACTGCGCCTGGGCTTCGCCGACGCCGGGAACGACGCCGCCACCAGCACCAGCCGACAGGCGTACGACCTGCTCGCCGAGGGGTTCGGCCCCGGCTTCAACGGCCCGCTGGTGATCGTCGGCGAAGGCGGCGGCGACACCGGCGCCCGGCTGCGCGCCACGCTGGCCGGGACCGACGGCATCGCCGCCGTCAGCCCCCCGCTGCCCAGCGCCGACGGCGCCCTCACCACCGTCGTCGCCTACCCCCGCACCGCGCCCCAGGACCAGGGCACCACCGACCTCGTGCACCGGCTGCGCGACGACGTCCTGCCGGACCTCGCGGACCGCACCGGCGCCGACTACCTCGTCGGCGGTGCCACCGCCGCCACCCAGGACTTCTCCGACGCCGTCTCCGGCCGGATGGCCCTGTTCGTCGCGATCGTCGTCGGGCTGTCCACGCTGCTCCTGACGGTCGTCTTCCGCTCCCTGCTGATCCCGCTCAAGGCGGCCCTGCTCAACCTGCTGTCCATCGCCGCCGCGCTCGGCGCCATCACCCTGGTCTTCCAGCACGGCTGGTTCGGAGTGGAGCCGGGGCCGATCGAGGCGTTCATCCCGGTCATGATCTTCGCCATCGTGTTCGGACTGTCCATGGACTACGAGGTCTTCCTCGTCTCCCGCATCCACGAGGAGTGGGAGCGCACCGGGGACGCCGAGCACGCGGTCCGCGAGGGCCTCGCCCGGACTGGGCGGGTCATCACCGCCGCCGCGGCCATCATGATCGTGGTGTTCGCCGCGTTCGTGCTCAGCCCGAGCCGGATGCTCCAGCAGTTCGGGCTCGGCCTCGCGGTGGCGGTGCTGCTGGACGCCGTCGTCATCCGCTGTCTGATCGTCCCGGCCGTACTGCAACTGCTCGGGAAGCGCGCGTGGTGGCTGCCGGGGGCGCTGGCGCGGCTGCTGCCGAGGGTGGCACTGGAGCGGCCCGCACCCGGACCGGAGGGCGGGATGGGACCACACCGGTAGGGGGGAGCGCCGGGACCGCCGCGGGGGCCGCCCTGACGGGGGCGGTGGTCCCGGCGCCGTGGGGATGTCGTGGTGGTTCCGGTGCCGTGGGGGGTGGAGTGGTAGTTCCGGCGCCGTGGGGGGTGGAGTGGTGGTGGGGCGTGTGCCGTTGGGGCGGCTGCCCGGGGGTGCTTGCCATGCGGGGCCGTTGTGGGACGCCTGCTGTAGGGGCGGCTGCCCGGGGACGCTTGCCATGCGGGGCGGCTGTGCGACGGGTGCCGTTGGGGCGGTTGCCTGGCGGCGCTTGCCATGTGGGGGGCTGCTGTGGGGCGCCTGTTGTAGCGGCGGCTGCCCAGGGATGTCTGCCGTGCGGGGCGGCTGTGGGACGCGTGCCGTCGTGGCGGATGCCCAGGACGCCCGCCATACGGGGCCGCTCTGGGACGCCCGTCGTATGACGGCCGCTCCGGGACGCCCGCCTTGGCCCCCGGCCCGGTGACACCCGCCTTCCCCGGCCCGGTGACACCCGCCCTCCAACGCCACCCCAGGGCCGCGTTGTTACGGGCACATGGCGGCGCCACGAAGCTGTCATTGCAGCCTCACGGCGCTCAACTCCCGCTCCTTGACCGGTATTTCGTGCCTGGATAGCTTCCAGGAAGCCGCGCGGAAAGACGATCCCCCACCGCCCCGACACACCCGGGGCGTCCCGAAGGAGCACGAGTGACCCTGTCCGCAGCGTGTGCCCCCCTCGACCGCCGCACCGCTCTCGCGCTCGGCGCGGGTGCCGCGGCCGTCGCCCTCGCCGGAACCTCGCGGGCCGCCGCCGCACCGGCCGCCCCCACCACCGCCGTCCCCGGCGCCTACGGCACCACCGTGCTCGCCTGGTACGACGCCACCTCCGCCGCCCTCGCCGCGGCGGGCGCGCCGACGCAGATCACCAACAGCCGCACCTGGGCCATCGGCTGGCTCGCGGCGGCACGGGCCGCGCACACCGTGCCGGGCGGGGTCCCGGACCGGGACGCGTACCGCGCGGCGGCGCTCTCCGGAGCCGTCCACCATGCGCTGGTCACCCTGGTGCCGGGCCACGCCGGACAGTTGGACGCCACCCTCGCGCGGACCCTCGCCGCGCTCCCCGCCGGTACCGCCCGCGACCTCGGGGTGGCGGCGGGGCGGCGCGCGGCCGGGGCGGTCCTGGCCGACCGGCGGGGCGACGGCCTCGACCCCGCCTCGGTCAACGCCCCCTACCCGGTGCCCGCCCCCGCGCCCGGCGTCTGGCAGCCGACACCGCCCGACCACACGCCCGCCGCCCAGTACGGCAACCGGCTCGCCCGGCCCTTCCTGCTCCCCTCGCCCAGCCGCTTCCGGCTCGGCCCGCCGCCCGCCCTGACCTCCCGCCGCTACGCCGCCGACCTGGCCGAGGTCCGCGCGTACGGGGCGCTGCACAGCACGGTCCGCGGCGCCCGCCAGACCGAGACCGCGAACTTCTGGTACGGCTCCTCGCTCACCCTCTACACCGAGCCGCTGCGGGTCGCGCTGGCCCGCGCGGACCGGGACCCGGCGGAGCAGGCACTGAGCGTCGCCCTGTTCCACACCACCTTGGTCGACACCCAGATCGCGACCTCCGACAGCAAGTACGCGTACGAGCGGTGGCGCCCCGTGACCGCGATCCGCACCGGCACCATCGACCCGGACCCGGCGTGGACCCCGCTGCACACCACCCCCGCGCACCCCGACCACCCGAGCGGCCACAACACCTACGCGGGCGCGGCGGAGGCCGTGCTGACCGCCCGGTTCGGCGCCCGGACCGCGCCGTTCCCGCTGACCAGCCCCACCGCACCCGGTGTGACCAGGACGTACACCACTTGGCGGCAGCTCTCCGACGACAATGTCGAGGCGCGGGTCCTGTCCGGCATCCACACGCGTTCGGCGGACGAGGCGGGCATCCTGCTGGGCGAGCGGGTGGCCCGGTACGCGCTGGCCCGTACCGTGCGACTGCTCGGCGGGTGAGGTGACCCAGGTCACGTGCGGTGCTGTCACATTCGGCCGGGCCATGGAGTCAGAGCTGTGTAACCACCGGGAAGCACAGAGGGAGCACACCATGGACGCCCGACTGAATCTGCTGGCCAACAAGGCATCCGGCGACTTCCTGCGGCGGGTGAACGGGGCCGGCCGCACCATCACCGACTCGTCGCTGCCTGCCGTCACGCAGGAGCTGGTCAAACTGCGCGCGAGCCAGATCAACGGCTGCGGGTTCTGCACCGACATGCACAGCAAGGAGGCGCTCGCCGCGGGGGAGACCCAGACCCGGTTGAACCTGGTCGCCGCCTGGCGTGAGGCGACCGTCTTCACCGACGCCGAGCGGGCCGCCCTGGAACTGACCGAGCAGGGCACCAGGATCGCCGACGCCGCGGGCGGCGTCACCGACGAGGCGTGGAGCGACGCCGCCAAGCACTACGACGAGGACCAGCTCGCCGCGCTGGTGTCGCTGATCGCCATCATCAACGCCTACAACCGGCTCAACGTGATCGTCCGGCAGCCGGCCGGGAGCTACGAGCCGGGCATGTTCGACTGAGACCGGAGACCGGAGACTGGAGACTGGAGACTGGAGACCGGAAACTGGAGACCGGAGATGGAGACCGGCCCGGCGCCGGAGAATGCGGCGCCGGAAAATGCTTTGACGCGCCCCGTGGGCACCGGGTTGGCTGGGACTCGTACAGACGTCCCGTCGATCCGGGCCCCGTGGCCCTGGTAGGAGTGGTTTATGACCCGGCCCGCGCCGAGCGCGCCTCGCCGTACCGCGTAATCCTCCGGCGCCCGCACCCGTGTGCGCGGCTGTCGTCGTCGAGGCTGCTCGGCCTGCTCTCGCTGTCATGACCCATTCCTCAGCAGGGAGCACCCCGGGTGTCCAGCAATACCGCACGTCCCGGCAGTTCAGCCGGCACATCTCACCACCCCTTGAAGATCGACACGTTCGCCTGCGCGTGGTGCGGACTGACCGTGTCCGCCGTCGCCGCCGACGGGACGCGTCGCAACCACTGCCCGTCCTGTCTGCACTCCCGGCATGTCCTCGACCACGTCGAGGGCGGAGCGAGCGACTGCCACGGCCGGATGGCGCCCATCGCCATCGCCGTGCTGCGCACCGGTGACTGGATGGTCGTCCACCGCTGCGTACGGTGCGACGAACTGACGTCGAACCCCGTCTGCACGGACGACAACCAGCTGATCCTGATGCGGATGGCCGTACGGCCGCTCGCCCAGCCACCGTTCCCGCTCGAAGCGTTCGGCACCCTCTGACCGCCCCGGAAGGAGGGAGAAACACCATGCCACGACGCATCCGCAGACGGGACGACACCCGCGAGGCGCCGACCGGGCGCCGCGCACAGCGCCGTAAGGCCCAGGGCGGGCACCGGGCGAACGACTTCCGGTGCGTGTCCTGCCGACTCGACGTCTCCGCCACCGCCCCCGGTACCGCTCACCGCAACCACTGCCCGCACTGTCTGGCCAGTCTGCACGTGGACCACCGGACACCGGGCGACCGCGCCTCGCCCTGCCGGGGCCGGATGGAGGCGCTGGGCCTGTCCGTACGGCCGGACGGCGAATGGATGATCATCCATCAGTGCCAGTCCTGCGGCGAACTCAGCACCAACCGCATCGCCGGGGACGACCACGCGCTCACCCTGGTCCGGCTCGCCGTACGCCCCTTGCGGAGTACGGACGTCGCCGGGCGCGTGCTGCTCACCCTGTGAGCCGAACGGCTCTGCCTGCGGGGGCGGCCCCTGTCGAAGGGGCCGCCCCCGTTCCGGCCGTGCCCGTCAGGTCTCCGCGTCCCTCAGATCCCGCAGCTCGACGCGGACCAGAACTGCGCCGAGCGGTGGTCGAGGTGGGTGTGGTCGCCATGACCCGGGTAGCCCGGTCCGAGGATGCCCCGGAAGCCGTGGTTGCGGGCCTGCTTGGCGAGGGTGCACAGGGAGTGCGGTCCGGCCCCGAGGTCGGCCGCGTCGCCGTACAGATGACGGCTGTCGCTCGCGCCGCCGACCGCCGCGTTGCACGCCTGCGAGCGGAATCCGCTGGTCACGGTGATCGGCTGGTCGCCCAGCGCGTGCCGGAGCGCCTCCAGCTTCCACATGGTGCGCAGGGCGTTGGACTTGGCGGTCGCCGCGCTCACATTGCCCCCGGCCCAGGTGCTGTTGCAGTCGTTCAGCTCGCTGTACGTGAAGTGGACGGGGGTGCAGTCGTCGTCCTGGAGGGCGTAGAGCTTGGTGAACGTGGCGGTCCCGGCCACTCCGTCGGCGGTGAGCCCGTACGCCGATTGGAAGCGCTTGAGCGCGGCGGTGGTGGCGGGGCCGAACTCGCCGTCCACGGCCAGGACGGCACCGTAGCCCGGGTAGCCGCCCAGCCTGATCTGCAACTCGCTGACATCGGCGCCGGTCGCGCCCTGGGGCAGGGTGCGGGACCAGGTGTAGCAGCCGTCGGCGTGCGCGGTTCCGGCGGTGGCGAGGGTACCGGCCGTCAAGCCAGACAGGAGCATGACAAGCGAGACGAGCAGACGGAGGAGGGGCCGTTGCCGTTGTGTGGCCTGGCGTGATGCGGTCCGGGGTGGTGTGGTCCGGGGTGGTGTGGTCCGGCGTGGTGCGCGGCTCGTGGTGCGGCGAGACATGAAGGCTCCCGTGGGGTGAGACGGTGGCGCGCGGCGCGCCCGTGACCTGTGGGGGGTCTATGTGACGCGCGTCAACCATGGAGCGCGCGGCGGCCGGAGACAAGAGGGCCCGCGTGAACGGACTGCCGCGGTGCGGTGTCCACCCGTGGGTGGAGTAGGGCGTCCACCGCGGATCAACCCGTGATCAACTCGGGGGTCGATGTGTCCGGGCGCCGCGGACGGCACGCTCGTATGCATGACGACCATCGACTATCTGATCTCCGCGGCACTGATCCTGCTCGTCATTCCGCAGATCCGCGGCACCCGCCAGACACTGCGCACCGCGCTGCTGCCGATCGTGGCGGTCGCCGCCGCTGCCGCCTACTACCTGAAGTCCTTCCCCACGGAGGGACACGACGTCCCGCTGTACGCCACCACACTCCTCATAGGCGCCGTCCTCGGCATCGCCTGCGGTGCCACCACGCGGCTCAGCCGGTCGGCCGACGGAGTCGCCTTCGCCCAGGCGGGTGCCGTGGCCGCGGCCCTGTGGATCGTGGGCATGGCCTCCCGCGCCGGCTTCGAGTACTGGGCTGACAACGGCGGGGCCACGGACATAGCCCGCTTCAGCCGCGACAACCTGATCACCGGCGCCGCCGCCTGGACCGCCGCGCTGCTCCTGATGGCCCTGGCCCAGGTGCTGTGCAGGCTGGCGGTGGTGCGCCTGCGGACCCACCGGCTCACCCCGGCGACCCGGGTGGCGGTGCGGGCATGACCGCCGCCCCGGCCCGCGGTGGTGGCCGCGCCCCGGCGGCGCCCGGGTGCCGGCGTTCCTATCCTTCAGACCATGAGTGACCTAGCCCCGGGGCCGCCGGATTCCGTGCCGGTGCCGGTCAGCCCCCGGATGGCCGCCGCGCTCGCCGAGGCGGCGGAGCGGCGGACCCGCCGGACCCGGCGGCTGCGGCCGGTGCTGTGGCTCATCCTCGCCGCCGTCGCCGTGCAGTCGCTGGTCGCCGACCCGGCCCCCGGCTGGCAGGGCACCCATCTCGCGGTCACCCTGCTGCTCATCGGCTGTCTGCTCCCGCTGGCCGCGGTGGCGTCCGGTCGGTGGCATGTGGCCTCGCCCGGTGCCTGTGTGCTGTTCTGTCTGCTGGTCGGCGGATTCGGGATCGCCCTCGGCGCGGTCCAGCCCAGCTCGGTGGCGGTGCTGCCGCCGTCGGTCGCGGTACTGACCGCGTTCCTGGTGCTGCGCAGAGGACCGGCCCTGGCGGTCGGCGCGGTGGTCGTGGGCGCCCTGATCGCGGCAGAGGCGGCCGGGGCGGATGGCGGCGCCGAGTACGTCGTCTCCCAGGTGCTGTTCTGCGCTGTGCTCGCGCTGATGGCGGTCAGCATGCGGCAGGCCGGTGCCAGCGAGGAGCGGGCCTCCCTGCTGCTGGCCCAGTTGGAGGACGCCCGGGAGGCGGAGGCCGAGGCGGTCGCGCTGGCCGAGCGCACCCGGATCGCCCAGGAGTTGCACGACGTGCTGGCCCAGACCCTCTCGGGCCTCGCGGTGCAGGTGCAGGCGGCCCGCCGGATGGCCCGGCGGGACGAGGCGGGCCAGGACCTCCAGGACCTGCTGGACCGGGCGGGCAAGCAGGTGAAGGAGGGGCTCGGCGACGCCCGCCGGGCCGTGGGCGCGCTGCGCGGCCGGAGCGTCCCCTCGCTGGACCGGCTGCCGGAACTGGTGGAGCGCTACCGGGTGGACCTGGAGATCGACGTCACCCTGACCGTCACCGGAACCCGGCGCCCCCTGCCGCCCGAGACCGGCCTCGCCCTCTACCGCGGCGCGCAGGAGGCGCTGACGAACGCCGCCCGGTACGCCCGCGGAGCACGGACCGCGGTGACACTGAGCTACGGCGACGGCCGGACGGTCCTGACGGTGGAGGACCGCCGTACGGCCGGGGCCCCGCCCGAGCCGCCGCCCTTCGAGGGCTCGGGACTGGGCCTGAAGGGAATACGGGAGCGACTGGCCGCGGTGGGCGGCACGGCGAGCGCGGGACCGGTGGACGACGGCTGGAGCGTACGGATGGAGGTCCCGGCATGACCGAGGGACGAGCGGGCGTGGTGGGTGGTGGGGACGGTAGGTCGGGTGGGGGTGCGGACGGCATGTCCGGTGTGGGTGGGGGCGGCGGGCCGGGTGCGGTAGGGGAGGGCACGTCCGGCGTGGGTGGGGACGGCGGGTTGGCTGCGGGAGGGCGCGGCACGTCCGGCACAGGTACGGACGGCAGGTCGGGTGCGGGTGCGGACGGCACGTCCGGCGCGGGTGGGGGCGCCACGTCGGCTGCGGCTGCGGACACCCCGCCCGGCGCCGGAGGCAACAGCACGCCGGGCACCGGAGGGAACGGCACGCCCGGCGCCGGAGGCAACAGCACGCCGGGCGCCGGAGGGAACGGCACGCCGGGCGCCGGAGGGAACGGCACGCCGGGCGCCGGAGGGAACGGCACGCCTGGCGCCGGAGGCAACACCACGCCCGGCGCCGGAGGCAACAGCACGCCCGGCGCGCCGATCCGCGTCCTCGTCGCCGACGATCAGCAGGTCGTCCGGGGCGGGCTCGTGCTGCTGATCGGGATGCTGGACGGTATCGAGGTGGTGGGCGCGGCCCGGGACGGCGCGGAGGCGGTGCGGCTGACCGAGCGCCTGCGTCCGGACGTGGTCCTGATGGACCTGAACATGCCGGTGCTGGACGGCATCGCGGCGACCGCCGCCCTGCGGGACACGGCACCGGACACGGCGGTGCTCGTCCTGACCACCTACGCCGACGACGACTCGGTGTTCCCGGCGCTGCGCGCGGGCGCCCGCGGCTATCTGACGAAGGACGCGGACGACGACGAGGTGGAGACGGCGATCCGCAATGTCCACCGGGGCCGCACCTGGCTGGACCCGCAGGTGCAGGCCCGCCTGGTCGCGGAGGTCGCCGCCGGGCGGGGCCCCGCCGAGCCCGGTGCCGGCGCCGGTGCGCGGCCGGCGGAGGGCGACCGGGGGCCGGAGGTCGCCGCCCTGCCGGACGGGCTCACCCCGCGCGAGGCCGAGGTGCTCGCGCTGATCGCGCAGGGCCTGTCCAACACGGAGATCTGCGACCGGCTCACCGTCAGCCGGGCCACGGTCAAGACACATATCAACCGGATCTTCGCGAAGACCGGCGCCGCCGACCGGGCACAGGCGGTGGGATACGCGTATCGGAACGGGCTGACCGGCGAGGACTGAACGCCGGGGCCGGAAGGGGGGAAAGGTCCGTTGATCGCCTGCATCACTTTCATCGCCCGCGTCATTCTCATCGCCGTGGGCGCGCTGAGGGTCGTGGTCGTTCTGATGACCCTGCCTGTCAGGCAGTTCCTTTCCGACCCCCTTCTCCTCCTGTTACCCGTGGTCCCCTTCACCCGCGCTGCCGATACCGCCGCCGTTGCCTCAAACCCTTCGCCTTTTCTTCCGCGGCCCCTTTCCTCTCCCCGGCGCCGAATTCCCGAATGCGCGCCCACCTCAGGAAAAGCGCCCCGACACCGGATCCGCGCCGGAGGCGGCCGGGCGGCGCAGGGAGCTGCCGCCGAGGCGTGGGGTGAAGGTGGCGTGGAAGATGGTGGAGGCCGCGCCCACCGCCGCCGCCTCCGGACCGAGGACCGACGCCACGACATCCACATGCCGCAGGCGCCGGGCGGTCGGAAAGGCGTTCACCATCTCCTCGATCTGCGACAGATACAGCGGTGCCGCGGCGTCGGTGAAGAAGGGGCCGCCGAGCACCAGGAGATCGATGTCCAGCAGATCGACCAGACCGACCGCGCCCTGCCCGATGGCCCGCGCGAGATCGCGGACGGCCGCGCCCGCCGCAGGGTCCCCGGCCGCCGCCGCCTCGGTGACGACCCGGTAGGCGCCGGGGCTGCCGGGCCGTTCGCCGTCCAGTGCGCGGCCATGGCGTGCGGCGAGCCGGGACAGGCCGACCGGAGGGTTGCACTCGGGCAGGATCTCGGGACGCCCGCCCGGCGCGGTCCGGCCCAGCGCCACCGCGCACAACTGCCCGAACTCACCCGCGTTGGCGCTGATGCCCCGGTACAGATCGCCGTTGAGGTACAGACCGGAGCCCACGCCCGTGCCCAGGTAGAGATAGCCGAAGTCGCGCGAGCGGCGGTCGCGGCCGATCCAGCGTTCGCCCGCCGCCGCGGCGGCGGCGTCCTTCTCCATGATCAGCGGACACTGGAAGTGGTCCTTGAGGAGGTACAGCAGCGGAAGGTCCGTCCACACCGACATCAGCGGGGGATCGAGCACTGTTCCCGAGGCGATGTCCACCGGACCGGGCACGGCAACCCCGATCCCCAGGAACCCGTCCTCGCGCACCGCCCCGCGCGCGTCGGCGAGGACTTCCCCGCCGAGCTGCACCACCTGCTTGACCAGCACCTCCGGATCGGCCGTCGGCCGCACCGGCTGGGAGCGCACGGCGACCAGGGCGCCGTCCAGATCGATGACGACGGCGGTGAACACCTCGGGGTCGATATGGATGCCGACCGCGTGCGCCGCGTCCCCGCGCAGCCGTACCGGGGTGCGTGGCTTCCCGGAGGTGGCCCGGAGCTGGGCGTCCTCGACCAGGATTCCGCGGGCCAGCAGCGAGCGCGAGATCCGGGAAACGGACTGCTGGGTGAGGCCCGTGCGGTGGGCGATCTCCCCGCGGGTGATGGTCCCGGCCAGCCGTACCGCCTCGATGACCACGCACTCGTTGAACGAGCCCAGGTCGATGTGGTTGGCGCCGCCCGCGGTCGCCCGGCGCAGCGCGGCCTCCGGTTCCTCGCCCGAGGGCGCGTGGCTGGCGATGCTCTCCCGCAGCCACTGGAGCGGTTCGCCCGGCGGCTCCTGCGCGTACCGTCCGAGGGCGCCCGCCAGATCCAGGTACACACGGCGCGAGGACTCCGGGTGCCGGGTGCTGTCCAGGGCGACCAGCGCCCGCAGATAGCTCCGCCAAGGAGTGGCCGCCGGAATGCGGTGGTGCGTCACCTCCGGCGGCCCGGCCGGTGTCCCGGTGCCCCCTGCGGGCCCGGCGGGTGCACCAGTGTCCCCTGCGGGCCCGGCGGGTGCACCAGTGTCCCCTGGGGGCCCGGCGGGTGCACCGGCGTCCCCCGGTGCCGTCCACAGGGTGACCGCGTGCAGCGTCACATGCGGATGCCGTCGCTGGGCCCGCGCCAGGAATCCGGCCAGCGCCCCGCCCCCGCCGGACGGTGGCTGACGGTCGCGTGCGGCGGTCAGCGCGTCGCAGGCGCGGTCCAGTTCGGTGAGCACGTCCGTGCCGACACTGCTGGCGGGCGGTGGCGCCCCACCGGTGCCGGGGCGGGTCCCGGTGAGCAGTACGGTCCGTTCGGCGTCGGCGTGCAGCCCGAGCACCCAGACGTCCGGGCCGGGCAGCGGCGGTTCGGCGGGCGGTCCGTCCGCCCAGCGCCGCCGGACGGTGGCCACGGTGGCGTGGGACAGGCCCAGTTCGCGGGCGACGGCCCGGGACGCGGACCGGCTTCCGGTGCCCAGCAGGGCCCGGGTGATCACCTCGGCGTCGTCCACGGTGGCGGGCCGTCCCGGGCGTCCCCGGCCGCGCAGTCCCTCCAGTCCCCGGTCCGCCCACCGGTGGCGCCAGGTCCCCACGGTCTGCCGGGACACCCCGAGCCGCCGGGCGATGTCCGCGTCCCGCAGCCCCTCCGCCGCCAGCAGTACGATCCGCGCCCGCAGCGCCAGCGGGCCGTCCTGCCGGGCCCACTGGCGCAGCGTGCCGCGTGTCCCGGGCGGGAAGGGCCGTCCGGTCGCGGATGGTTCGCCGGGGGCGGCGGGGTGCGCGGTGCCGTCCGGGCGGGTCCGCTCAGTCATCGGCGTCCCGCCGGGCCCGGGTCAGGCGCAGGGTGCGGATCTGGAACGGCCGCAGCGTCAGGGAGAGCCGTCCGCCGCTGTGCTCGTGCTCGGCGACGGGGTCCTCCAGCAGATCCGTCTCGCGGACCCGGCCGACCGGGAAGTGCGCGGTGAGCGTGGTGGTGGCCTGTCCGCCGCGCGACTCGTAGAGCCGTACCACCACATCGCCGGAGCGGTCGTCGGCGAGTTTGACCGCCTCGACCACCACGTCCGCACCGGTCAGCGAGATCAGCGGCCGGGCGGACTCGTCCGGTAGCGCGGGGGCCGGGCGCAGCGGCAGGGCGAGCGCGTATCCCTCGGCGATGGCCGCGCCCACGTCGGCGCCGGGCCGCAGGGAGTAGCGGAAGCGGTGGGCGCCCCGGTCGGCGTGGGGATCGGGGCGGTGCGGGGCCCGCAGCAGCGACAGCCGTACGGTCGTGGTGGTGCCGCCGGTGTCGCGGGTGTGCCGGGCGACGTCGTGGCCGTAGGTGGTGTCGGTGGCCAGCGCCACGCCCCAGTTGTGTTCGCCGACATGGAGCCAGCGGTGGGCCCAGCCCTCGAAGCGGGCGGCGTCCCAGGCGGTGTTCTCGTGCGTCGGCCGCTCCACATGGCCGAACTGGATCTCCGCGCGGAGGTGCTCCGCGTGGACGTCCAGCGGCCAGGCGGCCTTGAGGAACATGTCCCGCTCACGCCAGTCGATATCGTTGTCAACCACCAGGGCGCGGCTCCCGGCGGTCAGGGTCAGATCCTGGACGACGGTGGAGCGGCCGGTGGACCGGGTGACCCGGACAGTCGCCAGCAGTGGGCCGGAGTCCCGTACTTCCACCGCGACCGCCGCCGTCAGATCGCGGTGGGTGGCGCGGTAGCGCGGGTCGAGATCCGAGGCGCCGCCGCCCAGCGGGTCGTCCGGGTGGAGCTGGAGCAGATTGCCCGCCGCGCCCGGCGCGATGGCGTCCCGCCCGGTGGTGAGGTCCACCGCCGCACGGACCAGCCCGTCGCCGTCGAGCACGATCCGCAGCAGCCCGTTGTCCAGCACCAGAGCGTCCGTCCCGGACCGTGTGACGGTCACGGCGTGCGCCGCCCCGTACGCGTCCCCCGTGGGCCCGCGGCCCAGCGCCGGGGCCTCGGCCGGTACCGCCCAGCGGCCGTCGGCGAGCCGCTGCGCCCCGGCGCCCACCGGCGCCTCCTCGACCGTGACCACCTCACGCCGGGCGAACGGCGCCGCGTTCAGCACGGTCACCCGCCCGCCGCCGTCCCTGCCGCCGCCCGCCGCCCGTGCCACGATCCGCTCCAGCCGCCGGTGGACCCGGGCATGAGTGTGCTCGGCCTCCTGGTGCGCCCAGGCGATCGAGGAACCCGGCAGCAGATCGTGGGACTGGAGGAGCAGCACCAGCCGCCACAGCTCGGCCAGTTCGTCGTACGGATACGCGGCGCCCTCGCGCACCGCCGCCGTCGCCGCCCACAGCTCCGCCTCCCGCAGCAGCGCCTCGCTGCGCCGGTTGCCGCGCTTGGTCCTGGCCTGACTGGTGTACGCACCACGGTGACGCTCCCCGTACAGCTCGCCGCGCCACACCGGGGCGTCGGGGTACTCGGCCCGCGCCTGCTGGAAGAAGACCGACGGATGCTGGATCTCGACCTTGGGCGCGCCCTCCAGGTCGGCCAGCCGCCGCGCCTTCTCCAGCATCGGGGCGCTGGGCCCGCCGCCCCCGTCGCCGTGCCCGAACGGGACCAGTGAGCGTGTGCCGCCGCCGCCCTGCTCGGAGAGTCCGGCGCCGGAGAGCCGCGCGCCGCCGGGATCGTCCGGCGGGCAGTGGGTGAAGATCCGGGTGCCGTCGATGCCCTCCCACCAGAAGGTGGGGTGCGGCAGCAGCCCGGCGCCGGTGCGGGACGGCTGCCGGGTGAGGAACCAGCGTGCCCCGGCGAGCGCGGCCAGCTGCGGATACGCGGCCGTGTGACCGAAGGTGTCGGGCAGCCACACCCCGTCGGTCTCCACCCCGAACTCGTCGCGGAAGAACCGTCGCCCGTGGACCAGTTGCCGCACCAGCGCCTCGCCGCCGGGCAGGTTCCCGTCGGCCTCCACCCACATGCCGCCGACCGGCGCCCAGGTGCCCGCCGCGACCGCCTTGCGCACCCGGTCGTAGATCTCCGGCTGCCGCTCCTTGAGCCAGGCGTAGTGCTGGGCGCTGGAGTGGGCGAAGACCAGTTCCGGGTACTCCTCGGCGAGCGTCGCCACCGTGGCGAAGGTCCGCGCGCATCTGCGGACGGTCTCCCGCAGCGGTGCGGGCGCCGCCGGTCCGGCCGGGGCGTGGCCGACGGCGACGGCGATGTGCGCCGAGTCGTGCGCCCGCCGGGCCAGCACCGGGGCGAGGATCTCGCGGGCCCGGTGCGCGGTGCCCGCCACGTCGTACGGGTCGACCGCGTCGGTGGCCCGCTCCAGCGCCCGGCGGATCAACTGTCTGCGGGGCAGCGCCTCGGGCAGTTCCCGGGCCAGCTCCGCCAGCACCTCCATGTCGTGCAGGAGATGCCAGACATCCTCCTCACGGACCACCAGATCGGCCCGGCGCAGCCGGAACAACGGCTCCCCGCCCGCGGTCGGCGGGGCGCCGGACCAGATGCCGGGACCGGGGCCCGCGGCGATCGGCGGACCGGCCGCGGCCTCGACCAGCAGCCGCACCGGCTCGTCCCCGGCGGCCGAACGGCTCAGCAGCACCGTCCGGTGGTGCGGGTGCAGCCCCTGGAGCGGCTTGCCGTGCTCGTCGTGGACGAGGCCCTCCGCGTGGCCGCCGGGGTCGGGCCGCGAGGCGGAGCCCAGGTCGATCAGCGCCTCCACCCGCCGCCCCGCCCACCGCAGCGGCACACGCCCCTCGCACCGGAACCAGGTGGTGGACCAGGGCGCCCCCCATGCCCCGCCGACCGTGAACGGCCGGAACTCCGCGCGGAGCGCCACCCGCGCGGGGACGGGTTCGCCCGGGACGGTCCAGGCCGTGAGGTCCAGGGGTTCCCGGTGGCGGTACAGCGCGGGCCGCAGTCGCTCATCGAGGAACGTGAACGTTCGCTCCTCGCCGGCCTGCTGGTGAGCATGCATGGAGGGACCTTCCTGTCCAGCTCGTGCCGGTCATGTAAAACCACGTGTGTTATGAAGTCAAGGCCCTTCTTGCATACCGGGAAAGGGAGTTGGGGAATTCCCCAGGTGAGAAGTCAGGTGAATTAATGTCCACCGCCTTCTCTTTCTGTCAGAGAATTGCCTGACATTCCAGAGGGCAAACGAACCGCCGCCGTCCTCGACCCGCGGGCCGGGCGGCGGCGGTCCGGGGAGCGGCGGGGTCAGGGGCGCTGGACGCTTCCGTCCACCGCCCGCAGCAGCGCCCAGCGGTCGTGCGCGAGCGGCTCGGGGACCGGGTGACGGCGGGCGGCCACCTCGTCGAAGTCCACCCCGTGTCCGGGCCCGGCGGGCGGCTTCAGCGCACCGCCGACGGGCACCACCGTGCCGGGGTAGACCTCGGCGACGGCCGGTGCGAACGCCGCCGCCTCCTGCACCCCGAAGGCGGGACTGCTCACATCGAGGGCGAGGGTCGCGGCCTGCGCGAGGGGCCCGACGTCCGCCGGGCCGTGCGGGGCCAGCCGCACCCCGCGCAGCTCGCACAGCGCCGCGAGCTTGCGGGCCGGGGTGAGCCCGCCGAGGGTCGGGACCCGCAGCCGCGCGAAGTCGATGTCCGGCCCGTCGAGCAGCGCGACGAACTGGGCGGGGTCGTGGAACAGCTCCCCGACGGCCAGCGGCACCGGGGAGGCGGCGTGCAGCCGGGCGAAGTGCCGGGCGTCCTCGGGGGCGAGGAGATCCTCCAGGAAGTACAGGCCCACGTCCTCGACCCGGCGCAGGAACTCCCGGGCCTGGCGCGGGTCGAGCCGCTCATGCACATCGTGCAGCAGTTCCACCTCGTCCCCCACCAGCTCCCGGACCCTCCGCAGCGCCTCCGGCACGGTCCGCAGATACGCCGCCGAGTCCCACGGCACCCGGCGTTCCCGCGCCGCCGCCGCGCGCCCGGTGTCCCCGGCAGTGCCGTAGGTGTCGGAGCCGGGTACGGAGATCTGGACCCGCACATGCCGGAAGCCGCGCTCACGGGCCGCCGCGACCTTGTCGGCGACCTCCTCCGGGTCGGCGCCGTCGACATGGGTGTAGGCGTCGGCGGCGCGGCGCACCCGGCCGCCGAACAGCGAGTACAGCGGGGCGCCGAGCCGCTTGGCCTTGAGGTCCCACAGGGCCACGTCGATACCGCCGAGCGCGTTTCCCTCCACCGAACCACCGCGCCAGTAACCGCTGTTGAGGAGCAGCCGGTGGAGATCCTCGATGTCGTCCGGGTCCCGTCCGATCAGCAGCGGTCCGGCGTACGCGTCGAGTACGGTACGCACCGCGAGGACGCGCTGCGGGTCGCTGGCGCAGCCCAGGCCGTAGAGTCCCGGCTCGTTGGTCTCCACCCGTACGACGAGGTGCGGGCAGCCGTGCGGCGCGGTGAGGAAGGTGCGCACCGCGGTGATCCGCACCTTCGCCCCGCGCTCCTCGACCCAGGGGGCGGGGGCGAGCACGGGCGGGACGACGGGGTCGGCCGCGGCGATGGGTGCGACGGGAGCGGCGGAAGCGTCTGCCATGGGAACTCCAGCGTTCGGATCGACGTATGTCGTACGTCCATCGGAACGGACGGGGGAGGCGCTGTCAACGCCCCGCGTACGTCCCGGTCCGCGTCCCCGTTTCCCCCGCGTCCCCGCGTACGTCCGGTCCGTGTCCCCGCGCCCCCGCGTACGTCCCGGTCCGCGTCCCCGCGTCCCTCTGGCGTCGGCGCCGATTCCGAACTCGCCCCGCCCAGGCCCCCGTTCCCTCCCTCCTCTCCAGATCACCCCGTTTCCGCCCCCGGACCCGCTCAGTGCTGTCCCAGCCGCTTCAGCAGCGTCCGCAGCGCGTGTGCCGCCTCCGTCACCGCCAGCGCGATCTCCTCCGTGCGCCGGTCGTCCATCCGGCTGCCGGGGCCCGAGCAGCTGATCGCGTCACCGCCCTGGTCGCCGGTGCCCAGCGCGACCGCCACGCACCGCACCCCGGGGGAGCTCTCCCCGTCGTCCTGGGCCCAGCCGCGCAGCCGGGCGTCGGCCAACTGGGCGGCGAGGGCGGCGGGGTCGGTCACCGTGTCCGGGGTGAGCGCGGGCAGCGGCCAGGACAGACGGCGGTCCACCTCGCCCGGTTCGAGCTGGGCCAGCAGCGCCTTGCCGGGGGCCGTGGCGTGGGCCGGGACACGGTGCCCGACCGGCGCGTACATCCGTAGCGCGTGCCGGGACTCGCGCTTGGCCAGCTGCACCACGTCGGGCCCGGACAGCCGGCTCAGCTGCACCGCCTCCCCGGTGTC
Source organism: Streptomyces sp. NPDC048290 (assembly GCF_040652095.1). Lineage (NCBI taxonomy): Bacteria > Bacillati > Actinomycetota > Actinomycetes > Kitasatosporales > Streptomycetaceae > Streptomyces > Streptomyces sp. NPDC048290. The sequence continues at coordinate 108,545 of NZ_JBEZLM010000023.1, forward strand.
CTCGGCGAGCGCGTCCAGGACGGGCCCGGCGAGCGAGACCACGTCGTCGCCCTCCAGATAGGCGGTCCCGGTCATCAGCGCCTTCAGGCCCAGGCCGTAGCGGGTGCCCTGGGGGTCGGTGTCGACCCAGCCGCGCGCCTGCATGGTGCGCAGTACCGCGTGCAGACTGCTCTTGGGTACCCGCATGGTGCCCGCCAGCTCCGCCAGCGAGAGCTTGGCGCCGTCCGCGCCGAGCAGCTCCAGGACCTCCAGCACCCGCGCCGCGGACTTGACCTCCTCGGGCCTTCGCTCCCCGGACGCTGCTGCCACTGACTCCACCGGAACCTCCGCTCTCCCGTGCCGGCTCTCTGACGCGCGGACTGACACCCGGCCTGATACCTGGCCTGACATCTGGCCCGACATTCGGCCCGACATCCGGCCTGACACTCGGCCTGACATTCGGTCAGGACGATTCTCGACCCGCTGCTTGACGCTATATCACGGCGTCTCTATGTTCAGGTAACCCAACGATATTCGGCTACTTGAACGAAGCATAGCGAGATAGCGAGGTACGGTCGATGCGCATACGTCACTCCCGGACCGCCCGTCTGGCCGCGGCGGGGGTCGCCGCCGGGCTGCTCCTCTCGGCCTGCGGCGGTTCATCGGGCTCGGGGGACTCCGACAGCCTGGAGATGTGGACCTTCAAGCAGACCCATGTCGCCGCGCTCCGCGCAGCCGCCGCCGACTTCGAGAAGGAGACCGGCGTCAAGGTCGAGGTCGAGGCGTACACCCCCGACGAAGCCTTCGTCACCAAGATCCAGAGTTCGGCCAAGACCGGTGACCTGCCCGATGTGATGGAGATGCACTCCGACGGCGAGGACCTGGCCCTCGGCGCGGGCGGTGTCGTCGCCGAACTCACCGACGTGGTCTCCGACGCCTGGCTCGACCGCTACCCCGAGAGCGTGCGCGAGTCCGGCTACGTCAACGACGCCAAGCTCAAGGAGTCCGAGCCCGAGGGCGCCAAGTTCCACGGCGTCGAGAAGGGCGACCGGCACAGTGTGCCGTTCACCGTCGGCACCTTCGGCATCGTCTACGCCAACAAGCGGATGCTGACGGACGCGGGCATCACCGCACCGCCCACCACCTGGGCCGGATTCATCGACGCCCTGAAGGCCACCAAGGCGAAGGACGCCCGGAACGGCGGACTCGCCCTCGGCCTCAAGGTCCCCGACACCGGACTGACCTGGATCGCCCAGCCGCTCGCCTACAGCATCCTCGGCGAGCAGGACTACCAGGCCCTCTTCGGCGAGGACACCTCCGCCACCTGGTCCTCACCCAACGGCACCAAGGTCCTCGAGGCGTACGACCAGCTCACCCCGTACTGGATGCCCGGCACCCAGTCCCTGGACATCGACGAGGCGGACCAGGCGTTCGCCCAGGGCAAGTCCGCCTTCCTGGTCGGCGGCACCTTCACCCTGTCCTTCCTGGAACAGAGCGGCATGGACCCCGACGACGTCCACGCCTTCGCCCTGCCCGGCGCCGAGGACGGCCAGGTGCCCCAGCCCGCGCTGGGCCCGCTCGCCCTGACCGGGCTGAGCATGTCCGCCACCACCGACCAGCCCGACAAGGCGGCGCAGTGGATGGAGTACCTCTCCCGCCCCGAGGTCGCCGCCAAGTTCGCCGAGGGCGCCAGCGACCTGCCCGCCACCGCACTCGGCTCCGGCGACGCCGACCTGCTCGGCGACGCCCTCGCCGCCATGCTCGCCAGCTTCGACGGCACCCCCGAGACCACCTACGACCCGAGCTACCGCGGCTACTTCCCGCCCGCCTACGAGCAGGACAAGACCGCCGCGATCCTGGTCGACATGAGCCCGCTGGACCGGCTGACCCCGCAGCAGACCGGGAAGAAGATCACCGACCTCACCGACAACTACTGGGCGACCGGCCGGTGACCACCGCACACCATCCCACGCTCCCGGAGTCCACCGGAGGCGGCGGCGAGCGCCGTACGCCTCCGGGCGGAGGGCCCCCCGCACCGGCCCCCCGCCGCCGCGCCCTGCGCTCCGAGGCCGTCTCCGGCTACCTGTTCGTCGCCCCCGCGGTCGTGCTCTTCGCCGTCATGGGCCTGTACACCGTCGGCTACGGCTTCGCGCTCTCCTTCGCGACCTGGAACGGCTTCACCCCGGAATGGACCTGGGTCGGGCTCGACAACTACGCCGACCTCCTGTGGCGCAGCCCCGTCCACGCGCCCCGCGTCCAGGCCGCCGCGCTCAACACCCTCTGGGTGATGGTCTTCGTGCCGCTGCTCACGGTCGCCGTGTCGTTCCCCCTGGCCGTCCTCCTCCACCAGGCCCGCCACCTCCAGGGTGTGCTGCGCTCGATCTACTTCGTGCCCTACGTCACCACCGGGATCGCCGTCTACTTCGCCTGGCGGTACATCCTCCAGCCCGACGGCGCCGTCAACCAGTTGCTCGGGATGATCGGACTCGGCTCCCTGGAACAGCCGCAGGGCTGGCTCGGCAACCCGGACACCGCGCTGGGCACCCTGATCGTCGTCATCGTCTGGGGCAATGTCCCGGTCGCCATGCTGCTGTACCTGACCGGACTCCAGTCCCTCGACCGCAGTGTGCTGGAGGCCGCCCAGCTCGACGGCGCCGGATGGTGGCGCACCAACCTCTCCGTCGTCTGGCCCCTGCTGATGCCGCTGACCGCGATCAACGTCCTGCTCAGCCTGCGGGACTCCCTGCACGGCTTCCAGACCTTCCTGGTCATGACCAACGGCGGACCCGGCGAACACACCAACGTCCTCGGCCTGGAGACCTACCGGCTGGCGTTCCTGGAGGACCTCGCCCCGACCCTGGGCCTGGCCAGCGCCCTGGGCTGGCTGCTGTTCGCCGCGGCGATGGTGCTCGCCCTGATCAATCTGCGCGCCCTGAGGAGCCGAGTATGACCGTCCTCGCCCCTCCGGACGCCCGCCGGCCCACCGCGCCCCCGCCCGGGAAGCCGCCCTCCGGCACCAGTCCGGCCGGCCGGACCGTGGCCCGGGTCGTGGTCTTCGCGCTGCTCGCCGGATACGCCTTGGTCAGCCTCTATCCGTTCCTGTGGATGGTGTCGGCGGCGTTCAAGACGCAGCTCGAGGTCGTACGCGGCGGCCACCTCATCCCCGAGGACCCCACCCTCGACACCCTGGTCGACACCTGGAACCGGCTCGACTTCTTCGACTACTTCCTCAACAGCGTCCTCGTCACCACCTGCACCGTCGCCCTGACCCTGGCGGTCTACGCGTGCGCCGGATACGCCTTCGCCGTGCTGCGGTTCAAGGGCCGCCTGGCGCTGTCCCGGATGTTCATGGCGCTGCTGTTCGTGCCCGGCGTCACCGTGATGCTGCCGATCGTCGTCCTGGAGAACGAGATGGGCATCCTCGGCACCCACCTGGGCCTCGTCCTGCCCTTCGTGAACGGCACCGCCCCGCTCTCCATCCTCCTGATGACCGGCGCGTTCTCCGCCATCCCCGGTGAACTGCGGGAGTCCGCCCGGGTCGACGGGGCGTCCGAGCTGCGGATCTTCACCAGCGTCTATCTGCCGCTGTCCCGGCCCGCCCTGATCACCGTGGCCCTGCTCACCGCGATCCCCACCTGGAACGAGTATCTGCTCACCCGGGTCTCCCTCAACGACCCCGCCACCTACACCCTCCCCCTCGGCCTCCAGACCCTCGCCTCGGAGAGCGTCCCGCAGTACAACAACCTGATGGCGGGCGCGCTGATCATCGTCGTCCCGGTGATCCTGCTCTTCCTCTTCCTCCAGCGTTACTTCATGAGTGGACTGGTCGGGGCGGTGAAGGGCTGATGCGGGTCCTGATCACCGGGGCCGCCGGACATCTCGGCGGCCATGTGATCGCCGAACTGGCTGCGCGCGGCCACCGGCTGACCGCCGTCGACCTGGTACCGGTCGAGGACGCCCGGGTCGACCGGGTGCATACCGGCGACCTCACGGACCGCGAGGTCGTCCGCGCGGCGCTCGACGGCGCCGACGCGGTCGTCCACCTCGGGGCCATCCCGCACCCCAAGTCCGACGACGACGGACGGCTGTTCGCCACCAACTGCCTCACCGCCCACCGGGTGCTGGACGAGGCGGGCCGGGCCGGGGTCCCCCGGGTGGTCGCCACCTCCAGCCTCGCCGCCGTCGGCCTGGCCTGGGCACCCCGGCCGCTCGCCCCGCGCTATCTCCCACTGGACGAACAGCACCCCACCCTGGTCGAGGACCCCTACGGGCTGTCCAAACTCGTCCTGGAGGAGATCGCCCACGCCACCCACCGCCGCTGGGGCACCGGCCTCGTCTGTCTGCGGATGCCGTTCACCGGGTCCGGAACCCGTCTCAAGGGACACTTCGCCGAGGTCGCGGCCGACCCCGGCGCCCACCGCGGCGGACTGTGGGGCTGGCTCGACACCCGTGACGCGGCCACCGTGATCCGGCTGGCCCTCACCACCGCGCCGCCCGGCAGCCATGTCATCAACGTGGCCGCACCCGACACCTCCGCCCCGCAGCCCACCGGCGACCTCCTCGAACGCCACTTCCCGGACGTCCCGGTCCTCGCCCCGCTGCCCGGCCGCACCTCCCTGTTCGACAGCACGGCCTGCACCCGCCTGCTGGGCTTCGCCCCGGGGCGCACACGCACGACCTGACTCCCGCGCCCACCCGCCGGGCTCCGCCCCGGGCCGCACGCCTACGACCTGTCGCCGGAGCACGAACGCCATCCGCACCCGCACGACCCCGCACTGGAGCACGAACGCCACCCCGCCCGCACGGCTTGGCACCGGAGTACCCCCCAAGACCACACCGCCCCCGCCCCAGGAGGACGCACGTGTCGCCCGACACCCCCGTACCCCGCAGACCCGCACGCCGCGCCGCCGTCGTACTGACCGCCCTGCTCACAGCGGTGACCCTGTGGGCCCCCGCGCCGCTCGCGTCCGCCGCCGCGGACCCCGTCATGTACCCGAACGGCGTCGGTGCCGACCTCGGTCCCGCCCCGCGCACCCTCGGTGTGGGCGCCGCCGCCGGAGCGGACCCGGCCGGACTGCGGACCGGCGAACTGGACGGCCGCGGCTACTGGCGGACCGACACCGCCGCCGGGACCTCGTACCTCGCCTTCGACCTGGACGACGAGTACGTGGCGTCACTGCCCGGCGACGACCTGGTGGTCAGTGTCACCTACCGGGACACCGGACCGGGCGCGCTGACCCTGCGCCAGGGCGCCGACGGCACCGCCGCCGCCCTGCCGCTGACCGGCACCGACACCTGGAAGACCGCCGCCTTCGAGCTGACCGACGCCGACCTCACCGGCGGCAAGGACGTCCTGCGGCTCGCCGGACAGGACGGGGACACCGCACGGGACATCACCGTGGCCGCCGTCCGGATCGGCTCCGTCGGCGCGTCGGTCACCCTCGGCGCCGCTCCCGAGACCGCCGGTGTCACCCCCCGCGCCGGTGACGCGTCCACCGGCCTGGTCACCGGCGAGCACGCCGGGCGCCCCTACTGGGCGACCAACCGCGCCGCGCCCGCGCCCGGCCTGAACTTCTTCTACATGAACGTGGCCGACACCTATCTCCACGACACCACCGACACGGTCTTCGTCAGCGTCGACTACCTCGACTCCGGCAACGGGAAGCTCGCCCTGCACTACGACTCGCCGGGCGACGAACTGATCGACAAGTTCAAACCGTCCGCGGTCCTCGACTACGGCGACACCGGCACCTGGCAGACCCATACCTTCGCCCTGGACGACGCGATCCTCACCAACCGCGCCAACGGGGCCGACTTCCGTATCCACACCGCCGGTTCCGCCACCGAACTGAAGGTCGCCGCCGTCCGGGTCGCCGTCGCCCCCGGCGAGCTGCGGCCCGCCCAGGGGCTCGAAGCCCTGGTCGACGAGTCCGTGCTCGCCCTGCACGCGGCCCGCGAGGGCGACCGCGACGGCCAGTACCCCGGCGGGGCAAAGGCGGATCTGACCGCCGCGACCGACGCCGCCCGCCGGGTCGCCTCGGACGCGGACGCCACCGAGGAGGAGCTGCGCACCGCGCTGCACACCCTCGCCGCCGCCCTGGACACCTTCCGCGCCTCGGCCGTCGACACCGACCTCACCCGCGACGCGACCCTCACCGCCAGCAGCAGCGCCGCCGGAAGCGCCCCCGCCGACGCCGCCGACAACGACGCCGGGACGGTGTGGACCAGCGGCTCCGGCGGCACCGGCGAGTGGCTGCGGGCCGACCTCGGCACGGCGAGAGCCGTGAGCGAGGTCCGGATCGCCTGGGCGTCCCGCTACGCCGCCCGGTTCGCCGTCCAGGTCTCCCGCGACGGCCGCTCCTTCACCACCGTCGCCGAGGGCGGAGGCGGCGACGGCAAGGAGTTCGCCACCCGCTTCGCCACCACCACCGCCCGTCACATCCGGCTCGCCCTCACCGGCTACTCCGAGGGCGGCAAGAACTTCACCATCGGCGAGTTCGAGGTGCGCGGGCTGCCCGCCGTCGAGGGCGACGCCCGACTGGTCACCACCCGCCACCCGACCGAGACCCCGGTCGTCGCCGACTTCGACGCCCGCTCCTACGGCGCCGACCCCACCGGCCGCAAGGACGCCACCGACGCCGTCCAGCGGGCCCTTCACACCTGCCAGGACGCCGGAGGCGGCACCGTCTGGCTGCCGTCGGGCACCTACCGGGTCACCGACACCCTGGAGATCCCCTCCTTCTGCACCCTGCGCGGCGACCGCCGCGACCCCGACCGGGGCAGCGGCGGCTACGGCACCGTCCTCGTCGCCGACCTCCCCTCCGGCGCGGACGGTCCGGCGCTCCTCCGGGTCGGCGGCAGCGCGGGCGTCGTCGGACTCACCACCTACTACCCCCGCCAGAACGCCCAGGACCCCGTCCCCTACGGCCACACCATCGAGATCCCCGGCCGTGCCTGGAGCGGCGACGAGAACTACATGATGTCGACGCTCTCCGACATCACCCTGCTCAACTCCTACAACGGCATCGGCATCAGCACCTACCGCAACGACCGCGGCGAGAGCGCGAGTTCGGGCCAGGTCCACGAGTCGGCGACGCTGCGCGGCATCAAGGGCACCGTGCTCCACGAGGGTGTGCGCGCCTACAACGGCGCCGACGTCGGCACCTGGGAGGACATCACCTTCTCCAACGCCTACTGGGCGAAGGCGCCCGCCGCGTACCGGCCCCCCGCGCGGGCCGTGCTGGACGCGTGGACCCGGGCGCACGCCACCGGACTGGTCCTCGGCGACCTGGAATGGGACCAGTTCCTCCGGATCACCCTGACCGACTTCCGGACCGGCATCCACATCGTGCCCGGCCAGCGCGCCGCCTTCACCGGCAGCTTCGTCGACGCCGACGTACGCCGTACCGATGTCGCCGTGCGCGCCGAGGAGTTCGACTCCCGGTGGGGCCTGTCTTTCGCCTCCAGCACCCTCGAGGGCAGCGACTTCGCCGTCTCCAACGGCTCCGACGCCTACGTCAAGGTCACCGCGACCGCACTCGTCGGCGCCACCGAGGGCACCGTCCACCGCCTCTCCGGAACGGTCCCCGTCCACACCCCGAAACCCCTGCCCAGGCCCGCCCGCGCGGTGCTGTACGACGTCACCGACGCCCCGTACAACGCGCCCCGCACCCACGGCGTCCACCCGGTGCGCGACGCCACTCCCGCCGTCCAGCGCGCCTTGGACCGGGCGGGCCGCGAGGGCGGCGGGATCGTCTATCTGCCCGCGGGCTGGTACCGCCTCGACGGCCACCTGACCGTCCCCGAGGGCGTCGAACTGCGCGGCTCCTCCGCCGTACCCAACCGCGACCTGCTCGGCGCCAGCGCGGGCACCGTCCTGATGGCGTACGAGGGACGCGGCACCGACCGGCCCGACACCGCGCGGGCCCTCATCACCCTGGACGGCGACCGCGCGGGCGTGCGCGGACTGCGGGTCTTCCACCCGGAGAACAACCCCGCCGCGCCCGGCGGTCTACGGCCCTACCCGTACGTGGTCCGGGGCGACGGCACCGGCACCTACGCCCTGGACATCGGTCTGACCAACGCCTGGAACGGCATCGACATGGCCACCAGCGACGGTTTCACGGTCCGCAAGCTGGCCGGGGCCTACTTCGCGCACGGGATCAGCGTCGGCGCGAGCGACGGCGGCCGGATCGAGGGCGTCCTGTCCAACGGCAACGCGGTCTCCCGGGTCGGCTACGCACTGCCCGACTGGGTGCAGGAGAAGAACATCTTCCCGCAGGTCATCGACGCCCCCATGCGGGAGCAGGCACAGATCGTCACCGTCGACGGAGCCACCGGCCTGACCCTGCTCGATGTGTTCGGCTACGGCTTCCACCACGGCCTGGTGGTCGACTCCGGCGAGGTCACCGCGTTCAACCTGGGCACCGACAACCTGGGCGGCGACGGCTTCACCGTGAAGGCCGGGGACGGGGCGGACGTCACCGCCGTGAACGTGATGCGCTACAACGGCACCACCTTGAGCGGCCCGGCCCGGCTGGTCAACGTCATGGCGATCAACATGGCCCAGCACACCGTCCGCGCCGCCACCGAACCCGCCGGAGCGGGCACGGTGACCCCGCACGGCAACGAGACCGAGCCCGGCAGGTACGAGCGGGGCAGCAGGGTCACCGTCACCGCCGAGCCCGCCGCCGGACAGCGGTTCACCGGCTGGACGGTCGACGGCACCGACGCCGGAACCGACCCGCGCCTGACCCTCACCGTCACCGGCGACCTGACGGTCACCGCCCGCTTCGCCCCGGCCACCGGGACGGACGACACGGGCGACTGAACCGGCGAGGGCCACCGACCCGGGCGTGACAGCCGCCCGGCAGACGGAAGGGGGAGGCCCGAGGAGCCATCCCCGCACCCACCTCATGGGGAGGTTTGAGGAGCCATCCCCGGACCTCCCCGCCCGGCACACGGAAGAGGGGAGGTCCGGGGAACCGTCCCCGGACCTCCCCCCGCCCCCCTCAACTCCCCGCCGCACCACCCGCGACGACCTCGTACGTCCGTCCCGCCCGTGCCCGGAAGGTCAGCGCCGACCCGTCCCGGGTGACCCGGGGCCGGGTGCCGTCCGACGTCTCGCGCACCGCGAAGGAGGCGTCGAAACGGGCGTTGCGCACGGTCAGTTCACCCGTGCGGCCCGCCCGCAGCACGGTCCGCACCGGTCTGCCGTCCACCCAGTCGATGTCGACCGTGACGTTCCCCCGGGCCCGCAGGCCCCGGACCGACCCGGTGCGCCAGAAGCCGGGCAGCGCGGGCAGCAGGTCGACCCCACCGCCATGGCTCTGCACCAGCATCTCGGCGACCCCGGCGGTGGCGCCGAAGTTCCCGTCGATCTGGAACGGCGGATGGGTGTCCCAGAGGTTCGCCAGCGTGCTGTTCTTCAGCTGCTCGGACAGCATCAGATGGGCATGGTCGCCGTCGTGCAGCCGGGCCCAGAAATTGATCTTCCAGGCTTTGCTCCAGCCGGTGCCGCCGTCGCCGCGCGCGGTCAGTGACACCCGCGCGGCCTGCGCGTACTGCGGCTGCCCCTGCGGGGTCACCTGCCGTCCGGGGTGCACGGCGAACAAGTGGGAGACATGCCGGTGGTCGTTGCCGGGGTCGTCCCAGTCCTCCTTCCACTCCTGCAACTGGCCCCAGCGGCCGATCCGCAGCCCGCTGTCCAGCCGTCCCAGCGTGCGGGACACCTCGTCGGCGAAGGAGCCGTCGCCGACCTGCCGGGCCGCCGCCACGGTGCTGTTCAGCAGGTCCCACACGATCTGCTGGGACATGGACGCGCCCGCCGAGAAGTCGCCCTGCTCGGGGGAGTAGCTGGGGGTCACCACGAGCCGTCCGTCCCGCGGATCGGCCACCAGCTCGTCGATCCAGAACTGGGCCAGCTCCCTCATCACCGGATAGGCGCGGTCCCGCAGGAACACCGCGTCCCCGGTGAAGAGATAGTGCTCGTAGAAGTGCTGGGCCAGCCAGGCACCGGCCTCCGGGAAGTAGAACGACGTGGCCCAGGTGTGCAGCCCGGTGAAGCCGTACGGGTTGGTCTCGTTGTGCACCACCCAGCCCCGGTTGCCGTAGATCTCCCGGGCCGTGACCCGGCCCGGCGGCATCATCGACGCCGCATACTCGAACAGCGGGCCGGTCGTCTCGGACAGGTTGGTCGTCTCGGCCGGCCAGTAGTTCATCTGGAGGTTGATGTTGACGTGGTAGTCGGCGTCCCACGGCGGGCTGGTGGAGTTGTTCCACACGCCCTGGAGGTTCGCCGGGAGCGAGCCCGCGCGGGACGAGGCGATCAGCAGATAGCGGCCGTACTGGAAGAACAGCACCTCCAGTGCCTTGCGTCCGGCCTCGCCCAGCGTCCCGGCCCGGTAGGCCTCCAGGGTGGTGTCCGTCGGGATGCCCGGGTCCTGCTGGCCGACGTCCAGCCGGACCCGGTCGAACAGCGCCCGGTGGTCCGCGACATGGGCCGCGCGCAGCGCCGTGAAGCCCTTCGCCGCGGCGGCGTCCACCCGCTGGGTGACCGGGCCGTTCGGGTCGGTGCCGGTGCGGTAGTCCGGGTAGCGCGCCGCGTAGTCCGTGGCGGCGGCCAGGACGAGGGTCACCGTGTCGGCGCCGGTCACGGTGACCGAGCCGTCCGCGTTGTCCCGGCGGGTACCGCCCTGGTGGAGGACCCGTAGCTGGGAGGCGTACCGCAGTTGGTTGTCGGAGAGCCTGCCGGTGAGGGTGATCCGGCCGCCGGACGCCGACAGGGCCGCCGGGCGGCCCGCCGGGGTGGTCACCGACACCGTGACGGAGATCCGTCCGGGCTGACTCGCCGCCAGCCGGGCCACGGCCACTCCGTCGGTGGCCGACACGAAGTACTCACGGGTGTAGGTGACCCCCTCCCAGGTGTAGGTGACTCCGCCGACGGCCTCGGCGATGTCCAGGTGGCGGCGGTAGCCGGTGGCCCCGACCGGGTCGCGGGCCTGCTGGAGCCAGATGTCGCCGAACGTCTGGTACGAGCCGAAGTGGGTCTTGGGCTGGCCCAGCTTCTGCGCCACCCAGTCCGGGGTGGCCCGGCCCTCGGCCGCGATGCGCTGCTGCACCTCGGCGAGCGCGCCGGGCCGGGGCGAGGTCCAGTTGCCGTGGTTGTAGCCGGGCGCGCCGGGCCCGCCGCTCCACAGCGTCTTCTCGTTGAACTGCAGCTGTTCGCGACCCGTTCCGCCGAAGAAGCACAGGCCCAGCGCCCCGTTGCCGAGCGGCAGCGACTGCGACTCCCAGGCCGTGGCGGGCTCGTCGTACCAGAGGGTGAGGCCCGGGGTGGTGGCGCGGCGCCCGCCGGGTGCGGGGTGCGCGGCGGTCGCCGTGAGCGGGACGGTGCCGAGCGCGCCCGCTCCGGCGAGGAAGATCCGCCGGGAGACATCGGGTGGGGTCATGGTGTCGTCGCCTCCTGTGTGATGCCCCGGCCGAGGAAGTCGACCCAGTTGACATTGAGTTCGCCCCTGGTCTTCACGAAGTACAGCGGACCGCTGTCCGTGGCGCCGGCACCGCTCACCGGGGCCTTGACGTCCTGGTACGACTGCCAGCCCCCGGTGGGGGCGACCTGGATCGTGGCGACCACCGGTCCCTCGGGGTCACCGGTGCGCACCTCGACGGTGGCGCCGTTCGTCGGTGAGGCGGCCCGCAGGGAGATCTCGTCGATGTTCGTCAGATTGACCGGGTCCCAGGCCCAGTAGTCGCCGTCGTCGATCCAGCCGATGTTCCGTCCGCCGCCCGCGGAGTCCCCGGTGTCCTCGGTGGCCACACCGATGTCCCCGCCGCCGGGCGCGGACGGTACCCGGCCGGTGGTGTCGAAGTGCTCGGCCTCGCGGTGCTTGGTCTGGAGCACCAGCACCTCCTGCGTGGTCAGCGCGGGCACCTGGCCGCTGCCGTGGTCGGTGTAGGTGACGGTGACCGTGCCGAACACATTGGCGCCGGTGTGGCCCGCGTCGCCGGGCAGCGGGAAGCTGCCCGAGCAGCCCCGGTACTGGTCGTAGCCGTGCGAGTGGTCGTCATGACCGAGGCCGGGCTGGACGATCACCTCGTCGCAGTCCACCGGGCCGTCCTCCGGATCGGTCACCGTCACCTCGTAGGCGAGGGTGTCGCCGAAGGTGAACAGCCCGCCGTCCACCGGGGCCCGGACCTCGATGGTGGGGGCGGTGTTGCCCGCGGTGATGTCGACCCCGGCCACCGCCGTACGCCCGTCGGGGTCGGTCACGGTCAACTGTGCGGTGAACCGGCCCGGCTGGGAGTAGGTGAACGACGGGGAGGGATCGGTGCTGTCCTGGCCGCCGTCCCCGTCGAAGTCCCAGGAGTAGGTGATCGGTGTGCCGTCCGGGTCGTGGGAGTCACCCGCGTCGAAGGACACCGCGAGCGGCACCGGGCCCGAGGTCCGGTCCGGGGTGAAGCGGGCGATGGGGGAGCGGTTGCCCTGCACATAGTCCACCCGGTACACGCCGGAGTCGGCGTTGTCGCCGCCGAAGCCGGTGCCCCAGTCGATGACGTACAGCGCCCCGTCCGGACCGAACTGGAGGGCGTGCGGCCGGGTGAAGTCCATGCCCTGGAGCAGGGCGTTCACATCGGACACGCCGGTGCGCCCGCGGTCGGGCTGCACGGTGAACAGCCGCCCGTCGTTCCAGTCGCCGTACACCGCCTTGCCGTCGAAGTACGCCGGCCACTTGCGGTCCGACTCCAGCCGGGGGTCGTAGTCGTACGCCCCGCTGGTCATCGGCGCGCCGCTCGGGCCGATCTCCGGGACGCCGGAGGCGGACTTGCCCATCCACAGCTCGGCGGGCTGGGCGGCGGGCAGCTTCGTCACCCCCGTGTTGTGCGGTGAGTCGTTGACGGGCGCGGAGCAGTCGAAGGCGGCGCCCGCGGTGCCGGTCGCGAAGTCGTAGTCGTGGTACGGGGTGTTGGCGCCGACGCAGTAGGGCCAGCCGTAGAAGCCGGGCTTGTCGACGATGTTCCACTCGACGCGTCCGTCGGGGCCGCGGGTCGGGCTGGCACTGCCCGCGTCGGGCCCGTAGTCGGCGACGAAGAGATGGTCGGTGGCCGGGTCGACACCGATACGGAACGGGTTGCGGAAGCCCATCGCGTAGATCTCGGGCCGGGTGTCCGGGGTCCCCGGGCGGAACAGATTGCCCTGGGGGATGCCGTACGTGCCGTTCTTGCGGGGCTTGATCCGCAGCACCTTGCCGTTGAGCACGGCGCTGTTGGCGGACGTGGCCTGCGCGTCCCAGGCGCTGCGGCCCGCGCGTTCGTCGATCGGGGTGTAGCCGTCGGAGGCGAACGGGTTGGAGTTGTCGCCGGTGGTGATGTACAGGTTGCCGTCGCCGTCGAACTCCATGGCGCCGCCCGCGTGGCAGCACTCCTGGCGCTGCACGTCCACCGTCAGCAGCACCTTCTCACTGGCGGCGTCGAGCGTGTCGTCGTCCTTGACGGTGAACCGGGAGACCCGGTCGACGGGCTGGGTGCCGGCGGGCGAGTAGTACAGATACAGCCAGCCGTTGCGGTCGAAGTCCGGGTCGAGCGCGATGCCCAGCAGCCCGAACTCCTGGCCGGTGTAGACATCGAGGTCGCCCGCGGTGAGGACGGTGCCGTCGGTACGCACCACCCGGACCTCACCACCGCGGTCGATGTAGAGGACCCGGCCGTCGTCGGCGATGGTCAGCTCCATCGGGTTGCTGGTGTTCTCGTCCACCGGCACCTTCTGGAAGCCGCTGGTCAGCGACGCCGTGCAGTCGGCGGCCAGCACCCCGGCGGCGGTACGGATTCCGCCCAGCAGATGCGACAGGAACTTCGTGTCGGTGTAGCTCGCCGACTCATGGCCCATGCCGGTGTACCAGGACCGGCCGCCCTCGTAGTTCTGGCACCAGGAGATCGGGTGCTCGGCGCCCATCGTGCCGCCGGTGTACGAGGTCTCGTCCAGCGAGGCCAGCACATGCACCTCGCCGCGCGGATCGGCGCGGAAGTCGTACCACTCGTCGGTCCGCTCCCAGCGCACCGGCAGCTTCGCCGTGGACGGGTGCGCCGGGTCCTCCACCTTGACGCTCGCCCGCTGCGGAGCCGGGTGGCTCTTGAAGTAGGCGCCGACGAGATCGCCGTACCACGCCCAGTCGTACTCGGTGTCGGAGGCCGCGTGGACCCCCGCGTAGCCGCCGCCCGCCTTGATGTACCGCTCGAACGCGGCCTGCTGGGCGGGGTCGAGCACCTCGCCGGTGGTGGACAGGAAGACGACCACCTCGTACGCGGCGAGCGCCTCGTCGGTGAAGACGGCCGCGTCCTCGGTGGCGGTGACCGAGAAGCCGTGGGCGGCGCCCAGCTTCTCGATCGCGGCGATCCCGGCGGGGATCGCGCCGTGCCGGTAACCGGCGGTCTTGCTGAAGACCAGCGCGTCGAAGCGACCGGTCTTCTGAACGCCGGGCTGGGCGGCGGGCTGTGCGGCGGGCTGCGCGGTGGCGGCCCCGGCGGTGACCAGCAGCAGGGCGACGACGACCGCGAGGGCCCGCCCCGCCGCGCCGCGCAGCCGGTGGAGTCGCAGGAGGCGGGGGAAGCGGGGGAAGCGGGGGAAGTGGGGGAAGCGGGGGAGGCGTCTGGGGCGCCGGTGGCGGTGGAGGTGCGGCGGACGGGACATGGGTGGCATGGATGGTGACATGGACGGTGGCATGGGCACCTCAAATCGGCGAGCGGGGTACGCGGAGGCGTGCTGCGTTCGGGGGGTGGCACCGTGCTGCTGCGTCAGGGCTCCGCGCGCCCCTCGTCCCGGGGCTCCGCGAGGCCGCACACCCGGGGCCGAGAGCGTCCAGACCGTCGGCCGGGCTAATTTGTCGACTCGGTGGACAAATTAGGAGCGTGCGTCGGACCGGTCAAGGCGCCGGACAAGAGTGCCAGGTGGGAGGGGTGGTGAAGGGGCGTTCCGCGCGCGCTCGGGCGTGTCGCGCGATCTGGCCTCTTGACTGATTTGTCAAGCCAATTTACTTTCAACTGCGCTGATCGCAGCACCGTTCCAGGAGGTCCCCGTGCCCGGCGAAGCCCTGCATGTCCTTGTCTTCACCAAGACCGCGGGCTTCCGCCACGACTCCATCCCGGCGGGCATCGCCGCGCTGCACCGGCTCGGCGCCGACAACGGCTTCGACGTCGACGCCACCGAGGACTCCGGGGCGTTCACCGCCAAGAACCTGGCCCGCTATCACGTCGTCGTCTTCCTCTCCACCACCGGCGAGGTGCTCGACACCTCCCAGAAGGCCGCCTTCGAGGACTACATCCGGGGCGGGGGCGGCTACGCGGGCATCCACGCCGCCGCCGACACCGAGCACGACTGGCCGTTCTACGGCGCTCTGGTCGGCGCGTACTTCAGCTCCCACCCCGAGGTGCAGAAGGCGACCGTCCGCGTCGAGGACCGCACCCACCCGGCGACCGAGCACCTGGGCGACAGCTGGCCCCGGGTCGACGAGTGGTACAACTTCGCCGCCAGCCCCCGGGCGTACACCCATGTCCTCGCCTCCCTGGACGAGGACTCCTACGACGGCGGCACGATGGGCGGCGACCACCCCATCGCCTGGTGCCGCCCGTACGCCGGGGGCCGTGCCTTCTACACCGGCGGCGGACACACCAAGGAGTCCTTCGCCGAACCGGGGTTCCTGGCACATGTGCTGGGGGGTATCCGGTACGCGGCGGGACGGACGGGGACGCTGGGCCAGCCGTAGGGGTCGTTGGGGTCGTAGGGGCCGTTGGGGCTGTGCGGGGGGCTACAGGGCCGTAGTCGCCCCCCCCCGGTCTCCGGGTGGACCGCGCCACCGGGTGCTCGGTGCGGAAGGTGACCGCCGTGAACACCTCGCGGTGCTGCTCCCGTTCGGCCGGTACCGCGTCCGAAAGCGCCGCCGCGTAGTCGTAGTCGTTGGTGTGCACCGCGCGCAGCCGCGCGTAGCGGCCGTCCACGGACGGCACGGTCGGGTGGGCGACCAGATCGCCCAGCAGCCGCCCGAACGCCTCGTGCCCGGCGGCGTGCAGATGGTGCTGGTCGCCGAAGAAGACCACCCCAGGGGGACTCGTGGGCGGGGCTCCATAGGGGCGCCTCCGGCCGGAACCGGACGGGGTCCCGCGCGGGGGCGCATACGGCACCGGTGAGGCCGCCCGGGGCCACAAGACTCGCCGGGGTCCCGTGCGGTGGCGGACACGCCCGCCCGAGGGTCGGCCGGGCGCCGTGCGCGGCGGTGGACAACACGCCACGCCCGGAGTGCGGCGACGGGCGCGGGACGATCAGCGACAGGGACGGGCAGCCCGGCGGGCGAAGGCCCGGCAAGGGCACCGGTACGGAAGGCGCGTCAGGGTCGCGGTCATGCCGTCGAGCCTGCGGACCGGCGCTCGGGCAGGTCAAGGGCGCCGGGGATCGTTTCACGACCCTGCAACACCCCGGCCGCCACGCCATCGTGCTCGTGGCACAACATCCGGAGCCCGCGCGACACTCCGGCGCCCGTCCACTGCGCCGACCGGCGGACACCCGCTGACTTGTCCGGGAAAGTGGCGTTGCTCACATGGCGTGACGTCGACCGCGCGGCGACCATGGTCCTCGTCACCGGGAGGGCCGCGAAGGGATGGAGCATGTTCCGCAAGGTACTGGTCGCCAACAGAGGTGAGATCGCGATTCGCGCCTTCCGCGCCGGCTATGAGCTGGGCGCGCGCACGGTCGCCGTCTTCCCGCACGAGGACCGCAACTCGCTCCACCGGCTGAAAGCGGACGAGGCGTACGAGATCGGCGAACCCGGCCATCCCGTGCGGGCGTACCTCTCCGTGGACGAGATCGTCCGGGCCGCCCGGCGCGCCGGGGCCGACGCCGTGTACCCGGGCTACGGCTTCCTGTCCGAGAACCCGGAGCTGGCCCGCGCCTGCGCCGAGGCGGGCATCACCTTTGTCGGACCG
Source organism: Streptomyces sp. NPDC048290 (assembly GCF_040652095.1). Classification (NCBI taxonomy): domain Bacteria; kingdom Bacillati; phylum Actinomycetota; class Actinomycetes; order Kitasatosporales; family Streptomycetaceae; genus Streptomyces; species Streptomyces sp. NPDC048290. The sequence continues at coordinate 125,495 of NZ_JBEZLM010000023.1, forward strand.
GACGCCGACATCCTGGAGCTGACCGGGAACAAGGCCCGCGCGGTGGCCGCCGCCCGCGCGGCGGGCGTCCCCGTCCTCGGCTCCTCACAGCCCTCCACGGACGTCGACGCACTCGTCCGGGCCGCCGCCGAGATCGGCTTCCCGGTGTTCGTGAAGGCCGTCGCGGGCGGCGGCGGACGCGGGATGCGGCGCGTCGAGGACCCGGCCGCGCTGCGCGAGTCCATCGAGGCCGCCTCCAGGGAGGCCGCCTCCGCGTTCGGCGACCCCACCGTCTTCCTGGAGAAGGCCGTGGTCGAGCCCCGCCACATCGAGGTGCAGATCCTCGCCGACGGCGACGGGAACGTGATCCACCTCTTCGAACGGGACTGCTCGCTCCAGCGCCGCCACCAGAAGGTCATCGAACTCGCCCCCGCGCCCAACCTGGACCCGGAGCTGCGGGACCGGATCTGCGCCGACGCCGTCCGCTTCGCCCGCGAGATCGGCTACCGCAACGCCGGCACCGTCGAGTTCCTCCTCGACCGCGACGGCAACCATGTCTTCATCGAGATGAACCCGCGCATCCAGGTCGAGCACACCGTCACCGAGGAGGTGACCGACGTCGACCTGGTCCAGGCCCAGCTGCGCATCGCGTCCGGCGAGACCCTCGCCGACCTCGGCCTGTCCCAGGACACGGTGGTGCTGCGCGGCGCCGCCCTCCAGTGCCGGATCACCACCGAGGACCCCGCCAACGGCTTCCGCCCCGACACCGGCCGGATCAGCGCCTACCGCTCACCCGGCGGCTCCGGCATCCGCCTCGACGGCGGCACCACCCACGCCGGTACGGAGATCAGCGCCCACTTCGACTCCATGCTGGTCAAACTGACCTGCCGGGGCCGGGACCTGAACGCCGCGATCGGCCGGGCCCGGCGCGCGGTCGCCGAGTTCCGCATCCGGGGCGTGGCCACCAACATCCCGTTCCTCCAGGCGGTCCTGGACGACCCCGACTTCCAGGCCGGACGGGTCACCACCTCGTTCATCGAGCAGCGCCCGCAGCTGCTGACCGCCCGCCACTCTGCGGACCGCGGCACCAAACTGCTCACCTACCTCGCCGACATCACCGTCAACAAGCCGCACGGCGAGCGCCCCGACCTCATCGACCCCACCACCAAGCTCCCGCCGCTGCCCGCCGGGGAACCGCCCGCGGGCTCCCGCCAGCGGCTGGCCGAACTCGGCCCCGAGGGCTTCGCCCGCGCCCTGCGCGCGTCCCCGCTGCTCGGCGTCACCGACACCACGTTCCGCGACGCCCACCAGTCCCTGCTGGCCACCCGGGTCCGCACCAAGGACCTGCTCGCCGTCGCCCCGACCGTCGCCCGCACCCTGCCCGGACTGCTCTCCCTGGAGTGCTGGGGCGGCGCCACCTACGACGTCGCCCTGCGCTTCCTCGCCGAGGACCCCTGGGAGCGGCTCGCCGCGCTGCGTGAGGCCGCGCCCAACCTCTGTCTCCAGATGCTGCTGCGCGGCCGGAACACCGTCGGCTACACCCCGTACCCCACCGAGGTCACCGACGCGTTCGTGCAGGAGGCCGCGGCCACCGGCATCGACATCTTCCGCATCTTCGACGCCCTCAACGACGTCGGCCAGATGCGCCCCGCCATCGACGCCGTACGGGAGACCGGCACGGCCGTCGCCGAGGTCGCGCTCTGCTACACCGCCGACCTGTCCGACCCGGGCGAGCGGCTCTACACCCTCGACTACTATCTGCGGCTCGCCGAGCAGATCGTCGAGGCCGGGGCCCATGTCCTGGCCGTCAAGGACATGGCGGGCCTGCTGCGCGCCCCCGCCGCCGCGACCCTGGTGGCCGCGCTGCGCCGGGAGTTCGACCTGCCGGTCCACCTGCACACCCACGACACGGCGGGCGGCCAGCTCGCCACCTACCTCGCCGCCGTGCAGGCCGGGGTCGACGCGGTGGACGGGGCCGTCGCCTCCATGGCCGGGACCACCTCCCAGCCGTCGCTGTCCGCGATCGTCGCCGCCACCGACCACTCCGACCGCCCGACCGGCCTCGACCTCCAGGCCGTCGGCGACCTGGAGCCCTACTGGGAGAGCGTCCGGCGGGTGTACGCGCCCTTCGAGGCCGGACTCGCCTCCCCGACCGGCCGCGTCTACCACCATGAGATCCCCGGCGGCCAGCTCTCCAATCTGCGCACCCAGGCCGTCGCCCTCGGACTCGGCGACCGCTTCGAGGAGATCGAGGCGATGTACGAGGCCGCCGACCGTATCCTCGGCCGGCTGGTCAAGGTCACCCCGTCGTCCAAGGTGGTCGGCGACCTCGCCCTGCACCTGGTCGGCGCCGGGGTCACCCCGAGGGACTTCGAGGAGACCCCGGACCGCTTCGACATCCCCGACTCCGTCATCGGCTTCCTGCGCGGCGAACTCGGCACCCCGCCCGGCGGCTGGCCCGAACCGTTCCGCACCAAGGCCCTCAAGGGCCGCGCCGCCGCCAAGCCCGTCGCGGACCTGTCCCCCGAGGACCGCGACGGACTGGAGAAGTCCCCCCGCACCACCCTCAACCGGCTGCTCTTCCCCGGCCCCACCCGCGACTTCGAGACCCACCGCCAGTCCTACGGCGACACCAGCGTCCTGGACAGCAAGGACTTCTTCTACGGCCTGCGCCCCGCCAAGGAGTACGCCGTCGACCTGGAGCCCGGCGTCCGGCTGCTGATCGAACTCCAGGCCATCGGCGAGGCCGACGAACGCGGGATGCGCACCGTGATGGCCGGGCTCAACGGACAGCTCCGCCCCATCCAGGTCCGCGACACCAAGGCCGCCTCCGACATCCCGGTCACCGAGAAGGCCGACCGGAGCAACCCCGGGCATGTCGCCGCCCCGTTCGCCGGGGTGGTCACCCTCGCGGTGCGCGAGGGCGACGAGGTCGAGACGGGCGCCACGGTCGCCACCATCGAGGCGATGAAGATGGAGGCCGCGATCACCGCGCCCTCGGGAGGGCGGGTCACCCGGCTGGCCATCAACCGCGTCCAGCAGGTGGAGGGCGGGGATCTGCTGGTCGAGGTGGTCTGAGGGGTTCGGAGCCGTGGAGGTCCGGTGGGGGCAGGTCGTACGGGCCGCCTCCGCCCGACCGTACGCGCCCCCTGATAACCCGTTGGCGGCCCTCACCCCCCTGTGCGAGGGTCGCCCGGTGATCTCTTCCCGAAGCGAACTGCTGCGCGGACAGTCCGAGCTGGCCTGGTCGCTGCTCGCCTACCACCTGGACCGGCTGGCCCCCGGCGACCTGTTGTGGGAACCCGCCCCGCTGTGCTGGACCCTGCGCCAGGACGCCGCGGGCCACTGGGTGCCGGACTGGGCGGACACCGAGCCGGACCCCGTACCGGTGCCCACCCTCGGCTGGGTGAGCTGGCACCTGGGCTGGTGGCTGGGCACCGCCACCGACCATCTGCACGGCCGTACCCCGCGCGAACGGACCGGGGTCCGCTGGCCCGGCGACGACCCGGCAGCCGTCACCGGCTGGCTCGGCGCCCTGCGCGACGACTGGCTGGACGGCCTCGACCGCCTCACCGACGACGCCCTCGACCGCCCCTGCGCCTTCCCCTGGGGCGAGGGCACCGACCGCACCCTCGGCCACACCGTCGCCTGGGCGAACGCGGAGCTGATGAAGAACATCGCCGAGATCGGACAGCTCCGCCTGCTGCGCACGGCCCTGGCGCACGGCCGCGTACCCGCTGTGTGACAGCCGGGGCACGGCTGTGCCACATGATCGTCAACTGAGCGTGTGCGTACGCCCGTTGCTGTCTAGCATCGCCCCGACGGCACCGGGCGTGGCGCGCCCGGTGAGCTGACGATCCGAAGGGGGACCGGTCGTGGTCCTGAGGGGCGGAACGGCACGGCTCGGATGTGCCGTCGCGGCGGGCGGGCTGCTGCTCGCGGGGTGCACGACGAGCGGCGGCGCACCGGACGGGTCGGCCACGGGGAAGCGGGACGGCGCGGTGTCCCCGTCCCCATCCCCGACGCCGTCCGCATCGCCGAGCGGGGCTGTCGACATCGACCCCGACAAGGTGCCCGGCTCCGGCGCCGAGGCCGCCCGACTGGTCCGTGCCGTCCTGCCCGGACCCGCCGACTTCGGCCCCGCCGCCGTCCGCCAGAACCCCTACGAGAGCGATCCCCGGCGCTGGGCCGTCCTCGGGGACGACTGCGTCTGGGAGCAGCGGCCCCGTCCGGACGGCGTCCTCGCCACGCTCACCCGCTCCTACCGGATACCCGCGAGCGACGGCCGGGGCATGGTGCGGCTGTCCGCCGTCGTCACCGTGCACCGCACCGCCGAACTCGCCGACTGGGAGAACGCCGAGGTGCTGGAGGAGACACTGCGCTGCCCCACCCAGCGGCTGCGCGCCGACGAGATGGTGACCTCCCTCAACGACGTGCCCGCCGGGCTCGGCGAGTCCGGGAACGGCTTCGCCGACGACTCCCTCACCGAGATCGGCGACTACACCCACCTCCAGGACGGCGGCACGCACCCCTACGTCTGGCGGCAGACCCGCATCGGCCCCGTCACCCTCGCCGTGTCCGCGAAGGGCGCCAAGGGCTGGAACCAGTCCGAACTGCTGGATCAGGTGCGGGATCCGCATGTGGGCATGGGATCGAAGGTGCGGGGGGCACTGGAGCGGGACCCGGCGGCCTCGGCCGTCCCGGCGGACCCGTCCGAGTCGGCGGTCTCTGCGGGGCTGTCCGAACCGGCGGTCGGTGCGGGCCCGTCCGAGCGGGCTGTCTCTGCGGGTCTGGTCGGACGGGCCGTCCTGGCGGACCTGTCCGGACCGGCGGTCGGTGCGGACCTGTCCGAGCGGGCTGTCTCTGCGGGTCTGTCCGGACCGGCAGTCCTGGCGGACCTGTCCGAACCGGCGGTCGCTGCGGACCCGTCCGAGCGGGCCGTCCCGGCGGGTCTGTCCGAGTCGGCGGTCTCTGCGGGCCTGTCCGGACCGGCCGTCCTGGCGGACCTGTCCGAGCGTGCCGTCCCGGCGGGTCTGTCCAAACCGGTGGTCCCGGCGGGTCTGTCCGATCCGGCGGTCTCTGCGGGTCTCTCCGAACCGGCCGCCTCCGCAGCCCCGTCCGAACCGGAAGCCTCCGCAGACCCGTCCGAACCCGAAGCTCCCGCAGCCCCGTCCGACCCGGCGCGTTCGGCGGGCCCGACCGCCGGTACGGGCACGCCCTCCCCCTCCGCCACCGGCCCGAAAGGCGGTGGCGCGTGACCGAGAACCTCATCCCCACCGACCCCGTCCGGATCGGCGGACACCGGCTGCTCGCCCGGCTCGGCGCCGGTGGCATGGGTGTCGTCTACCTCGGCCGCGCCGCGTCCGGTGAACTCGCCGCCGTCAAGGTGATCCTGCCCGAGTACGCCGACCAGCCCGAGTTCCGCGCCCGCTTCCGGCGGGAGGTCGCCGCCGCCCGGCGCGTCGACAGCCCCTGGGCCGTGCCGGTCACCGGCGCCGACCCGGACGCCCCGGCCCCCTGGCTCGCCACCGCCTTCGTGCCCGGCCCCTCGCTCGCCGAGGCCGTCGCCGCCACCGGCCCGCTGCCCGCGCCCGGGGTCCGGGTCCTCGGCGGGATGCTGGCCCGCGCCCTGACCGCCGTCCACGCCGCCGGACTCGTCCACCGGGACGTCAAGCCCGGCAATGTGCTGCTCGCCCTGGACGGACCCCGGCTCATCGACTTCGGGATCGCCCGCGCCCCCGGGGAGACCGCGCTCACCTCCGCCGACATGATCGTCGGCACCCCCGGCTTCCTCGCACCCGAACAGGCGCTGGCCGAGCCCGCCACCGCCGCCGGTGATGTCTTCGCCCTCGGCTGTCTGCTCTCCTACGCCGTCACCGGCCGCCTCCCCTTCGGCACCGGCACCGCCGACGCCCTGCTCTACCGCACCGTCCACGACGAACCCGATCTCGACGGTGTCCCCGACGACCTCCGGACCGTCCTCCTGCACTGTCTCGCCAAGGACCCGGCCGACCGCCCCACCGCCCGGGAACTGGACGAGGCGCTCACCGACGGCCCACCGCTGGACGACTGGCTCCCCGCCCCCGTCGTCCGGCTCGTCGCGGACCGCTCCGCCGCTCTGCTCGACCTCCCCGACATCGAGGCCACCGCCCTCGACCCGACAACGGACGCCCCGTCCACGGAAGTTCCCGCCCCCTCCTCCCGCCGCCGCTTCCTCGCCCTCGGCGGCGCCTCCGCCCTGGTCGCGGCCCTCGGTGGGGCCGCCGCCTGGGCCGCCCTGCGTGACGACGGCACCGCGCCGGGCGCCGGGCCCGCCGCGCGCCGCTGGGTCCTCGGCGTGCAGGCCGATCTGAGCGGTGGTCAGAAGGACGTGGGACGGGCCCAGGAGCGCGGGGTCCGGCTGGCCGTCGAGCAGTTCAACGCCCGCCGGGACAAGCCCTTCACGCTCACCCTGGAGACCGCCGACGACGGCGACGACCCCGCCCGCGCCCGCGCGGTCGCCCGTACCCTCGCCGCCGACCGCGACCTGCTCGCCGTCATCGGCTCCACCGGCGACGACACCACCGGCGCCAGCCTCGACAGCTACGACGAACGGCTCGTCCCGCAGCTCACCGCGTCCTCCGCGCTGTCCGTCTACGGCACCTCCCAGCCCCGCCGCTTCCTCCAGGCCGTCCCCGGCTACACCGGCCTCCCCGTCGCCGCCGCCTTCTCCGTCCACACCCAGGGCGCCCGCGAGGTGGCCGTCCTCATCGACCGCGCGGGCTCCTCCCCGGCCTGGCAACTCGGCCAGACCATGTTCCAGAGCCTCGGGGTGCTGGAGATCGCCGGTGCGCCCCGGGTCGTGCCCCGGCTGGCCCAGGACCTCGCCCCGGTGGTGTCCGAGCTGCTCGCCGACGGTCCCGACGGGCCCGACGGCATCGTCTACATGGGAACTCCCGAACGGGGCGCCGCCGTCGCCCGCGCCCTCGCCGCGGCGGACTACGACGGGCTGCGCGTCCTCGGCCACCCGGCCGCGCGCCCCGCGTTCCTGGCCGCCGCCGGTGCCGCCGCGGACGGCTGGCAGACCTTCGCCCCGTACATCGACCCCACGGCCGGTCCGGTCCGCGCCTTCGCCGCCGCCTACCGCGCGCGCTACGGCTCCCCGCCCCCGTACTGGGCCGCCGAGGCGTACGACGTGGCCCGCATGGTCATCACCCGGATCACCGAGGCGGGCGGCCGGCCGTCCCGGGAGCGCCTGTTCGACCTGCTGGCCAAGGGTACGTACAGGGGCCTGGTGCGGACCTACGCGTTCGATCCGGAGTACCGGTGGCTCACCGGCCATGAGGTCTTCCGGTACGTGGTGCGGGGCGGCCGGTTCGCCTACGAGGGCAAGGTCCAGCTCTGATGCGGCCCCTGTCGGCCGCCGATCCCGAGGACATCGGCGGTCACCGGCTCCTGGCGCGGCTCGGCGCGGGCGGCATGGGCGTGGTCTATCTCGCCCGCACCCCCGGCGGCACCCTCGTCGCCCTCAAGACGATCCGCGCGGAACACGCGGCCGATCCCGCGTTCCGGGTGCGTTTCCGCCGCGAGGTGGCGGCCGTACGGGCGCTGACGGGGTCCCGGGAAGGGGAGACGGCGGCCCCTGGGGCGGGGCCCGCTCGCTGGCTGGTCCCCGTGCTCGCCGCCGACACCGAGGCCCGCGAGCCCTGGCTCGCCACCGAGTTCGTGCCAGGACCCTCCTTGGTGGAGGCGGTCGACGGGTCGGGGGCGCTGCCCCTGTCCGCCGTACGCGTCCTGGGCGTACGGCTCGCCGAGGCGCTGGCCGTGGTCCATGGCGCGGGCCTGGTGCACCGGGACGTGAAGCCGGGCAATGTGCTGCTCGCCCTGGACGGGCCCCGGCTCATCGACTTCGGTGTCGCCCGCGCGGCCGGTGCCACGGCGCTCACCGCGCCCGACGCCGTCCTCGGTACGCCCGGCTATCTCGCCCCGGAACAGGCGCGGGCCGGGGCCGGGGAGGTCGGGCCGCCGAGCGATGTGTTCTCCCTGGGGGGCGTTCTCGCGTACGCGGCCTCCGCGCGGCGCCCGTTCGGCTCCGGACACGCCGCAGGGGTCCTCTTCCGCACCGTCCACGAGGCACCGGAACTCGCCGGGGTCCCCGCCGGACTGCGGCCGGTGCTCGCCGCCTGTCTCGCCAAGGACCCGGCGGCGCGGCCCACCGCGCGGCAGCTCGCGGCGACCCTGCGCGACCCGCGCGTCCCGCTCACGCGGATGCCGTCCGGCGGCGAGGAGGACTGGCTGCCGCCCGCCCTGCTGCGGATCGTCGCGGAACGCTCCGCGCGGGCCCTGGACGTCCCGACGCCCCGCCGGGTGCCCGAGGAGCCCGCACCCGCCGCACCCGACCCCGACCGCCGCCGTGTCCTGCGCGCGGGCGCCGCCGCGGCCTCCCTGCTCGCCGCAGGCGGCGGCGTCACCGCCTATCTGGTCGCCGGACGCGGCGGTGGCGCGGGCGACGCCCTCCCCGTCCGTACCCTCGGCTTCCAGGGCGACCTCGGCGGCCCGGGAAAGGCGGACGCGGCGGCGCAGGAGCGCGGCGCGCGGCTCGCCGTGGAGCAGCACAACGCGCGCCCCGGCATCGCCTTCCGGCTGGCGCTGGAGACCGCCGACGACCGGGGCGAGGCGGCCCGCGCCCGGCAGAGCGCCCGGCGGCTCCTCACCACCGGGGTGAGCGCGGTGCTGGGCCTGGGCACCGCCACGGCGGCCGTCGCCGCCGCCCCGCTATACCAGGACGCCCGTACGGCGATGGTGCTGATCTCGGCGGACGGCACCGAACTCGGCGCGGGGGAGACCCGGTTCACCACCGTGTGCGCGACCCGGGCCCCCGACGCGTACCTGGCGCTGCCCGTGCTGAGCTATCTGCGGGACGTACGCCCCGTCGCGCGGACCGCCGTGATCGACGACCGGGCTGCGGGGCGCACAGGGACGGCCCTCGCCACCGCGCTCATCCGGACCCCGCCCGCCGGAGGCACGGCGACGGTCCATCCGGTCGGCGCGGACACGGACGACTTCGGGCCCGCCGTCCGCGCGGCGCTCGCCACCCGCGCGCAGGCCGTCGTCCTCACGAGCACGGCACCCGCGCGGGCCGCCCGCTGCGCCCGCGCCCTGCGCGGCGCCGGCTTCACCGGACCGTGCCTGGGCACCTGGCACCTCATGGACCCCGCCTTCCCCGACCAGGCCGGACCCGCCGCCCAGGACTGGGTCCTCGCCGCGCCCTTCACCGACCCGGGCAGCGCCCCCGCCGCCTTCCGCGACGCCCACCGGGCACGGTTCGGCGTCCCGCCCGCCCGCTGGTCACCGGAGGCGTACGACGCCGTGGGCCTGGTCGCCCACACGCTGGAGGAACTGGGCGACGGCCCCGGCAGCGAGCCGGGCGCGGTGTCCCAACGACTGTTCACCGTGGCCTACGACGGTCTGGCCAAGCCGCTCCGCTTCACCACCGACGGCACCCGCACCCTGGCCCCCGGCACGGCGTACTTCCTGTTCCAGGCGCGCGGCGGCACCTTCCGCTTCCTGGGCCGCCACGACGAACTCGGCTGACGCCCCCGCCACTCCGGCACGCTCCGGTGCGCCCCGCCCCAGGAGTGTACGATCGTACGCTCCAGGGGTACGCTCCCGCCCATGACACTCGATGTGCAGGTACGGCCTGCCCTGCGCGAACGGCGGGCCCGCGCGGCGGTGGCCGTCCTCTTCTTCACCAACGGCGCGCTGTTCGCGAACGTCCTGCCGCGCTATCCGCAGATCAAGGCCGACCTGGGCATCGGGAACACGGCCTATGGGCTGGCCATCGCCGCGTTCCCGACCGGTGCCATCGTGGCGGGCCTCGGCGCCGGGATGGTGATCCGCCGCTTCGGCTCGGCGCGCGCCGCGGTGGCCGGGACCCTGCTCACCGGGCTCGCCATTCTCGGCGCGGGAACGGCGTCCTCCGTGCTGGTGTTCGCCGCGGCGCTGTTCCTGGGCGGGGCCATGGACGCGATCACGGACGTGGCGCAGAACGCCCACGGACTGCGCGTCCAGCGCCACTACGGGCGCTCGATCATCAACTCCTTCCACGCCATCTGGTCCATCGGCGCCGTCCTCGGCGGTGCCATGGCCGCCGCCGCCATCGCCCTGGACCTGTCCGCCGGACTGCACCTGACCGTCTCCGCCGTCCTGTTCGGCCTCGCCGCGCTCGGCGCCCTGCGCCACTGTCTGCCCGGCCCCGACACCGAACCGGCCGCCGACCCCGGCGCCGCCGACCCCGCGACCGGACCCGCCCGTCCCGTGATGACCCCCTCCCGGCGGACGTACGTCCTGGCCGCACTGGTGCTGATCGCCATGGCGGGCACCCTGGTGGAGGACGCGGGCAGTTCCTGGGCCGCGCTCTACCTGTCCGGCTCCCTCGGCGCTGCGGCGGCGCTGGCCGCCTCCGGGTACATCGCGCTGGTCGGCGCGCAGTTCGTCGGACGGCTCCTGGGCGACCGGCTGGTGGACCGGTTCGGACAGCGGACGGTGGCCCGCGCGGGCGGGCTGATCACGGCCGGGGGCATGGGACTGGCCCTGGCCTTCCCCTCGGTGCCCGGCACCATCCTGGGCTTCGCCGCGGCCGGTTTCGGCGTGGCGACCCTCGTCCCGGCCGCCATGTCCGCCGCCGACGCACTCCCGGGCCTCAGACCCGGCACCGGCCTCACCGTCGTCTCCTGGCTCATGCGGCTCGGCTTCCTGCTCTCGCCGCCCGTCGTCGGCCTGGTCGCCGACGCGTCCGGACTGCGTCTCGGCCTGCTGCTGGTGCCGTTCGCCGGCCTGCTCGTCATCGCCCTGGCGGGCGTACTGGGCACGCGCCCGGCGCGGTAGGGCGGGCGGCGGGGCGACGACCCTCCGCATCGGCCCGTATGGCGGCCCTCCGTACCGGCCTCATGTGTCGGGTACGCATACCGGCCTCATGTGTCGGCCCTCTGTACCGGTCTCCTATGACCGCCCTCCGTACCGGGCCCCTTGGGGCGGGCACGCGTACCCGCCCCCGCGCGGTGGGCGTTCCCGGTGTGCCGCCCCGGCGAGCGTACGGTCGTACACTTCGGGCGGTACCATCGCGCGCATGTCGACCGACTCCTTCGCCCACGACCCGCGCAGCCAGCATGAGCGGATGCTCGCCGGGGACCTGTACATCGCCGACGACCCGGAGATCGCCCGCAGGCAGCAGCGCGCGGTACGGCTGGCGGCGCGCTACCAGGCCGCCTACACCGAGGACCCCGCGACCGCCCGGCCGCTGCTCGCGGAACTGCTGGGCGGCCTGGGCGAGGACGTCCACCTCCGGCCCCCGCTGTATGTCGACTACGGCGACAACCTCACCATCGGCGCCCGCACCTTCGTCAACTTCAATCTGACCGCGCTGGACGTCGCCGCCATCGTGATCGGCGCGGACTGCCAGATCGGCCCGAACGTACAACTGCTCACCCCCACCCACCCGCTGGAGCCGGGTCCCCGCAGGGACAAGCTGGAGGCCGCCCGCCCCATCACGGTCGGCGACAACGTGTGGCTCGGTGGCGGCGCCATCGTGCTGCCGGGCGTGACCATCGGAGACAACGCGGTGATCGGCGCCGGAGCGGTCGTCACCCGGGACGTCCCCGCGGACACCGTCGCCGTCGGGAACCCGGCCCGCGCGGTGCGGTCCCTGTGAGAGCGCCACCGTGACGGCGTGGTTCCTGAGAAACTCCGGACATGGCAACCGGACACACCGACCCGCAGCGCCGTGAGCGCATTCTCAGCGCCGCCCTCGACCTGATCGCGGAGGTGGGCGTGGCGGGGGTCTCCCACCGGAAGATCGCCACGCGGGCCGGTGTGCCCCTCGGCTCGATGACGTACCACTTCGCCGGGATCGACGAGCTGCTGTTCGAGGCGTTCCAGCGGTTCACCGACGAGTTCGTGGTGTTCTTCGGCGGCTTCCTCGCCCGGCCCGCGGACCGCGCGGAGGCGGTCGAGGCGGTGGCCGACCTGGTGCACGCGCTGTCCGCCGAGGACGCCCAGCGCGATCTGGTGCTCACCCAGGAGCTGTACACGCTGGCCGCCCGCCGCCCCGCCTACCGGGCCCTCACGCACGACTGGATGCGCCGCAGCCGGGTCCATCTGGAGAAGCACTTCGACGCCGACACGGCCCGTCAGCTCGACGCGCTCATCGAGGGCCTGACCCTGCACCGCGCCCTCGCCCGCGCACCGCACGACCGCGTGGTCACTCTGGAGGCCGTCCGGCGCATCACGACACCACCGCCCCAGCCGAGCTGACGTCCCAGCGCACATACAGCTCCGGGGGCTTGCGGAACACCAGCCCGTACGGCGCCGCGGGCCGCCGTGGATCGAGCCGCAGCCCCGGAAGCCGCTCCAGGAGCCGCCGTAGGGCGACCCGGGTCTCCAGGCGGGCGAGATGGGCGCCGATGCAGTAGTGCGGGCCGTGCGCGAAGGCCAGCTGGAGCCGGGTGTTGTCGCGCCGCACGTCGAAACGGTCGGGGTCGGGGAAGACGGCCGGATCGCGGTTGGCCCCGGTCAGGGACACACTGACCAGATCCCCGCGCCGGATCCGCGCCGCGCCGAGCACGATGTCCCGGGTGGCGTACCGGTCGACCACCGCGGCGCCCGGTTCGAGGCGCAGGGATTCCTCCACGGCCCCGTCCAGCAGCGCCGGTTCGGCCCGGACCAGGGCGAGCTGGTCCGGGTGGTCCAGCAGATGCAGCAGCGCGTTGGTGATCATCGCCTCGGTGGTCTCTATCCCGCCGAACATGAGCACCGCCGCGTTGGACGCCACCTCCGGCACCGAGAGCTTCCCGGCGGCGGCCACCAGCAGCGACGTGGCGTCCCGGTCCGTGACGGTCTCCTCCACGGCGGCCCGCAGCCGGGCATAGGCGGCCTCCCCGGCGGCGGCGCCCGCCACCTGTCCGGCGGTCAGCTCGGCGACCGCCCGCACGATCGCGTCGTACCAGGCGAGGACCGTGTCCGTGGTGGTGCCCCGGAGCCCGAGCGCCTCCCTCATCACGGCGACTGCCAGGGGCCCGGCGAAGTCCCGCCGCAGCTCCGCCTCCCCGGCGTCCGCGAACCGCCCGATCAGCCGTGCCGTCTCCGCCTCGACGAACCCCTCGAACCCCTGCCGCACCTCCCGGGGCCTGAAGGCCGCGACGAACGGCTCCCGGTGCCGCGCGTGCCGCTCCCCGTCCAGCGACAGCATGCTGGGCCCCACCACGCGCGCGGTGGAGAACCGCGGATCGTCGACGGTGAAGGCGGCGGCGTCCCGCATCACCTCCACGGCGAGATCCCGCCGCGTCACCAGCCAACCCCCCAGCTCGGTCACCCAGGACACGGGCTCGGCCGCCCGCAACAGTGCCAGCCGTGGATGGGGGTCCTCGGCGAGTTCGGCCAGCGTGGTGGCGGCGCCCAGCGGAGAGGAGTGGTTCATCGCGGCCCTTCCCGGAAGATCCCGATCATGATGACGAGGCTAACGGGCACCCGCGCGGCCCGGCCGTCCGGGCGTCCGGGGGAGGCTGCCGGTGTTCATCCGCTCTGGCCGTCGGGCTGAGGGCCACGCTCGTCCGGCCCGGCGGACCGGGCGAGGCTGCCCGCATTCATCCGCTCCGGCCGTCGGGCCGAGGGCCACACTCGCGCGGTCCGGCCCTGGCGGCGCGTGCCCGCGCGGTCCGGCCGTCCGGCCAGGAGGCGCGCGCTCATCCCGTCCGGCGTCCGGCCGGAGGCCGTGCCTGTCCTGTCCGGCCGTCGGGACGCGGCGGCCGATTGCGTCCCGTCGGGTGGTCCGGCGTCTGGCCGGGGGTCGCGCCCGTCCTGTCCGGCCGTCGGGACGCGGCGGCCGATCGCGTCCCGTCGGGTGGTCCGGCGTCCGGCCGGAGGCCGTGCCTGTCCCGTCCGGCCGCCGTCGGGACACGGCGGCCGATCGCGTCCCGTCTGGTGGTCCGGCGTCTGGCCGGAGGCCGTGCCTGTCCTGTCCGGCCGTCCGAACACGGCGGCCGATCGCGTCCCATCGGATCGTCCGGCGTCCGGCCGGAGGCCGCGCCCGTCCCGTCTGGTCGTCCGGACACGGCCCCCGATCGCGTCCCGTCCGGCCGTCCGGCGTCCGCCGTCGGGCGGAGACGCGTGCCAGCCCCATCACGCCGTCCGCCGTCCGCCCCCCGGCCTCACCCGCCCAGCACCCCCCGCAGCCGTCCGCACACCCGCTCCACCTCGGCCGCCTCCGGCATGTGACCCGCCTCCGCCATCGCGGCCTGGAGGCGGGGGCCGAAGGCGCCGTGGCGGACGCGGGTGGACCGGTCCACGGGCTGCACCACGAAGTGGAGGTGTCCGGGGACCCCGCCCGCGTGCGACCACAGGCACACATAGACCTGCTCCGGTGCCAGGACGGCGGTGACGGCGGCGCTCACCCGGCGCAGCAGGGGCCCCAGTTCGGCGGCCTCCGCCGTGTCCAGATCGGCGACATGCAGGACGTGCCGGGCCGGTTTGACCACGAGCGTGCCCAGGCCCAGCGGGCCGACGCAGTGCTCGACCACCCAGGAGCCGGCCCGCAGCAGGACCCCGCCCGGCAGCGGGGCGCGTCCGGCGGTGAGGTCGCAGGCCAGGCACGCGGGCGCGGGCTCCGAGGCGGCCGGGTCGGGTGTCATCCGGGGCTCCTGTCCGTCGGTCGGGTCCGCTGACCCGGCAGTCTCCCATGGCGGGAACGTGTGTTCGACGGTCGACGGGCGATTGTCAGTGGCGGGTGTCAGGCTGAGGACACACAGGAGCTACGAAAGGGATTCCCAGTGATCACCACCGACTTCGCCCCGGGCTCACCCTGCTTCCTCGACCTGGGCGCTCCCGACGTCCGGGCCGCCGCGGCCTTCTACGGCGCGGTGCTCGGCTGGGATTTCCAGTCGATGGGGGACGGGGAGGGCCAGGAAGGCGGCATGTTCCAGAAGGACGGCAAGACCGTCGCCGGACTGGGCAAGCTCACCGAGGACGGCGCCCGCTCCGCCTGGATGATCTACTACTCCGTCCAGGACGCCGACGCCACCACCCGGGCCGTCGAGCGCGCGGGCGGCACGGTCCGCGTGGCGCCCATGGCCCTGGGCGACTGGGGCCGCATGGCGCAGTTCACCGACCCGCAGGGCGCCCAGTTCGCCATCTGGCAGCCGGGCACCAGCGGCGGTGTCGAACTCGTCGACCAGCCCGGCTCCCTGTCCTGGACGGAGCTGTACACCACGGACGCGGCGGCGGCGAAGGAGTTCTACGGCGCCGTCTTCGGCTGGCAGTTCGGCGACATGGAGCTGCCCGGCGGCGGCACCTACGCGCTCATCACCCCGGCCGGGCTCCCCGAGGAGCGGATGCACGGCGGTCTGATGCAGGTCGACAAGGAGGCCCTCGCCCTCGCCAACGGGCAGGCGTACTGGCACCCGGTCTTCGACGTCACCGACTGCGACGAGGCGGTCGCCAAGGTCACCGCGAGCGGCGGCAGCGTCCAGATGGGCCCCGACACGGCCGAGGGGATCGGCCGGATGGCCGTCTGCCTGGACCCCTCGGACGCCGACTTCGTGGTCCTCGCCCCGAGCCGCGGTCAGTGACCTCCTGAGGTCCGCGGGGTCCCGGCGCACCCGGGACCCCGCGGGTCACCCCAGAATGAGCGGCAGCCGGGCGTCGAGCCCGCCCAGCGCGGCCCGCTGCGCCGCGCTCGCCGGTCGCCGCCCCGTGCCGATCAGCAGGACGTCCCGGTCGGAGAACGAGGCGGGGAACGGGGCGCCGGCGATCCGTTCCAGCGCCGTCCGGGACGCGGCAAGGGTCGCGGCGGGCGGACCGGCGGCCGAGGGCAGATCCACGATCAGATCGAGGTGGTGCAGCGTCCATTCGAGCACGTAGGCCGTGAGGTAGTCGGCGGTGGTCAGCACCATGTCCTGGGTGCCGACCCGCGCGGCCGGATCGGCGAGCACGGCGGCCCGGCCCGCCGCCGAACCGACGTCGTCCAGATGGAAGGCGAGCAGCCGCGGGTCGCCGTAGGCCGCCGCCAGACGCGGGATCAGCGCGGCCAGCGGGTCGTCGCCGGACGGGGGCGCGGCGGCAGGCCGCCAGTAGCTCGTGGCGTCGGCGGTCGGCTCGGTGTCGGCGGGGGTGACGAGGGTGATCAGCACGTCCTGGGCGTCGATGACCAGATGGCACACCAGATCCCGGACCAGCCATCCGGCACACCCGGACGGCCTCTCGTAGTCCTCGTCGTCCAGTGCGGCCACCGCCGTGCGCAACGCGGTCCATGCGAGGGAGAAGTGATCCACCGGGGCAGCGTAGGCCGGTACGGGGGAGCGGACAATCGACAAACGCCCGGGGAGGTGGAAACCGGCTACGCCCCGCCGCCCCCCGACCCCTGTGCCCCGTCCGCCCCGTCCGCCCCGTCCGTTCCCCCCGGTTCGGGATGCCGTACCGCCGACTTCACGTCCTCCTCCGCCTGGGACCGGGCGATGCCCTGCTCCTGGGCGTACTCCGTGACCGCCGCCTGGACGTCGCGGGCCAGATCGCGCCAGGCGCGCAGCGCGGTCTCGTACGTCTCGGTCTGCTGGTCGGACCAGGGGTGCGCGGTGGGCGGGCCGTACTGGTCCCGCAACTGGCGTACCTGGTCATGCGCGTGGTCGGCGGCGCGCTGCATGCCCGTCAGCTCTTCGAAGGTATGTGCCACGCCCGGGATGGTAAGCAATGTCACGATCTGTCCCGGTCGCGACCCGCGTACGGGGACGGACCCGACCCCTCTGCCGCTCCCGCGTCCGCCATCCGGTCGCCCGACCGCCCGCGGGCCCCGCCACCGGGGCGCGCTCCCCGCGCGGAATCACCGGCCGCCTCCGGGCGGTTACCGTGGAGGAAGTTCCCGCC
This sequence comes from Streptomyces sp. NPDC048290, assembly GCF_040652095.1. NCBI lineage: Bacteria > Bacillati > Actinomycetota > Actinomycetes > Kitasatosporales > Streptomycetaceae > Streptomyces > Streptomyces sp. NPDC048290. The sequence goes on from NZ_JBEZLM010000023.1 coordinate 142,364, forward strand.
ATAGAGGGACAAGGGGGATGGATGCCCATGCACGCGACACAGAGCACAGGACGGTTATCCGGAACAGCACAGGACGAGACCTTCGCCGCCCTGCGCGACCGTGAGTTCGGCTATCTCGACGACGGCGGCCACACCTACCTCGACCACACCGGCGCCGGGCTGCCGCCGCGCTCCCTCGTGGAGGGCAGCGCCCGGCGGATCACCGGCGGACTCTTCGGCAACCCGCACTCCGAGAGCCCGGCCTCCCGCGCCTCCGGGCGCCTGGTCGACGAGGCCAGGGCGGCGGTGCTGCGGCACTTCAACGCCGACCCCGCCGAATACGCGGTGATCTTCACCCCGAACGCCACCGGCGCCCTGCGCCTGGTCGGCGAGGCGTACCCGTTCAGCCACGACACCCGGCTGGTGCTGTCGCTGGACAACCACAACTCCGTCAACGGCCTGCGGGAGTACGCCCGAGCCCGGGGCGCGACGACCACGTACGTCCCGGTGACCGGCCCCGGTCTACGGCTGGACGAGGCCCGTACGCGCGCCGCCCTCGCCCCGCCCGGACGCCCCGGCGGCCCTCCGCCCGGACTGTTCGCCTATCCGGCGCAGAGCAACTTCACCGGCGTACGGCACTCGCTCGGCTGGATCGCGACCGCCCAGGCGCGCGGCTACCGGGTCCTGCTCGACGCCGCCGCGCACGTCCCCACCAACACCCTGGACCTCGGCCGCCACCACCCGGACTTCACGGCGGTCAGCTGGTACAAGGTCTTCGGCCATCCCACCGGCGTCGGCTCGCTGATCGTCCGCCGCTCCGCACTGGCCGGGCTGCGCCGCCCCTGGTTCTCCGGCGGCACCATCCGCGTGGTCAGCGCCCGGGGCCGATGGCATGTCCCGGCCGCCGACGAGACCGCCTTCGAGGACGGCACGCTCAACTTCCTCGCCCTCGCCGATGTGACCGCCGGGCTGGCCTGGATCGAGTCCCTCGGCATGGACCGGGTCCACACCCATGTCGGCGCGCTCACCGGCCGGTTGCTGAACGGCCTGCGCATGTTGCGACACGGCGACGGCACGCCCCTGGTCCGGGTCTACGGCCCCGACCGCGCCGACCCCGACCGGGGCGGCACGGTCGCGCTGAACGTGCTCGACGCGCGGGGCGGGGTCGTGGACGAACGGCTCGTCGTCCGGGACAGCGCCGCGCGCGGCATCTCCCTGCGGACCGGCTGCTTCTGCAACCCCGGTGCGGGGGAGGCCGCGTTCGGGCTGTCGGAGGAGCGGCTCCGGGCGGCGGCCCGGCGCGGCCCCGGCACGCTGGACGACTACCTGGAGCGGCTGGGCCTGCCGTCGGCGGGCGCGGTCCGGGTCTCGCTCGGGGTGGCGTCCCTGCCCAGGGATGTCGACACGTTCCTGGACTTCGTCCACGCCACCTACCGGGACCGGCTCCCGGACACGGCCGGGCTCACCCCGAGAGAGAGCTGCTGAACGGGAGAGGAGCGACCGGCGGTCCTGGCCGGTGAGCGGGCGTCACCCTCGGTACCGGTCAGTACACGGTCAGCCCGTACGCGGCCAGGGCCTCCTGGATCGGCTGGAAGTAGCTGGTGCCGCCCGTGGTGCAGTTCCCGGAGCCCCCCGAGAGGATGCCGATGACCCGGTCGCCCGCGTAGAGCGGGGCGCCGCTGTCGCCGGGCGCGGCGCAGATGTTCGTCTGGATCAGGCCGTACACCACGTCACCGCCCCCGTAGTTGACGGTCGCGTTGAGCGCGGTGACCCGGCCGCAGCGGACCCCGGACACCGCGCCCCGCATACACACGGCCAGCCCGATCGTGGCGTTCGCCGTCCCGGTGACATCGACGGTGCCGATCGTGCCGGGGTGCGGCACGGCGGGGTTGGTGTACTGGACGACGCCGAAATCGTTGACGGGGAAGCTGCTGGCGGTCGTCGGCCCGATCGGTGTGGCCAGACCCGAGGAGGTGTACCAGGTGGCGGCGCCTGTGGTGCAGTGCCCGGCGGTGATGAAGTAGAACGACGAGCCGCCCTGCACATTGACGCCCGCGGTGCAGCGGGCGGTGCTGGTGAAGACGGCGTCGCCGCCCGACACCAGCGGGCGCAGCCGTCCGCCGACCCGCTCCACCCGCACCGGGCCGTCCAGCGCGCGGAGCCTGGCCAGATCGGCGCCGGTGACGGTGGCGTCGGCGAGCACCCGGGTACGGCCGCCGTCCGCGTCCGGGACCCAGGCGGTGCCGCCGATGCCCAGCGACTCGACGGCGGCGGCGACGCCGGCCTGGGCCACGGCCGGTGGCGCCGCGGTGGCGGGGGCGGCGCCGACGGCGAGGCCGGCCACCACCGACAGACTCAGCAGACAGCGCCCCACGGCGCCACGGAGTGCTCTCATCACCCAAGTCCCCCCGGGGAGAAGGTCGGTCAGGCCGGGTACGAGCCAGCGCTCATTGTGCCGGGCCGCTCCCGGGCCGGATAGGGCGGACTTCGGCCGTGCCGGGCGGCCGGACTCCGAAGGGCACCGTCCTCCCTGCGGTCACCTCCCGGAAGTCCCGCTTGCGGATCTTCCCGTGGACGCCCTTCACCCCGTCCACCACCTGGGAGACCGCGAAGTCGCCCGCCGCGCTGAGGTAGGCCATCGCCAGGTGCCGGTCGATGCCGTAGTCGGTCATCAGCAGGTCCAGCGCGCAGCGCACGCAGTCCCGCATCGCCCGGTCCAGATCCTCGTCCAGCCCGATCGGCACCAGGTACGCGTCGGTCTCCGCGAACGGGGCGATCCGGCCGTGGCCCGGCCGCAGCGCGGCGCCGCCCGGTATCAGCTCCACCCGCACGGTGGCCCGCAGCGACGCCTCGAACGCGGTGAGGGCCACCTCGCCGTCGCCCTGCGCGAAGTGCGGATCGCCGAAGTAGACCAGGGCGCCGTCGACCTGGACGGGCAGGTACAGGGTGGCGCCGACGCCGAGCAGGGACACGTCGAGGTTGCCGCCGTGGCGTCCCGGGGGCACCGAGTGCGGGCGGGCGGCGCCGGGCACGGCCACGCCCATGACCCCGAGGAACGGGCGCAGCGGGAAGCGCAGCGCGCCCCGGGCCGGGTCGGCGGGGTCGACGGCCATCCGGCCCCAGGCGCCGTCCGGGCCGGTGTGCGCGGTGGCGAAGGTGAAGACCGGGCCGGGCAGTGCGGGCAGTTCGCCGGGGAGCGCCCCGAAGCCGTGCCGGGCGGACACCATGCCGTACGGCACCCGCGGGGTCAGGGCGAGGACGGTGATGGCGAGCAGGTCGCCGGGCCGGGCGCCGGTGACCGCGACGGGGCCGGTGACCAGGTGCGGTCCGTCGGCGTGCTCGTCGTGCGGCAGTCCGGAGTCGGCGATCTGCTGGGCGTCGTCCAGGACATGGGCGGCGCCGACGCCGTAGCGGGCGAAGAAGCCGCGCGGGTCGCGGCCCTGGTCCTCCAGGACGCCTTCGTGGCTGACGGTGTCGACGGTGAGGACGGAGCCGGGCCGGACCGTCGCGCGTGGGGTGTCCGCCGCGCACGGCAGGCGTCCCCACAGGACGTTGCCGGGGGAGGCGGGGACGTAGACGCCGGAGGGGATCTCGCCGCGGCCGGGCTGGAGCACCGGGTGTCCGGTCGCGGCGATGTCGAGCGGGGGAGAGTCGGTCGCTGGCATGGCCCGCCTTTCGTGGAAGGAGGGGCCGACGCTAGGAACGAGTCGTTGCGCGGGTGTTTCGCGGTGGGGGCACCACCGTAACGGCGTCTTGTATGGCGTTATGGCGTCTCGTAGGAAGGTGATGTGGGCATTCCCGTGCACGGGGCCGGTGCCGGACCGGACCCGTGCGTGGGGATGCCCTGGCGGGGGCTCAGAGGTCGAGGACGAGGCGGTCGCCCTGGCAGCGGCCGACGCAGATCATCATCGTGCGGCCCGCCTGCCGTTCCTCCTCGGTGAGGATCGAGTCGCGGTGCTCGGGAGTCCCGGCGAGCACCCGGGTCTCACAGGCCCCGCAGTACCCCTTCTCACAGTCGTACGACAGTCCGCTCACCGAGTCGCGCAGCACCTCGATCAGCCGGCGGTCGGCGGGGACGGTGAGGGAGAGTCCGCTGCGTGCGAGCCGGACCTCGAAGGGCCGGTTGGCCTCGGCCGCGAACGCCGTCTCCAGCTCGTCCCCGGCGGCGAACCGCTCCAGATGCAGCCGGTCCGTCAGATCCAGCCGGGCGCACTCCCGTTCGACGGCGGCCAGCATCGGCGCCGGACCGCAGGTGTAGACCGCGGTGTCCGCCGCCAGCCCGTCCAGCAGCCGGGGCAGGTCCGGGAGTCCGGCCTCGTCCTGCGGGAGCAGGGTCAGCGCGTCCCCGGCGACGGCGGCGAGTTCCTCGGTGAACGCCATCGTCGACCGGGAGCGTCCGCCGTAGACCACGGTGAAGGGCCGGCCGCGCGCGGCGGCCTCGCGGACCGCCGCGAGGATCGGGGTGACCCCGATGCCGCCCGCGAGGAAGAAGTACGAGGGGGCGTCCACCAGCGGGAAATGATTGCGCGGGCCGCGTACCGCGAAGGTGGCTCCGGGGCGGGCCAGGTCGTGCAGCTCCACGGAGCCGCCCCGGCCGTCCGGTTCGCGCAGCACCCCGATGCGCCAGGTGCCGGGGTCGGCGGGGTCGCCGCACAGCGAGTACTGCCGCAGCCGCCCCGACGGCAGCCGCACCTCCACATGCGCCCCGGCCCGCCACGCCGGGAGGTCGCCCCCCTCGGGCAGCGCGAGTTCCACGGCGAGCACCCCCTCGGCGGCGGCCCGTACGGCGGTCACCCGCAGCGGGGTCGGCGAGGTCAGCGCGCGCGGACCGCTGACGGCCGTGCCGCTCGCCAGGGAGCCGGGCGGGAACACCGCCGGGACCGCGTCCCAGCCGGACTGATTGCCCCGGGTGTCGTAGGGGACGAGCCCCTCCTCGATCACCTGGTAGTCGGGCAGCCGGGTCAGCACCTGGGTCATCATCGCCCGGAACATGGCCCGCGCCAGATGCGCCCCGGCGCAGCGGTGCGAGCCGATGCCGAAGCTGAGGTGGCGGGTGGTGTCCCGGTCCAGCCGCACCTGTTCGGGCTCCGGGAAGACGGCGGGGTCGTGGTTGGCGGCGACCCAGGGGATCAGCACCCGGTCGCCCGCCCGCATCGGACAGCCGCCCACCGCCACGTCCTGGGTGACGGTCCGCGCCATCGACTGGGACGGGGCGAAGGCTCGCAGGAATTCCTCGGTCGCCGTCTCCAGCAGGTCGGGCGACTCGATCAGCCGCCGCCGCTGGTCGGGATGGCGGGCCAGATGGACCAGGGTCGATCCGGTGAGCGAGGTGGTGGTGTCGACGCCGCCCGCGATGAGCAGGCCGATCACCGACACCAGTTCGTCGTCGCCGAACGGGGTGCCGTCCGCGCGGACGCCCGCGACCAGTTCGCTGATGGCGTCGGTGCCGGGTGTCGTACGCCGCTCGGCGATCAGTTCCCGGATGCGCTGGTCCATGTAGGCCAGTCCGGCGGCGCCGCGCGCGGCGCGCTCACTGCCCGCCGGGGCGGCGAAGATGTCATGGATCGGCCCCGCCAGCCGGGCCCAGTCCGACTCCGGGAACCCGAGCCAGTCCAGGGTGACCGCGGCCGGGAGCGGGTTGGTGAGATCGCGGACGAAGTCGCAGGAGCCCAGCTCGATGAAGTCGTCCACGATCCGGGCGGCGTGGCGCTCGATCATCGGCACCAGCCGCTCCACGGCCTCGGGGGTCAGCAGCGGGTTGATCAGCTGCCGGTACTCCGTCGAGCGCGGCGGGTCCAGCTCGATCGGGAACTGTTCCAGCCCGGGGCCCTTGGGGATCACGATGCCGACGCCCGGCCCGCCGGAGTCGCTGCGGGCCGAGGAGAACGTCTCGTCGTCGCGGGCGATCCGGGCCACATCGGCGTACCGGGTGGTGTAGTGGAAGCCGCCGTGGGCGTCGGAGCGGCCGACCGGGCAGCTCTCCCGGAACCGGGCGTAGTAGGCGACCGGGTCGGCGTTGGCGTCGTCGCTGTGATGGTCGAAGACGGCGTCGGGGGCCGGCCCCGGCACTGCGGGTGTCTCGAAGTCGATGTCGGCGGACATGGTGGGCACGCTCCACGTGCTGGTACCTGTGCGCGGTGTTGTCCGGCCGCGCCACCGGATGTCTGAAGCCTCATCGGCGCAGGTCAGGCCACCTTAGGCGGTGTTCTGGCCAACGGCAATGAGCCGACGGTGACGGCCGGTGTCAGAAGGTCAGCACGGCCTTGCCGACCGCGCCGGAACGGACCGCCGCCACGGCCTCGTTGATCTGCTCGAACGGGAAGTAGGTGATCATCTTCTCGACCGGGAACCGGCCCTCGGCGTTGAGTTCCAGCAGCCGCGGCAGGAACAGCTGCGGCAGGCTCGCCCCGGCGATGATGCCGGTGACCGACCGTCCGTTGAGGATGGAGCGCCACTCGAAGCTCATCGACTCGCTCGGCCCGATCCCGATGACCCCGGCCCGCCCCAGCGGCCCGAGCGCCTCCACGGCCGTCCGCAGCACGTCCTCGCGGCCGGTGGTGTCGATGACGAAGTCGAACCCGTCCGGCACCAGCGCGGCCAGCCGGTCCGCGGTGTCCCCGGTGGAGGAGTCCACGGTGTGGGTGGCGCCGTAGCCGCGCGCCGCCTCCAGCTTGGCCGGGTTGACATCGACGGCGACGATCGTGCGGCAGCCGCTCAGCGCGGCGGCGATGACGGCCGCGACGCCGACCGCCCCGGCGCCGAACACGGCGAGGGAGGAGCCGGGCCGGGGCTGGAGCACATTGAGCACCCCGCCCGCCCCAGTCTGGAACCCGCAGCCGAACGGCCCGGCCCGCAGCAGATCCAGCGCCGGATCGATCCGTACGACCGCCCGCTCGTTCGCGACGACATGGCTCGCGAACGACGACTGGCCGAGGAAGTGGGCGTTGACCGGCCGCCCCTCGTACGACACGGCGGAGCTGCCGTCGGGCCGGTGGCCGGAGAAGTTGAGCGCGTCGAAGTCGCGGCAGTAGGCGGGGGAGCCGGTCCGGCACAGCGCGCACGTCCCGCAGGAGGTGAAGGACATGGCGACATGGTCGCCCGGCTTGACGGAGGTGACATGGGAGCCGACCCGCTCCACCACGCCCGAGCCCTCATGGCCGAGGAGCGCGGGAGTGGGGAAGAAGGTGGCGAATTCGAGGTCGGTGCCGCAGATCCCGACGGCCGCGACGCGGACGAGCACCTCGTCGGGGCGGGGCTCTTCGAGGTCCACCTCGGTCAGGGAGAACGGCTCTCCGGACTGCTTCAGCAGAGCGGCGGTGGCACGCACAGGGCCTCCTAGTAGCGCCTCACAAAGTGAGACCGCATATTGACATGTGCAACAAGGTCGGTCAAGGTTCCCCCCATGGTGGCTGTTGACTTCCCCTCTGCTCTGCACTTCATCGACGGTGAATGGGTCGCTGCCCGGGACGGTTCCACGCTGGACGTCCTCGATCCCGCCACCCGCTCGGTGTTCCGGACGGTGGCCCGCGCGGGCGCCGCCGATGTCGTCGACGCGGTCGACGCGGCGCGCCGCGCCTTTCCTGGCTGGGCGGCGACCAACCCCAGTGAACGCGGGGCCCTGATCCGCCGCTGGGCGGACCTCATCATCGCCGAGGTCGAGGCGCTCGCCGCGGTCGAGGCCCAGGACGTGGGCAAGCCGCTGTCCGGCGGCCGGACCAACATGTACATCGCGCACGGCATCATCGACTACTTCGCGGGCGCCGCCGACAAGCTCACCGGTGTCACCCTGCCCACCCGCAGCCCGGACTACCTGGGCTACACGGTCCCCGAACCGTACGGGGTGTGCGCGGTCGTCATCCCCTGGAACGTGCCCGCCGTGCTCACCGCCGCGAATGTCGCCCCGGCCCTCGCCGCGGGCAACACCGTCGTCCTCAAGCCCTCCGAGATCGCCCCGCTGGCCCCGTTCGCGCTCGCCGAACTCGCCCGGCGCGCCGGGTTCCCGCCCGGTGTCATCAATGTCGTCGCGGGCCTCGGCCCCGAGGCGGGCGTCGCCCTCACCTCGCATCCCGGCGTCGACCACATCAGCTTCGTCGGCTCCACGACCACCGGCCGGGCCATCATGGCCGCCGCCGCCCAGAACCTCGTCCCGGTCAAGCTGGAGCTGGGCGGCAAGTCGCCCAACGTGCTCTTCGCCGACGCCGACCTCGACACCGCGATCCCCGCGATCGTCGCCTCCATCACCGAGAACGCCGGACAGAACTGCTACGCCGGGTCCCGGCTGCTGGTCGAGGCATCGGCGCACGACGAGGTGGTGGAGCGGGTCGCCGCGGCCATGGCCGAGGTGAAGACCGGCGCCTGGGAGGCCGACCTGGACATGGGTCCGCTGGTCAGCGCCGCCCAGTACGAACGGGTCGGCGGCTTCCTCACGGACGCGCCGCGCGAAGGCGCCCGGCTGGTCACCGGCGGCCGTCCCGGCGCCGACGGCTGGTTCATCGAGCCGACCGTGTACGACCAGGTCGACGGCGGGATGCGGATCGCCCGCGAGGAGGTCTTCGGACCGGTGCTCGCCGTGCAGTCCTTCCGGGACACCGCCGAGGCCACCCGGCTGATGAACGACACCGACTTCGGCCTGCTGGCCTGCGTCTGGACCAATGACATCTCGCGCGCGCTGCGGCTCGCCAAGGACGTCCGCTCCGGACAGGTCGCCGTCAACCAGTTCCATGACGCCGGGGTCATCGGCTTCCCCTTCAACATGCAGAAGGACAGCGGCTTCAGCCGGGGCGGCGGCTATGCCGCACTGCGCGAGTACACCCAGGAAAAGGGTGTCGCCATCCGGTTGCTGGCCCGCTGAGACCGCACGTCATGGGTACCCCCGCAGCGGCCCGGCCCGGTCCGGCCCACGAGGAACCGGCACCGGCACCGGCACCGGCACCGGCACCGGCACCGGAAGCCCGGCCCGCCCGGCTGGAACGGGAGCTGACCGAGGCCGTGCTCGCCGGCGCCAGCCGCGCCGACGTGCTCGGCGCGCTGCTGCGGGCCACCGGCCGGCACGTCCGGCTGCTGTCCGCCGACGGCGTCCCGCTGGCCACCACCGACGGTGGCGCGGGACTGCCCGCCGAGGCAGCGCTCGGCGTCCTCGCCCAGGACGCCGCCGCGGCCCCGCGCGCCGACACCACCGGACCGACGCTCAGGACCCTGGACGGGGCGCCCGCCACGGCCCTGCCCGTCCGGGCCGGGACCACCGTCGCCGGTGTCCTGCTGACCGTCGGCCCCGGCGACCCGCGTGTCCGGGACCTGGCCCGCGCCGCCGTCACCGCGCTGCTGATCGACGCGGTGCGCGGCGGGGACGACCCGCCCGAGGCCGCCGCCCGGCACACCCCCGCCGATGTCGTCGCCGCGCTGCGCTCCGGCACCGCGGGCGGCTCGGTGCGCGCGGAGGCCGAACGCCTCGGCATCGATCTGCGCCGCCCGCCCGCCGGTGCCGTGCTCCACTACAGCGGCACCCGGCTGCGCGCCTGGTCCACCGCGCTGGCCTGGCTGGAGCATCCCGCCCAGCAGGAGGGGCGCACGGCCTGGACGGTGGTCGCCGACGACACCGCGCTGGTGCGGCTGCGCAGCCGGCTGCGCCTGATGACCGGGGACGAGTCCGCCGCTCATGTCGTCGCGGCCGGGGGCTCACGCCCCGACTCCGCCGATGGACTGCCCGGGTCGTTCACCGAGGCGGAACGGCTGCTGGGACTGGCCCGCGCCCGCCGCGAACCGCTGCTCACCTTCGACGGCTGCGGAGTCGTCCAGGTCCTGCTGCCGCTGTCCCGCGCCCGGCTGGAGGCCTACGCCGAAGCCCATCTCGGACCGGTGCGCGAGCGTCCGGAACTGATGGCGACCCTGCGGGCCTGGCTCGCCGAACGGGGCAGCAGACAGAGCGTCTCCGAACAGCTGCATCTGCACCGCAACTCGGTCGGGTACCGGGTGCGCCAGATCAAGACCCTGCTCGGCACCGACCCGCTGCTGCCCGCCGCCTCGGCCGAACTCCATCTCGCGCTCACCGCGCTGGACCTGCTCGCCGCGGACACCGCGCGCACGCCCCCACGCCCGCCCGGCGACGACGACCCCCTCCCGTCCCGACACTGACCGGCCTCCGGTGACCCGCTTCCGGCCCTGCGCCGACCCGCCTGCGGTGACCTGTTTCCGGCTCCGCGTCGAACGGCCTTCGGTGACTGGCTGCTGGCTCCCTGCTGGGCGGTGTGCGGTGACCGGCCTCTGGTTCTGCGCTGAGCGGCCTTCGGCGGCCGGGTCCCGGTCCGGTGGTGGGTGGCTTTCGGCGGCCAGTCCCCGGTTCGGTGCTGGGCGGGTTTCGGCGGTCGGCTTCCGGTCCGGTGGTGGGCGGCTCCCGGCGGCCGACCTCCGGCTCCGCGCCGAACGGCTCCCGGTGGGCCTGCTCGCCGCCCGTGCCGAATCGCTTCCGGCAGGCCCGCTCCCCGCCCCCGCCGAACCGCCCACCGAACCGCCCCGCCGACCCACCCCCGGCGACCCGATCGCCCCCCCCACCGACCCGCCGCTCCCGGCGGCCCTGCGCGCCCGTGCGGGCGCGCCGCCGTCCGCCGCCACCGGGTGGCCCCGCGCGGCGCCCGCACAGGCCCGTCACAGGCCCCTGAGGGCCCGTACGGGCCAGGTCCCCGGTCGCCCCGGCACCGGCACTGACAGGCGAAACCACGGTGAAACCAAGATGTAGCGCAGGGGCGTTGACACCACCGTTCGGCGGGGGCAGAGTACCTCGCAATACGTTCCACCGCCTCGCAATGCGAGATGAGATCGGTGAGGAGGCTACGGGTGCGAGCCATGGTGCAGACCGATTTCGGGGGGCCCGCCGCCGTGATCCCACAAGACGTCCCGATGCCCGAATGCGGGCCGCGAGACGTCCTGGTCGAGGTCGCGCACTGCGGACTGAACCGCCTCGACCTGCTACAGCTCAAGGGACCGGGACTGATACCCGGCTTCCGGCTGCCGCACATCCCCGGCATGGACTTCGCCGGGACGGTGGTGGCGACCGGGACCGCCGTCGGCTCCGTCGTCCCCGGCGACCGGGTCATCGCCGACCCGACCCAGGGCTGCGGCGGCTGTCCGCGCTGCGCGGTCGGCGACCGCGCGTACTGCGTGCGGCCCCGCGTCCTGGGCGGCAACGCCCCCGGCGCGCTGGCCGAGTACGTACTGGCGTCCGCCGAGTCCGTGGTGCAGGTCCCGGCGTCGCTGCCGCTCGACGCGGCCGTCACCCTGCCCACCGCCTTCTCGGCGGCCTGGCACGCGGTGCACTCCGTCGGCACCATCGCCGCCGGTGAGACCCTCGTCGTGCACGCCGGGGCGAGCGCGGTGAGCCTCGCGGCCATCGCCCTCGCCAAGCGGGCCGGGGCCTCCGTCGTCGCCTTCGCGGGCAGCGAGCCCAAACGGGAGGCGGCCCGCGCCGCCGGAGCGGACCTGGTGCTGCCCAACGGCGAGCCCGACGCCGCCAAGACGGTGGCCCTGTTCACCGACGGCGCCGGTGCCGATCTGGTCCTGGACCACGTGGGCACCGACACCTGGCGCACCTCGCTGGACTGTCTCGGCATCCGCGGCCGGCTCGTGCTGACCGGCAACACCAGCGGCGACCAGGTGTCGTTCTCGCTCCAGGAGGTCTTCCACCGCGGTCTGCGCCTGCTCGGCACCGGCGGCTACAGCTCGGCCGACTTCGTCGCCGCCATGTCCGCCTGCTTCGCCGACGGCCTGCGCCTGCCCACCGCGGCCCGCTTCCCGCTCGGCGACCTCACGGGCGCCTGGGACGTGCTGGCCGCCCGCGACACCATAGGCAAGGTCGTGATCCAGCCATGAACGAGCTGCTGATCGTCGGGGGCGACCTCGTCACCATGGACGCCGGGCGCCGGGTCCTGACCGGCACCGCCCTCGCCGTCTCCGGGGACCGGATCGCTGCCCTCGGCACCGCGGACGACCTGCGCGCCCGCTACCCCGGCGCCCGCGAACTCGACGCCACCGGCTGCGTCGTCGTCCCCGGTCTGATCGACGCCCACCAGCACACCACCGTCGACCCGCTGGTACGCGGCATGATCCCGGACGACATCAGCGCCCAGGAGTCCATCTTCGACTGGATCGTGCCGCTGCACGAGCACGCCGACGGCGACGACGACGAACTCGCCGCGACCCTCACCGCCGTGGAGTGCCTCACCCGGGGCATCACCACGGTCCTGGAACCCGGCACCGTCGCCTACCCGGAACGGGTCGTCGCCGGGATGACCGCCGCGGGCGTCCGGGGCCGGGTCGGCGGCTGGGGCTGGGACGCCAAGGACGTACCGTTCGGCGCGCCCGCCGCGGAGATGCTCGCCCGCCAGGCCGACATCGTCCGCTCACTGCCCACCACCGGACCCGTCACCGGCTGGGTGACCCTCGTCGGCCACGACCTGGTGAGCGACGAACTCCTCACCGGCGCCGCGGAGCTGGCCGAACGCCTCGACGTCCCCGTGACCTGGCACATCTCGCCCGGCCCCGCCGACGTCGAGGCATACGCCGCGCGCTGCGGACGCCGCCCGGTGGTCCACTTCCGCGAACTCGGCGTGCTCGGCCCCCGGCTGCTCCTCGGCCACGCCGTGTGGCTGGACGACGAGGAGGTCGACGCCGTGCTCGACACCCGTACCGCCGTCGTCTCCTGTCCGGGTGCCTATCTGCGCCTCGGGCAGGGCTACACCCTCGCCTCCCGCCACGCCGAACTGGTGCGGCGCGGCGGCCGGGTCGCCCTGGGCTGCGACGCCCACAACGCGGGCGACGCGCCGGACATCCTGCACGCGGCCTACCTCTTCGCCGCCCTGGAACGCGACCGGGACCGCCCCGACCCCATCCGCGCCGACCAGGCGTTCGCCCTCGCCACCATCGACGGAGCGCACGCCATCGGCCTCGGCGACCGGATCGGCTCCCTGGAGCCGGGCAAGGCCGCCGACCTCGTCGTACTGGACGGCCGCGACCCGGCCTGGACACCCCGCGGCGACCTCGCCCGCCAGCTCGTCTGGGGCCAGGTCTCGCGCACCGTACGGGACGTCCTGGTCGACGGCCGGATCGTGCTGCGCGACCGGCGGCCGACCGGCGTCGACCCCGAGGCCCTCGCCGCAGCCGCCGCCGAACGCTCCGCCGCCCTGCTGCGGCGGGCCGGCATCACCCCTCGCCCGAGCTGGCCCGAGCAGCCGGCGGCCACCCGGTAAAGGAGGCCCCTGCGGCGCCCGCCCGACTACCCGCGCAGGCGCAAAAGGCCCTCTACCGCGCGGGGCCCGTCCCCGGTACACACACGACCGGACCGCCCCACGCCCCCGCAGCACCGCACACCGCGTCATCGAGCCCGCCCGTCCGTACCGCTCCCCACGCGCCTTTGGCCGTCCGCCCCGCCGACCGGCCGTCATCTCCGCCGTCACCCACCGCATCCCACGGGGAGCGGTGACCTCAGCGAAATGGACCACGCACATGACTGCCAAGAGCACCCTCCGGTCGTCCAGGACCGCAGTGGGCCTCGCCCTCGCCGGAGCCCTCGCCCTGTCCGGCTGCGCCAGCAACGACGCCACCGCGCCCAAGGACACCCCCGCGGCCAGCGCCGGCGACGGCGGCTCCGGAGCGCAGCAGCCCGATGTCAACGGCGACGGCAAGGTCGTCATCGGGGTGCTCAGCCCCGGCGACATCAACGACAAGGGCTACTACCAGAGCTTCGTGGACTCCGCGGACGCCTTCGCCAAGGAGAAGGGCTGGACCGTCATCAAGCGCGGCAGCGTGCCCGTCGGTGACGCCCTCGCCGCGGCCCGCGCCCTGTGTCAGCAGCAGGTCGACCTGGTCGCGCTCGGCGCCAGCGAACTGAAGACGGCCATCCCCGCCTCCGAGGAGGCGGTCTGCGCCAAGACCGCCTGGTACGTGCCGACCTCCGCCAATGTCGACCAGACGCCCAAGGTCCTGCTGTCCGCCGACGACCCCAACCAGTCCATGCTGGTCGCCGGGTACGCCGCCGGACTGAAGATGAAGGCGTCCGGCGACACCCGCGCCGGATTCATCACCGGCGTCAAGGCCGACTTCAGCGTCGCCGCCGCCACCGCCTTCCTCGCCGGTATCCGCGAGGTCATCCCGAAGGCCGAGCTGACCAGCACCTACACCGGTGACTTCAATGACTCGGCGAAGGCCAAGGAAGCCACCCAGGCCCAGATCAGCCAGGGCATCAAGGTCATCTACCCCTACCTCGGCGGCGCCACCGACACCTCGGCGCGGCTCGCCAACGAGAACGACGTGCTGACCCTCACCCCGGGCACCGACCGCTGTGCCTCCACCAGCCCCACCTACGACATATCCGTCGTCTTCAGCCCCGGTGACTACTTCCGCGCCGGACTGGAGGAGTTCGCCAAGAACAACCTGAAGATGGGCACCACCCGCACCTGGCAGCTGGGCGTCGACCCGTTCCCCACGGTCAAGATCTGCAAGCCCGCCGGTGACGAGGAGCAGCAGCTCGCGGACTTCATGGCGAAGATCGGCAGCAAGGAGATCGACCCGAAGGCCGAGGTCGAGCGCCTCGGCTGACCCGCCCACCCCGACGAGGAAGACCAGCGATGACATCGACAGCAGCAGCGGTTCCCCTGCTGGAACTGCGCGGCATCACGAAGTCCTACGGAGCCGTCACCGCCTGCGCCGCCGTGGACCTCAGCGTCGACGCCGGCGAGATCCACGGTCTCCTGGGCGAGAACGGGGCGGGCAAGTCCAGCCTCATGAAGGTCCTGCTCGGACTGGTCCGGCGGGACGGCGGCACCATCCTGGTGCGCGGCACCCCGGTCGCCCTGGACAGCCCGCAGGAGGCCGCCGAACTCGGTATCGGCATGGTGCACCAGCACTTCAGCCTCATCAACGGGCTGACCGTGTGGGAGAACGTGGCGCTCGGCGACACCGGGCGGGTCGACAAGCAGGCCCTGCACCGGGACATCGCCGACGTCTGCGCCCGCTACGGACTGCCCATCGACCCCGACGCCCGGGTCGACTCCCTCTCGGCGGGGGAGCGGCAGCGGGTCGAGGTGGTCAAGTGCCTGCGCCGCAACCCGCAGATCCTGATCCTGGACGAGCCGACGTCGGTGCTCACCCAGGCCGAGTCGCAGGAGCTGTTCGCCATGCTCGGCCGGGTGGTCCGGGAGGAGGGCCGCGCGGTCATCCTCATCAGCCACAAGCTGGCCGAGATCGCCCAGGCCACCCACAAGGTGACTGTGCTGCGCAGGGGCAAGGTCGCCTTCCGGGCGGTCACCGCCGACACCACTCCGCAGCTCCTCGCCCGGCAGATGGTGGGCCGTGAGGTCTCCCTGGGCGAGGAGGCCGCCGCCCTCGGCCTGGTCCCGCAGCAGCACACCGGCACCGAGGACGACCAGGACACCGGTGACACCGAGGGCGCCGTGGCCCGCCGTCCCGCCCTGCGGCTGGACGGACTCAGCGTCGAACAGGACGGCGTCCAGGTCCTCGACGGTGTCGACCTGACCGTCGGCGCGGGCGAGATCGTCGCCCTGTACGGCGTCGAGGGCAACGGACAGGCCATGCTCGGCGATGTGCTGTCCGGGCTGGTCGCGCCCACCGCCGGGACCGTCGAGATCGACGGCACCGCGGTGGACCCGGCCCGGCCCGGCGCCCTGTCCGGGGCGGGACTCGGCATCGTCCCCGAGGACCGCCACCAGAGCGGGGTCGTACTGGACATGAGCGTCGCCGAGAACCTCACCATGAAGTCCCTCGGCAAGGTCAGCGGACGGTTCCTGCTGCGGCGGCGGGCCATGCTCGCCGAGGCGCGCAGGCTCGCCGACGAGTTCAACATCATCACCCCGTCGCTGGACGCGCCCGTGCGCTCCCTGTCCGGCGGCAACCAGCAGCGGGTCGTCCTCGCCCGCGAACTCTCCGGCGACACCCGGGTCCTGGTGGCCGCGCAGCCCACCCACGGCTTGGACGTCGGCGCCATCGAGGACATGTACGCCCGCCTGCGCAAGGCGTCGGCCGAAGGCGTCGGAGTGCTGCTCATCTCCACCGAATTCGAGGAAGTCATGGCCCTAGCAACCCGGATCGCGGTGATCTCCGCCGGGCGGATCACCGGAGCGCTGCCCGTCGCCGAGGCGACCGCCGAACGGCTCGGTATGCTGGTCGGCGGTGAGGCCGCATGAGGTCCGCGGCCCCGGCGGGCGCCGACGACCTCGCCCGCCGCTTCCTCGCCCGGCTGCGCCCCGGCCGCGACGGCTGGACCACCGCCGGGCTCACCCTGGTGCTGGTCGCCGTCGCCCTCGGCGCGTCCGCGCTGCTGCTCACCCTGACCGGTGCCTCGCCGGGCGACTCGGCCAAGGCGATCTGGACCGGCAGCCTCGCCAACACCGGCGGCTGGACGACGACGCTGCTCAACGCGGCGCCGCTGCTGCTGGTCGCGCTGGGCGCCTGTATCTGCGCGACCGCGGGCACCTTCAACATCGGGCAGGAGGGCCAGGTGCTGATGGGCGGTCTGCTCGGCGCCTGGGTCGGGCTGCGGCTCGCCCTGCCGGGCCCGTCGCTGGTCTTCGTGGTGATGCTGGCCGCCGCCGTCGGCGGGGGACTGTGGGCCGCGCTCAGCGCGCTCATGTACCGGTACCGGGGCGTCAATGTCGTCGTCAGCACGCTGCTGATGTCGTTCCTCGCGATGCAGCTCGTCACCTTCATGGTGAGCAGCCCGTGGGGGCTCCAGGAGAGCGCCCAGGGCGAGTCCGGCATCGCCGACGCCCAGTCCAACCCGCTGCCCGCCAACGCGCTGCTGGCGCACTTCGGGGAGTACCCGTCGCTCCAGCTGAACGCGGGGCTGTTCATCGCGCTGGCCGCGGCTGCCGCCGTGGTGGTGGCCCTCAGCCGCAGCCGGTGGGGCTTCACGGTGCGCATGGTCGGACTCAACCCGCTCACCGCCCAGCACGCCGGGGTCCGGGTCGGCCTGCTCGGCGGGCTCACCCTGGCCCTGTCCGGCGCCTTCGCCGGGCTCGCCGGGGGACTGCTGCTGGCCAGCCCGGTCAGCACCAACCGGCTCCAGTCCGGGCTCTCCGACAATGTCGGCTGGGACGGACTGCTGGTCGCGCTGGTCGCCCGCAACCGTCCGCTGGTCGCCATCCCGGTGGCGTTCGTGTTCGGCATGCTCCGCGCGGGCGGCGACTTCCTGTCGGCCACCGGAGTGCCGTCGTACCTGGTGGACATCGTCAAGGCGCTGCTGGTGCTGGCGTTCGTGGTGCCGCCCGTCCTCATCGATCTCTTCCGCGGGCGCCGCGGCGCCCAGCCCCAGGCGCCGGCCGCCGTGCCCGTCGTCCCGACCAAGATGGAGGCGGCGGTATGAGCGTGCTCGACAGCACCGAGACCATCCTCGCCAGTGGTGTCCGGCTGACCGTGCCCCTGGCGTTCGCCGCCTGCGGCGAGTACCTGGCCGAGCGCGCCGGTGCCATGAACATCTCCGTCGAGGCGATGATGCTCGGCGCCGCGTTCACCTCGGTGGCCACCGCCAGCGCGACCGGCAGCGCCAGCTTCGGCCTGCTGGCCGGTCTGGCGACGGGGCTCTTCCTGGGCTTCGTGCACGGCAACCTCTCCCACCGGGCGTACATCAACACCTTCGTCGTCGGTCTGGCGCTCAACGCGCTGGTGCTCGGCCTGACCAGCTATCTGATCACCACCCAGCAGTTCGACTCGCACCAGGTGAGCGTGCTGTCCATCCCGCTGCTGCGGGACATCCCGCTGATCGGCGAACCACTGTTCTCCGGGCGCTGGCCGGTCTATCTGCTGATCCTGCTGGTGCCACTGACCTGGTGGCTGGTGGAACGCAGCCGCTGGGGTCTGGAACTGCGGGCGGTCGGTGAGAACCCGCAGGCCGCCGACGTCACCGGGATCAAGGTGAACAAGCGGCGCCGCCAGGCCCTGCTGTGGTGCGGTGCGCTCGCCGGACTGGGCGGCGCCTATCTCGCGGTCGGCGAGGTCGGCTCGTTCAACCAGAACATGACCGCCGGACGCGGCTACATCGTCATCGCCGCGGTCATCTTCGGCGCCTGGCGCCTGGGCCGGACCCTGCTCGGCTGTCTGGTGTTCGGCCTGTCCGACGCGATGCGCCTCGCGCTGCCCGCGCTGGGGGTCACCCTCAACGCCCAGTTGCTGGTCGCGGCCCCGTATCTGCTGGCGCTGCTCGCGATGGTGCTGTTCACCGCGAAACAGCGAGAACCCGCGGCCCTGGGACGCCCCTTCGAACGGGGCTCGACCTGACGCCCGGCGCCGGCCGGGACGCGAAGGGCGGGTGCGCCACACACCCGCCCTTCCGCCCTGCCCGGTCCTCAGCGGCGGCGCAGCGCCGGGTCCTCCAGCGCGGGCGGCACATACCCGACGTCCCGCGGGTTGAGCACACTGCCCGGTGCCACCAGCGCGTCGATCCGGTCCAGCGCGTCCGCCGACAGCGGCCGGTCCACGGCACTGAGCTGCGACACCAGCTGGTCATGGGTGCGCGGGCCCATCAGCGCCGAGGTGACTCCCGGATGGGCCAGCACGAACCGCAGCGCCAGCTCCACCAGCGTGCAGCCCTCGTCGGCGGCGAGCCGTACCAGCTCCTCCACCACGGCCAGCTTGCGCTCGCGCACCCGCTGGTCGGCGTAGTCGAAGTGGTCGCCGTTGGTCAGCGCCCGCGAGTCGCCCGCCGGTTCGGCCCCCGCCCGGTACTTGCCGGTCAGCCAGCCGCCATTCAGCGGGCTCCACACCATGACGCCCATCCGGTGGCGCCGCGCGGTGGGCAGCGCGGCGGCCTCCGCGTGCCGGGCCAGCACCGAGTACGACAGCTGCTCCACCGTGAACCGCTCACGGCCCAGGCGCCGGGCCGCCCACTGCGCCTCCACGATGTCCTCCGCCGGGAAGCTGGAGGTGCCGATCGCGCGGACCTTGCCCGCCCGCACCAGGTCGCTGAGCGCGCCGAGCGTCTCCTCGATGTCGGTACGCGGATCGGGCCGGTGCACCAGATACACGTCGAGGTGGTCCGTGCCCAGCCGGCGCAGGCTGTCCTCCACCGCGCGCGCGATCCACAGCCGGGAGTTCCCGCGCCGGTTGCGGTCCAGCGGACGCCCCGGCATCTCGTTCTGGAACTTGGAGACGAGGACGACATCGTCCCTGCGGCCCTTCAGCGCCCGCCCCAGGATCTCCTCGGACTCGCCGAAGGCGTACACATCGGCGGTGTCGACGAAGTTCACCCCGGCGTCCAGCGCCGTGGCCACCATGCGGTGGCACTCCGCCTCGTCGGTGTTGCCCCAGGCGCCGAACATCATCGACCCGAGGCACAACTCGCTCACCTCGATGCCCGTCCCGCCCAGTATCCGGTAGTGCATGTTCGCCCTCGCCTCTCGTGCGACGCCGGTCGTCACTGTCCCGGGCAGAGTCCCACGGGGACCGTGCGCGAACCGATGTCGCGGGGGGTCAGCGTTGTCCGCTCACGTGTTGTGTCCGCAGCACATCGACCTGCGGCGAGGACCCGCCTAGGCTCGGCGGGGAAAGCCGCACCACTCATGATGGAGGTACCGTGACCACCGGTCTCACCACGGCCCGCTGGACGCATGTCGCGCTGCCCACCGGCGATCTCGACAAGTCGATCGCGTTCTACACCTCACTGACTCCGCTGGTCGTGGTCGAGCGGTTCCAGGACGCGGACGGCGAGAGCGTCTGGCTCTCCAACGACAAGCAGGCCGAGACACCGTTCGTGCTCGTCCTGGTGTCGTTCAACAAGGACAAGGGCAACCCGCTGGGGCTGCTCCACCCGTTCGCGCACCTCGGCATCGAGGTGCCGACCCGCGAGGACGTGGACGCGCTCGCCGACCGGGCCCGTGAACTGGGCTGTCTGCACTGGGAGCCGCGCCAGATGCCCGACCCCGTCGGCTACATCTGCGCCCTGAAGGACCCCGACGGCAATGTCGTGGAGATCTCCCACGACCAGCGGGTCTTCGACACCGTCCGGGAGAAGTGGGGCTCGTCCTGAGAGACACCCGCGCCACCGTCGAGACCTATCTCGCGGCGCTGAACGCCCATGACGCGGACGCCGTGGCGGCCTGTGTCGCCGACGACTTCGTCAACGAGCACACCTCGGCCATGGGCCGGGACCGGCATGGCCGCGCGGAGTACCGGGCGGCGCTCACCGGCTTCCTGGCGGACTTCCGGGACCTCACGTACGTCCCGGAACAGATCCTGGTCGACGGCGGATCGGCGGCCGTGCCGTACGTCATGACGTTCCGGATGCGCTCGGCGGGCGACCGTCCGGTGCGGGTCCGGGGCGTGTTCGTGTTCACCGTCGCGGACGGTCTGCTCACCCGCCGCACCGACTACTGGGACAGCGGCGAGGTCCGTCGCCAGCTGGAGTGAGCCGCCGCCCGCGGGCACGGCCCCGAGACCCACCCTCGACCGTGCCCCGGGCGGCTTCCGACCGGCCCCAACTCACCTTCACCGACACCCCGTTCGCCCTCCGTGCGGACGGGGTGTCGGTGTGTCTCCAGTCCCTGTTGCGTATCGCTTGACATGATGGCGTCTCGCAATAAAAGATGCACAACATGCGAGTAGTGACGACTCAGACCGGCCTGGGCCGGATCGAGGACGGGGCTGTCGCCCTGCTGGACACCGCATTTCCCGACCTCGGCGCGGTCCTCGAACAGGAGGGCTCGCTGGACTGTCTGGCCTCCCGGCCGGTACTCCGCCGCATCCCGCTCGACGAGGCGGTGCTGCGGGCGCCGCTGGGCCGGCCCCGCGCCGTGTGGGGCGTCGGCCTCAACTATGTGTCCAAGGCGACCCTGACCGGCCGGGGACTGCCGAAGGACCCGATCCTCTATCTGGCCGCCTCCTCCGCCGTGCCCGCTCCGGGCGCCCGGGTGGCCATCCCCGACACCGTGACCGAACCCGACTACGAGGGCGAGATCGCGGTCGTGATCGGCGGACGGCTGCACCGGGCCGCCGAGTCGGAGGTCTGGCCCGCGGTGGCCGGGATCACCGCGGCCAACGACATGACCGCCCGTGATGTCATGCGCAGCACAGGCATCCCGGCGCTCGCCAAGAGCTACCCCGGCTTCACCCCGCTCGGCCCGTCGCTGTGCACCCCGGACGAACTGCCCGACCGGGCCGCGATCCCGGTCCGCACCCGGGTCAACGGCGAACTCCGGCAGGACGACACCAGCGCCGGAATGATCTTCCCGCTCACCGAACTCATCAGCAGGCTGTCCTGGTTCACCGCGCTCGAACCCGGCGACGTCGTCCTCACCGGAACCCCGGCCGGCACCGGCCAGGACCGCGCGTGCTTCCTCGCCGACGGCGACGAGATCCACGTCGAGGTGGCCGGCGTCCTGCCCCTGATCACCCGTGTCGCCCGAGCCGCGGGCAGCGCACCGCGCGACCACCGGCTGACCGAACCCGTCAGCTGACCGTCCTCACCCTGGAGCCCACCTCGATGTCTACCTCCCCCGAGCCGTCCTACGACCTCGTCCTGGCCGGCGGCACCGTCATCGACCCCGCCTCGGGCACGAACGCCCGGCTCGACGTCGCCGTCACCGGCGACCGGATAGCCGCGATCGGCGAGGGCCTCGCGGCCCGCGCCACCCGTACCGTCGACGTCACCGGCTCCACCGTGCTGCCCGGCCTGGTCGAGGGGCACACCCATATCTTCCAGTACGTCTCCGCCGTCGGCGCCCCCGCCGAGGAGGCCCATCTGCGGCGCGGGGTGGTCGCGGCGGCCGACGCCGGGACCGCCGGTGCCTCCACGTTCGCGGCGTTCCGCAAACTGGTCGTGGAGGCCAACCCGCTGCGGATCGTGAACTTCCTGAACGTCTCGGTGCTCGGCCTCATCGACTTCCGCTTCGGTGAGCTGCTCAACCCCGACACCCTGGTCGTCGAGGACGCCCTCGCCACCGCCGAGGCCCACCCCGACGTGGTGCGCGGCTTCAAGATCCGGCTGTCCGAGGACGTCGTCGGCGAGCACTGGGAGGCGCTGCTGAAGAAGTCCGTCGACCTCGCCGCGCAGGCCGGGCTGCCGCTGATGGTGCACATCGGCGAGACCGAGGAGCCGCTGCCCGTCGTCCTGGACCATCTGCGCCCCGGCGACATCGTGGCGCACTGCTACACCGGCAAGCCGCACGGCATCCTCGACGGCGAGCGGGTCCAGCCCGCCGTGAACGCCGCCCGGGAGCGGGGCGTCCTCTTCGACTCCGCGCACGGCAAGAGCAACCTCAGCTTCGAGGTCGCCCGCCGCGCCATCGCCGACGGCTTCCTGCCCGACGTCCTCAGCTCCGACACCAGCGCCCGCAACTGGCGCGGCCCCGTCTTCGACCTGCTCACCAGCATCTCCAAGCTGGTCGCGCTGGGCGCCCCGCTGGAGGAGTGCGTACGCCGCGCCACCGTCGCCCCGGCCCAGCTCCTCGGCCTCGACACCGAGGGCTATGGACGGCTGGAGGTGGGCGGCCGGGCGGACGTCACCGTCGTCACCGAGACCGAGGAAGTGGTCCTGCCCGACGCGTCCGGCAACTCCCTGGTCGCCCCGCGTCTGGAGCCGACCGTCGTGCTGCACGGCGGCACCGAGATCGACATCGTGCCGTGGCGCGGCCTGAAGACGGCGTGACCGTCCCGGACACGGGGACGGCCGGCGCCGGGGCCGTCCACCCGCTGCGGCGCCGCCTGCGGGCCGCCCTGACCGGCCCCGGGCCCGCCGTCGGGACGTTCGTGAAGCTCGCGACGCCCGATGTGGTGGAGCTGGCCGCCGCCGCCGGGTTCGCGTTCGTGGTCGTCGACCTCGAACACTCCACACTCACCGAGCGGGACGCCGTCGCCCTGGTGCGGCACGCCGCGCTGTGCGGGCTGCCCGCGCTGGTGCGGGTGCCCGAGGTGGACGCCCCCGCCGTCAACCGGCTGCTGGAGGCCGGGGCGGCGGGCGTCCAGCTCTCCATGCTCACCCGGGCCGCCCAGAGCGAGGCCCTGGTGGCGGCCACCCGGTTCGCGCCGGAGGGCCGCCGCTCGGTGAGCCTCGCCAACCGGGCCGCCGGGTTCGGCGCCGTCCCGCTCGCCGCGTTCCTGGACGCCGAGCGGGCCGACCCGCCCCTCCTGGTCGGCCAGATCGAGACCGCCCGCACCGAGCCCCTGGAACGGCTGCTCGCCCCGCTCGACGTGGCCTTCGTCGGCAGCACCGACCTCGCCGTCGACCTGGGCCTGCCCACCGACCCCGCGGTGCTGCGAGACGCCGTGGACGGGGTACGGGACGCCGCCCGCCAGGCGGGCGTGGCCTTCGGCGGCTGGGCGCCGCTGCGGGGCGCGGCGGCCGGACTGGGCCTCGGCACCGCCGACTACCTGGTCGTCGGCTCGGACCTTCAGCTACTCGCGGCCGGACTGCGCACGGCCGCCGGAGAGGAGACCCCATGAGCAGCCGCAACGCGGCCCTGTTCCACACCGTCGTCAACTGGGACGAGCTGCCGGTGACCCAGGTCCGCCCCGGAGTCCGCCGCCGGGTCTACGCGACCGACGAGGTGATGATCTGCCACCACGAGCTGGAGGTGGGCATGACCCTCAACCCGCATCACCACGACGACTTCGACCAGCTGGTGCACATCGCCGAGGGGCGCGCCAACTACTACGTCGACGGGGTGGCCCACGACATGCGCGCGGGTTCGTTCCTGCTGGTGCCGCGCGGCAGCGAGCACTATGTCGAGCCGACCGAGGCGCCCTGCGTCAACATCGACTTCTTCGTCCCGCCGCGCGCCGATCTGCTGCCCTGACCGGCACTTGACGACAGTGGGAGGGCCCGACCGCGGGGGGGGGGGGGGCCGCCCCCCCGCACACACCGGAGGCACCCCCCCCCGGGGGGGAGAGCCC
>NZ_JBEZLM010000024.1:0-164931 GCF_040652095.1 Streptomyces sp. NPDC048290
TCGTCGTCAGCCGTGGGCGTGGAGGGGGTGTTGCAGTCGGGTACGGTCCGGAACGTGTCGGGCGGGCAGTCGTCCGCCCACTGGGCCCACACCTCGCCGTCGCTGGGATCGTTCAGTTCCCACACCAGGTCGTGGTGACGGCCTCCGGAGTGCTCCTGGAGACAGCAGCGCAGTGAGCGGGCAACGGTGTCCGGGGCGGTGTCCTTGACCGACACGAACATGATGGCGATCAGGTCGACGGGCATCACGGTTTCCGTGCCGCACATCCGGGGCGGGGGCACGGACCGGCCCCCTTTGGTCAGCGAGACCACCGGCCACCCCCTGGCATCGTCTGCGGGGTGGACGCGTCCGCGCACACGGCACGCACCGAGTCTTCAGCAGCCCGCCGCAGCGTGAACGCCAGCGCTCGCCGACGCCACCGCTCCCGCTCGCTCTCCTGCCAGTCACGGACCCGTTCCCGCTCCCGGGCACGGTCGTCCTCACCGGCCGGGTAGTACGGCCGCACCAGGACCGCCGTACCGGCGTCGAACACGATCTCGTCCCCCTCGGGGCACGCCTCCCCGGGCGACCACGCACGCTCCCTCAGCGGCAGGACAACGCTCGCCGATGACGGGGCGGGACCCGACACCCCCGCGCGGTGCCGACCGGCAGCAACCGGTCGGTCGGCGCGACGGCGCCCGGTAGGGGGCAGCAACAGCCGTAACAGCCACCCGAAAAGCAGAACGGCACGCCGCGCGACCGCGCGCTTGGACGGGGCGCTCATGCCGTCACCCGGTCCGCACCGACCACATGCCGGTCAAGGTCGACACCGAAGTCAGCAGCGAGAACCAGAGCCACCCGGCGCCGGTACCGAGCACCCGGGCGGAACACCACACAACACCGCACGGGAGTCTCAGCGGCCGGACCGGCACCCGCCCGACGCTTCCCCTCCCCGGGCAGTAAGACACCCAGCACCCAGCCCACGAACGGGCGGATAGGCTTCAGCATGTTGACCTGCACTCTCAGGTTGGCCACGCCCCCGGACGTTCGCCCGTCGCGGGGGTCTTGCGTGTGACCCAGAGTGCCGACGAAACAACGCTCTGCCGTCCCTAAGTTGGGAACGGCAGAGCGTTGACCTGAGTGTGTGGGCTGTGCTAGACGCCGCTCCAGGCCGCGAACTCACGCAGCGACTCGGGCGCTCGTGTTCGGGCACGCAGCAGGGTCCCTACCGTCTCGTGCACTTCCGGGTGGAACCTGGTCATCTGCGGGGCGGCCTCACGCGCGTTCACCAAAGAATCCAACGCGTCATCATGGCGCGCGGTCCACGCTTCCGCACGCGCGCGGTTGATCCAGAAATGCGCTCTACGGTTCGGCGGGTAGTCGTCCGGCAGCCGCAACTCTCTTGCCCGGCGCAAGGCTTCGTCATGGTCGTCGGTGTCGTTCAGATCCGAGACCTGGCTCATCCGAACCCAGCGCGGCCCGAAGGAAAGGGCGTAAAGGTCCACATCCCCCGTAGTCTCCGCAATCTCGTTGGCCTGCTCGATCCAGCTATCGGCCGCACTGGTGTCTCTCGTCCGGCGCGCGTAGGTGGCTGCCCGCAGCACGAGAATGCCACGCACAGCTCGCACAGCCTGACTTCCGTCGTCGTCAAGCTCTCGAAGGGCTTGGCGTATCAGGGCCACACTCCGGTCTGCGCGACCAGCGGAACCATGGGTGATCGCCGCCCGCTCGAACCGTTCGATGGCGACCAGACAAGGGTCCCCGGACTCTCGCGCCGCAGCACCCATGCGCGCTACGGCCAGCCGGGCGAGATCCGCGTAGCCGAGACGGTAGGAGACGCTGGCCGCCGTCCGCGCAAGCTCCGCTTGAAGTGCGTACAGCCTTTCCCGCTGGTACCCCGGGCTGTCCTGTCTGCGGACTGCGGAAGCAACCTCCGTGATCAGTCCAGGAAGGATCTTCGCTGTTTCCGAGAAATCCGCTCCAATGCGCAGACCCACCACTCGATCGACTTCTGCTTGCAGGGTGCCGAATGAGCGTGGCTCTGGATCGTCGTCAAGCTCAATGTCCCATGCTTCCAGGGCACTACCGATCGGGGACACCATCGCGTCAAGTTGTTCTTGCTGAAGAATCTTGATGTACGGCTGACCGTGAAGTACCGAGATGTCCACGGACAGCGCGCGTGCGACCGCAGCCAGCACGGAAGGGCTTGCCGGTTGTTCGCCGTTCTCGACTCGGGATAGCTGACTCTTGGACACGTGCGCCATTCGACCCAGTTCGGATAGCGAATAGTCACGGATGAGCCGCAACGCGCGGATGCGCGAACCCACACTCTCTGTGGGCCTGTCAGTGGGGTATGACATGCTGAATCCTCGTGTTCTGGCCTGGTAATCAGAACGCTACTCTCCGAGTCTTCGGGGAGTACGGCGAACGGCCCTCATTCGTTGGATGGGGGCCGTCGTTGTTCAACAGACACAGGAGCGCTGTCGGCGGGCGAACCGCCAAATGCTCCTGTCTGGAGGGCCGTTGCGCTGAGCCCCGTACGCCCGTTCACGGCGACGCGCCTGACGCGCACGTTTGACTGGGCAGAACGGATTGCCTATGTCCTGGTACAGACACTCATGCCCTAGGACACCATCCCGGGAGACGCCATGTCGGACGTCAGTCACCCCTACATGCAGGTCGCGGAGCGCATTCGTCGCCGCATCCTCGACGGCGCGCTCAGGGAAGGTGAAAAGCTCCCGCCTGTGCGGGAACTCGCCAAGAGCGAGGGCGTATCCGTCGCCACCCTCGGTCGCTCCCTTGACCAACTCCAGGTCGAGGGCTACATCACGACGTCTCGACGCGGAACGTTCGTGGCCGACGCCCCCGAAGTGGCCCCTTCCGGCTACGACCGGATCACTCGCGTCCTCCGCACCGGCTCCGTGCTCGCCGAGGGGGAGACCATGATCGTCACGACCGCGGAGTTGATCAAACCGCCCCAGTACGTAGCCGAGATCTTCGATCTGGACGATGGTGCTCAGGTCGTTCATCGCCAGTGGCACAGCGGCAAGGGCCAGCAGCGCACCGGACTTTTCGTCACCTGGCACCCGGCTCATTTCGCCGCCGCGGTTCCTGAACTACTGTCCACGTCGCGGGCGTCCTCTCCAGGGCTGTTGCTGAAGATCCAGCAGGCCACCGGCAGGCGAGTGGTGGCGGGACGTGACGACATCCACGGCCGGGACGCCGATCCGCGCGAAGCGAACTTCCTTGGGCTGCGAGTCGGCTCCCCCATCCTCGCGGGCGCTCACCGGCTTTGGGACGACAAAGGCGTGATCGAGTACGGCGAATGGTGCCTGCCCTACCGGTTGGCCATCGGCTACGAGTACAGCGTTGAGGCAGCCCCGGACGCCTCATCAGGATGAAGCCGACCCCTCCGGCGGCGGGCGAAGGGCGATCCGACGGGTTGAGTACCCGTTCCGGGCCCATCTGAGTACGCCGCCCCATGCGCCCGCTCCACTCCGGAGCTGGAATGGGTCCATGACGCACCAAGACCTCCGCCCCCTCGACCCTCCCGCCGGTCACCCCACCTGGTGGCGTGCCCCGCTCGTGGCGTCCGTTGTCGCAGGGCCGCTGCTGGTCGCGGAGTACGCGCTCTTCGTGCGGGACGGGGGCGGCAGCCCGCTCGGGGTGTGGATCTACGGCGGGGCGCTGATGCTGCTGGTGTCCTGGGGACTGCCGCGCCGGGCGTCGCTGCGGAGCGCGCGCCGCGCGGCGGCCGGTGCCGGGCTCGGGTGCGCGCTGCTGCCCGTCCTCTTCGCCGTGCTCTTCGGGCTCGCCATCGCCGTCAGTTCCTGAGCCGCGTCTCTGGTCACCGAGAAGCGACAGCAGATCGCGGTCAGCGACCGTTCGATTTCGCGGGGCGGCTTGTCCGCCGAGGCGGCGGGTGCTGTCACGGCTGGGTTCCGAAATCTCTGGCTCTGCCCTTGGACTTGTGGTGGTGGGCATCCTCGTCGTACCGGGACGGGCGAACGGGTACGGGGGTTGCTGGCGTGGCAGATGGGCATGTGGGGCGGGGCCTGTGGCGATGGGTGCCCGGCCGACTGCTGGGGGCGCTGGCGGGGGGCGTGTTCGCGGGCGGGATCGCGTGGGCGGTCGCCCGGGTCGGGCTGGAGACGGCGGATCAGCTCGCCAGCGTGATCGGTGGAACTGCCGGTCTGCTCGGTCTCGCCGTGTCGCTGGTCGCCCTGCGCTCTCCTGCCCCGGCCGCGCCTGCGGTTGCGGGCGGTGGGGCGGGTGGGCGCTGGGTGCGGGTGGCTGCCGCTCACGCCTCCTACCGTGCTCCCGCTGTCCAGGCCCCTGTCCGCGGCCGTGACAGCGAACTCGCCGACCTTCGGAGCCTGGTAGCGGGCCGGGACGGGGGGCTCGTCGTGGTCTGCGGGACCGGCGGGCTGGGCAAGACCACCCTCGCCGCCCAGGCCGCCCGGCAGGCAGAGGCGCAAGGGCGGGCGGTGTTCTGGGTGCGGTGGCAGGACGACGCCGCCCGCCTCGCCCACGACCTCACCCGCATCGCACAGGCCCTGGGACTCCCCGAGACCCGACTCCACGATGCCCAGAACGGCCGGGCCGCGCTCGTCGACGTGGTGTGGGAACACCTTGCGGCGGTACCGGGCTGGGTGATCGTGATCGACAACGTCGACACCCCCCGCAACCTCGGCCCCGGCAGCGAGCCACCGGGCTCCTACCGCGGATGGGTACGCCCCGGCGGCGGCGGACTCCTCCTGGTCACCACCCGCGACACCGCGCCCGGCACCTGGGGACCAAGCGCCCGCCTCGTTCCCCTCGAATCCCTGTCCGCCACCGATTCCGGCACGGTCCTGCGTGACGCCGCGCCCTCCGCCGGCTCCGCAGCGGAGGCCGCAGCGCTCGGGGAACGGCTCGGCGGTCACCCCCTCGCCCTGGACACCGCGGGCCGTCACCTCGCCAACCCCACCAGCCGCTACCGCACCTTCACCGCCTACCAGCACGCCCTGGTCACCGAGTTCGGTGACCTCGTCGGTGCCGAGCACCCGCAGGCGGCCGACCCGGAGGTCGCCCGCACGGTGGTGCGGCACACCTTCGACATCTCCCTCACCCAACTCCACAACAACGGCTACACCCTCGCCCGCCCCGCCCTGTTCCTCTTGGCCCTCCTCGCCCCCGCACCCGTCCCCCGTGCCTTCCTCACCCCCGCCCTCCTCGCCGACGCCACCCAGCAGGGAGCCACAGCCGCCGAACTCGACGCCTCCCTCGCCGCCCTCCACCAGTACGGCCTCATCAGCACCCCCACCACGCCACCGGCCGACAGCGGCGGCGGGCAAGCGCTCACGGTCGGCCAGATCGCACTGCACCCCCTGGTCCACGACGTCATCGCCCTCACCGCCCCACCCGGCACCGACCGCACCACCTGCCACACCGCCCTCGACACCCATCTCACCCAGACCGTCCGCGACACCATCAGCGCGGGCCGCGCCGGCTGGCCCACCGCACGCCTCCTCGCCCCACACCTCCCACCCCTCCTCCACCACACACGTCACGCCGACTTCACCACCACCCGCGACCTGCTCGACGACCTCGCCGACAGCCTCGGGGACGCGGGAGCCGCATCCGAAGACCACCTTCTGCGCCAGTGCGTCCTCGACGCCGAAGCCCACCACCTGGGCTCGGACCATCCCGACACCGTCAACAGCCGCAACAACTTCGCTGGCGCCCTGGACGCTCTCGGGCGTTATCAGGAGGCTGCCGACCTCCTACAGCAGAACCTCACCGACTGCGAACGCGTCCTGGGCTCGGACCATCCCGACACCCTCAACAGCCGCAACAACCTCGCTGGCGCCCTGGAGGGTCTTGGGCGTTGTCAGGAGGCTGCCGACCTCCACCAGCAGAACCTCACCGACCGCGAACGCGTCCTGGGCTCGGACCATCCCGACACCCTCAACAGCCGCAACAACTTCGCCAGCGCCCTGCACGGTCTCGGGCGTTATCAGGAGGCTGCCGACCTCCACCAGCAGAACCTCACCGACCGCGAACGCGTCCTGGGCTCGGACCATCCCGACACCGTCAACAGCCGCAACAACTTCGCTGGCGCCCTGGACGCTCTCGGGCGTTATCAGGAGGCTGCCGACCTCCTACAGCAGAACCTCACCGACTGCGAACGCGTCCTGGGCTCGGACCATCCCGACACCCTCAACAGCCGCAACAACCTCGCTGGCGCCCTGGAGGGTCTTGGGCGTTGTCAGGAGGCTGCCGACCTCCTCCAGCAAAACCTCGCCAACCGCGAACGCATCCAGGGCCCGGACCATCCCAACACCCTCACCAGCCGCAACAACCTCGCCAGCACCCTGAGCGAGCTCGGGCGTCATCAGGAGGCCGCCGACCTCCTCCAGCAAAACCTCGCCAACCGCGAACGCGTCCTGGGCCCGGACCACCCTGACACCCTGAACAGTCGCAACAACCTCGCCAGCGCCCTGTCCGGTCTCGGGCGCTTTCAGGAGGCCGCCGACCTCCTCCAGCAAAACCTCACCGACTGCGAACGCGTCCTGGGCCCGGACCATCCCAACACCCTCACCAGCCGCAACAACCTCGCCCACGCACTGTCCGGCCTCGGGCGTCATCAGGAGGCCGCGGACCTCCACCGGCAGAACCTCACCGACTGCGAACGCGTTCTGGGCCCGGACCATCCCGACACCCTCACCAGCCGCAACAACCTCGCGGCAGCACAGGCAGCGATAGCGCGTACTCAGCGGCTGCGATTCCCGTGGCAGCGCTCTCGACGTTAACCAGGCGCGAACCACGTCCCAAGCTCGAACCTGGCGGCGACATCAGGCCGTGCTACAAGCCCGTGATCTCCATTGGCGACAAACGGAGAACCCCCCGTCAGGGACGACAAGGGAGTTCCCCTCACCGTCGAAACTCGAAAGCCCAAACCGGCTTCCGGCTGACGCCACGAAGGCGCAGACAGTCCGCTTCGGGACCCGCTCAGACGCCTCCCGAAGCCGTGAGCACCCGCTGTCGTTCTCGTCTCGCGAACAGAGCCAGAGCCACGTCTCTCCGCAGCCCCCTCCACCGTCCGCCGCTGAGCCGTCCTTCTCCGCCGCCCACGGGCACCTGGGCCGCCGCCCGAGTCACGCCCCGCCGAATCCCCCGCTCACGCCGGAGGCTCCAGGTTCTCCTCCTCGAAGACCAGCAGCGTCCTCGTGCTCAGGACCTCCGGCAACGCGTGCAGGCGGGTGAAGACCAGCTCTCTCAGCGCCCTGTTGTCCGCCACATGCACCAGCAGCAGGACGTCGAAGTCGCCGCCCACCAGGGACATGTGCGCCGCGCCCGGCAACTCGCGCAACTGCTCCCGTACCGTGCGCCACGAGTTCTGGACGATCTTCAGCGTGATGTACGCCGACGTGCCCTGTCCGGCCCGCTCATGGTCGACCCGCGCGCCGAAGCCCCGGATCACCCCGTCCTCCACCAGGCGGTTGATCCGCGCGTACGCGTTCGCCCGGGACACATGCACCCGCTCCGCCACCGACCGTATCGACGCGCGGCCGTCCGCCTGGAGCATCCGCAGGATGTCCTGGTCGATCGCGTCCAACGGGCGCGGTGGCGGAATCTCGGCGTCCGGTGGGGGCGCGGGGGGCACCGGCAGGTCGCCGGGGAGATCGCCCGGTTCCGGGCTTTCGGCCATTTGTTCAGCTGACATCTGCCCCCGCCTCCGTCAGGTGGACGTAATGCGTCCATCTCAGGCTGTGGAGAACCGTTTGTCCACAGCCTGCGGCCGTCCGTAGCCAAAATGTGCCGACTACCGAACAATCGGTAGGGAGAGATGGGGCGCGGTCGACGCGTCTCCGTCAGCCACGTGTGTGAGTCCCATCCGTGAGTCCTATCCGTGAGTCCCATCCATGAGGAGGTGCCGCATATGACGGTCATGGAGCAGCGGGGTGCCTACCGGCCCGCACCGCCGCCCGCCTGGCAGCCCCGCACGGACCCCGCCCCCCTGCTGCCCGACCCCGAGCCCTACCGCGTCCTCGGCACCCCCAGGGCCGCCGAGGCCGACCCCGCGCTGCTGCGGCGGCTCTACGCGGAGACCGTCCGGGGCCGCCGCTACAACGCGCAGGCCACCGCCCTCACCAAGCAGGGCCGCCTCGCCGTCTACCCGTCCAGCACCGGACAGGAGGCGTGCGAGATCGCCGCCGCGCTGGTCCTGGAGGAGCGCGACTGGCTCTTTCCGAGCTACCGCGACACCCTCGCCGTGATCGCCCGCGGAGTCGACCCCGTCGACGCCCTCACCCTGCTCCGCGGCGACTGGCACACCGGCTACGACCCCCGCACCCACCGCGTCGCCCCCCTCTCCACCCCCCTCGCCACCCAGCTCCCGCACGCGGTCGGGCTCGCCCACGCCGCCCGCCTCAAGGGCGACGACGTGGTGGCCCTCGCCATGGTCGGCGACGGCGGCACCAGCGAGGGCGACTTCCACGAGGCGCTGAACTTCGCCGCCGTATGGCAGGCCCCGGTCGTCTTCCTGGTCCAGAACAACGGCTTCGCGATCTCCGTCCCCCTCGACAAGCAGACCGCCGCCCCCTCCCTCGCCCACAAGGCCGTCGGCTACGGAATGCCGGGCCGCCTGGTCGACGGCAACGACGCCGCCGCCGTCCACGAGGTGCTCACCGACGCCGTACGCCGCGCCCGCGAGGGCGGTGGACCCACCCTGGTGGAGGCGATCACGT
Organism: Streptomyces sp. NPDC048290; assembly: GCF_040652095.1. Lineage (NCBI taxonomy): Bacteria > Bacillati > Actinomycetota > Actinomycetes > Kitasatosporales > Streptomycetaceae > Streptomyces > Streptomyces sp. NPDC048290. Next base: position 8,712 of record NZ_JBEZLM010000024.1, read on the forward strand.
ACCGCATGGAGGCGCACACCAACGCCGACGACGCCACCCGCTACCGGGGCGACGCCGAGATCGACGCCTGGCGCGACCACGACCCGGTGCTGCTGCTGGAGCGGGAGCTGGACGCGCGCGGGCTCCTCGACGACGCCGGGAAGGCCACCGCGCGGGACGCCGCCGAGGCCCTCGCCACCGACCTCCGCGCCCGGATGAACGCCGACGCCGTGCTCGACCCCATGGACCTGTTCGCCCATGTGTACGCCGAGCCCACCCCGCAACTGCGCGAGCAGGAGGCCCTGCTGCGCGCCGAACTCGCCGCCGCCCAGGAGCAGGAAGAAGGACAGCGATGACCACCGCCGCGGCGGTCAAACCGGCCACCATGGCGCAGGCCCTCACCCGCGCCCTGCGCGACTCCCTGGCCGCCGACCCGGCCGTCCATGTCCTGGGCGAGGACGTCGGCACGCTCGGCGGGGTCTTCCGTATCACCGACGGGCTCGCCAAGGAGTTCGGCGACGACCGGGTCACCGATACTCCGCTCGCCGAGGCCGGCATCCTCGGCACCGCCGTCGGCATGGCCATGTACGGACTGCGCCCGGTCGTGGAGATGCAGTTCGACGCGTTCGCCTACCCGGCGTTCGAGCAGCTCCTCAGCCATGTCGCCAAGATGCGCAACCGCACCCGCGGCGCCCAGGCCCTCCCCCTCACCATCCGCGTCCCCTACGGCGGCGGCATCGGCGGTGTCGAGCACCACAGCGATTCCTCCGAGGCGTACTACATGGCCACCCCCGGCCTCCATGTCGTCACCCCCGCCACCGTCGCCGACGCCTACGGGCTGCTGCGCGCCGCCATCGCCTCCGACGACCCGGTGGTCTTCCTGGAGCCCAAGCGGCTGTACTGGTCGAAGGACTCCTGGAACCCGCGGGAGCCGCGAACCGTTGAACCGATTGGCCGCGCGGTGGTGCGGCGCTCCGGCCGGAGCGCCACGCTCATCACGTACGGCCCGTCGCTCCCCGTGTGCCTCGAAGCCGCCGAGGCCGCCCGGGAGGAGGGGTGGGACCTCGAAGTGGTCGATCTGCGCTCCCTGGTGCCGTTCGACGACGAGACGGTCTGCGCCTCGGTGCGGCGGACCGGACGGGCGGTCGTGGTCCATGAGTCGGGCGGGTTCGGCGGACCGGGCGGAGAGATCGCGGCCCGGGTCACCGAGCGCTGCTTCCACCACCTGGAGGCGCCGGTGCTGAGGGTCGCCGGATTCGACATCCCCTATCCCCCGCCGATGCTGGAGCGGCACCACCTGCCCGGCGTCGACCGCATCCTGGACGCCGTGGCGCGTCTGCAATGGGAGGCCGAGAGCTGATGGCACAGGTGCTGGAGTTCAAGCTCCCCGACCTCGGCGAGGGGCTCACCGAGGCGGAGATCGTGCGCTGGCTGGTCGAGGTCGGCGAGGTCGTCGCCATCGACCAGCCGGTGGTCGAGGTCGAGACGGCCAAGGCGATGGTCGAGGTGCCCTGCCCCTACGGCGGTGTGGTCACGGCCCGCTTCGGCGAGGAGGGCACCGAGCTGCCGGTGGGCGCGCCCCTGCTGACGGTGGCGGTCGGAGCGGACGGCTCCGCCGGGGGACCGGAGGGAGCGGCGGGAGCAGGGTCTCAGCCCCGGGCCACCGACGCGCCCGCCCCGACGCCGGACGCCCCTTCCCGCACCGGCACCGGCAACCACACCGGCACCGGCAACCACACCGGCACCGGCAACCACACCGGCACCGGCAACCACACCGGCACCGGCAACCACACCGGCACCCGTACCGAAGGCGGCTCCGGCAACGTCCTCGTGGGCTACGGCACCACCGACGCCCCCGCCCGCCGCCGCCGCGTCCGCCCCCAGCCGCACACCCCCCTCGCCGCCCGCCCCGCCCCCGAGCCGCTCCCCGCCGAACCGGCCGCGCTCGCCGAGGGACCCATCCCGGTGATCTCCCCGCTGGTCCGCCGCCTCGCCCGGGAACACGACCTGGACCTGCGCGAACTGACCGGCTCGGGCCCCGACGGACTGATCCTGCGCGCCGACGTGGAGTACGCGGTCCGCGCCGCCGAGGTCCGCGCCCGTACCCCCCAGCCCTCGATCGCCGTGCCCGCCCCCGCCCCCGTCGCCGACACCTTCCGCGTCCCCCTCAAGGGCGTCCGCGGTGCCGTCGCCGACAAGCTGTCCCGCAGCAGGCGTGAGATCCCGGACGCCACCTGCTGGGTCGACGCGGACGCGACCGAGCTGATGCGGGCGCGTACGGCGATGAACGCCGCGTCCGGCCCCAAGATCTCCGTACTCGCCCTGCTGGCCCGGATCTGCGTCTCCGCCCTGGCCCGTTTCCCCGAGCTGAACTCCACCGTCGACATGACCGCCCGCGAGATCGTCCGGCTCGACCGGGTCCATCTCGGGTTCGCCGCGCAGACCGACCGGGGGCTCGTGGTCCCCGTCGTCCGGGACGCGCAGACCCGTGACGCCGAGGGGCTGACCGCCGAGTTCACCCGGCTCACCGAGACGGCCCGAGGCGGCACGCTGACCCCGGCCGACCTCACCGGCGGCACCTTCACCCTCAACAACTACGGCGTCTTCGGCGTCGACGGCTCCACCCCGATCCTCAACCACCCCGAGGCCGCCATGCTCGGCGTCGGCCGTATCGTCCCCAAACCCTGGGTCCACGACGGTGAACTCGCCGTCCGCCAGGTCGTCCAGCTCTCCCTCACCTTCGACCACCGCGTCTGCGACGGCGCCACCGCGGGCGGCTTCCTCCGCTATGTCGCCGACTGCGTCGAACAGCCCGCGATACTCCTGCGCACCCTGTGACCTTGGTCGGCGGCGACAGGACGCCCCGTCGCCGACATTCCCTGTGATCACCCCGGCCCCCATACTCGGAAGGTGACCTCAGCGGAGCGTTCCGGCGGCGCCGATGTATACGACGCCGTCGTACTCGCCGGTGGTGCCGCCCGGCGCCTCGGCGGCGTCGACAAACCGGCCGTGCGCGTCGGCGGCCGGGCCCTGCTCGACCGGGTCCTCACCGCCTGCGCCGACGCCCGCGCCACCGTCGTCGTCGCCGAACCCCGGCCCACCGCCCGCCCGGTCTCCTTCACCCGCGAGGACCCGCCCGGCGGCGGCCCGCTCGCCGCGCTCGCCGCCGGGGTCCGGCACACCCGCGCCGATCTGCTGCTCGTCCTCTCCGCCGATCTCCCCTTCCTCCAGGAGCGGACCGTACGGCGGCTGCTGACCGCCCTGCGGGAGTCCCCCGCGGACGCGGCGCTGCTCACCGACCCCGGCGGCCGGGACCAGCCCCTCGTCGCCGCCTACCGGGCCGCCCCGCTGCGCCACGCCCTCGCGGACCTCTCCGCCGCGCACGACGGCAGCCTCACCGGACTGCCCCTGCGCCGACTCACCGCCGCGCTCGACCTCACCCGCATCGCCGACCCGGTCGCGTCCTTCGACTGCGACACCTGGGACGACATCGCCACCGCCAGAGCACGCATCAGGGAGCATGGGCACGTGTTGGAAGAATGGATCACCGCAGTCAAGGACGAACTCGGCATCGACCTGGACGTCGACTTCCGCGCCCTGCTCGACGTGGCGCGCGACGCCGCCCACGGCGTGGCCCGGCCCGCCGCCCCGCTGACCACCTTCCTCGTCGGATACGCCGCCGCGCAGGCCGGAGGCGGCCCCGAAGCCGTCGCCGAAGCCTCCCGCAAGGCGACCGCCCTCGCCCTGCGCTGGGCCGAGGAGAACGCCGCCACCGACACCGCCACGGGCACCGGAGGCACCGGATGACCGCCCCCGCCGGCCCCGGCGGCGAGCACCGCGACCACCCCGGCGGCAACCGCACCCAGGACACTGACGACTTCGACGTGGACGAGATCCTCGCCCTGGTGAGACACGCGAGCACCACCCCCCACCCGCAGAGCCCCCCACCCACCCTGGCTCCCTCCGTCCCCACTCCCGCCGCCCCGCCGCACCCCCCGCACCCCCGGGCGACCCCCTGGCCCGAGGCCCGCGACATCGCCGCCCGAGCCGCCCGCCCCGGCCCCCGCTCCGGCGCCCCCCGCCGCACCCCCACCCCCGTCCCCCTGGACGCCGCCCTCGGTCTCACCCTCGCCGCCCCGCTCGACGCCCTCACGGACCTCCCTCCGTTCGACACCTCCGCCATGGACGGCTGGGCGGTCGCCGGACCCGGCCCCTGGACGGTCCGTGCGGACGGCGTCCTCGCCGGACACGCCCCCGCCGCCCCCCTCGCCGACGGCGAGGCCGTCCGGATCGCCACCGGCGGTCGCGTCCCGCCCGACACCACCGCCGTCATCCGCAGCGAACACGGCCGCCTCGACGACAACTCCCGCCTGCACCCCGCCCGCGAGGTCGGCCACGGCCAGGACATCCGCCCCCGCGGCCAGGAGTGCCGGACCGGCGACCAGCTCCTGCCCCCCGGCACCCTCATCACCCCGGCCGTCCTCGGTCTCGCCGCCGCCGCCGGATACGACACCCTCACCGCCGTCCCCCGCCCCCGCGCCGAGGTGCTGATCCTCGGCGACGAACTCCTCACCGAGGGCCTCCCGCACGACGGGCTGATCCGGGACGCGCTCGGCCCCCTGCTACCGCCCTGGCTGCGCGCCCTCGGCGCCGAGATCACCGCCGTACGACGGCTCGGCGACGACGCCGACGCCCTGCACAAGGCCGTCGCCACCAGCGACGCCGATCTCCTCGTCACCACCGGCGGCACCGCCGCGGGCCCCGTCGACTTCGTCCACCCCACCCTGGACCGGGTCGGCGCCGAACTCCTGGTCGACGGTGTGCAGGTCCGCCCCGGCCACCCCATGCTGCTCGCCCGACTCGCCCCCGGGCGCCATCTGGTCGGCCTGCCCGGCAACCCGCTCGCCGCCGTCTCCGGGCTGCTCACCCTCGCCGAACCACTGCTGCGCACCCTGGCGGCGCGTCCGGCGCCGCAGCCGTACATCCTGCCGCTCCGGGACGCCGTACAGGGGCATCCGCGCGACACCCGGCTGGTGCCGGTGGTGCTGCGCGGGGACACGGCCGTACCGCTGCACTACAACGGTCCGGCGATGCTGCGTGGGATCGCGGCGGCCGACGCGCTGGCCGTCGTCCCGCCGGGCGGCACGGCGGCCGGACAGGAGACGGAGCTGCTGGATCTGCCGTGGGCCAGCGCGGGCATCGCGGCCTGTTTCACGTGAAACATCGCCCGCCCGCAGCCGGCGCCCACCCCATGGGCGCCCGTCCGCCCTACTCCTCCACCGGTACCGGCCTGCTCACCGTGATCACCCGGTCCCCGGGCCGTAGCGCCGACAGCCGCTGATCCGTGTAGTCGAGCACCTGCTTGCCGCGCACCGCGGCCACCACCAGGTCGGCGCACTCGCGCGGGGGACGGCCGATCTCGTCCTCCCGTACGGCCCGTTCGATCAGATCCAGACCGCTGCCGAGGGTCATCAGATCCTCCAGCAGCCGGGCCACCGACGGGCTGATCATCGACACCCCGAGCAGCCGTCCGGCGGAGCTGGAGCTGGTGACCACCGTGTCGGCGCCGCTCTGCTGGAGCAGCGGCACGTTCTCGTCCTCGCGCACGGCGACCACGATCGTGGCGCGCTTGTTGAGCTGGCGGGCGGTCAGCGTGATCAGCGTGGCCGTCTCGTCGCGCTGCGGGGCGACGATCACCTGCGCCGCCGTCTGCACCTCGGCCTTGCGCAGGGTGTCGGTGCGGGTGGCGTCCCCGGTGACGGAGACCAGCCCGTCGTCCGCGGCGGCGCCGGTCGCCTTGGGCTGGGCGTCCACCACGACGATCTGCTCCCGGGCGATCCCCTGCCCGGTGAGGGTCTGCACCGCGTGCCGCCCCTTGGTGCCGTAGCCGATGACGACGACATGGTCCCGGGTGCGCGAGCGCCAGCGGTGGATGCGGACCTGCTGGCGGGTGCGCTCGGCGAGCACCTCCAGGGTGGTGCCGACCAGGATGATCAGGAACATCACCCGCAGCGGGGTGATCACGAAGATATTGGTGAGCCGGGCCGCGTCGCTGACCGGGGTGATGTCGCCGTAGCCGGTGGTGGAGAGGGTGACGGTGGCGTAGTACGCGGCGTCCAGGAGGTCGACCGTGCCGTCCGAGTTGTCGGTGTAGCCGTCGGCGTCCGCGTAGACGATCAGGACCGTCACCCCGAGGACCAGCAGCGCCAGGGCGAGCCGCCGCAGCACCTGCTGGAGCGGCGGGCTGGTGCCCAGCGTCGGCATCATGATGGACCGGCCGGCCTCGGCGTCGTCACGGGCCTCGACCCGGGAGCGGCTCCACAGGGTGCGGAAGATCGCGAGCCGGGTCCGCGGGGCGCTCGGTCGCTCGTCCGCGCTCATCGGATGCCCCCCGGGACGGTGATCGTGGCCGTGATCGTTGCGCTCGGCACCATGGTGCTGGACGCTACCTCACGCCTCGGGCGGCGGCGCGCGACGGTGACGGGCCGGACAGTAGGTTCGTAGGCACCGGGCCGGGCAGCGGCCGGACACCGAGTATTCGGAGGCGTGTCGTGCGGGATCACGTGGTTGTCGTCGGCTTCGGCACCAAGGGGCGGTCGGCGATCCGCGCGGTGTGCGCCGCCGGGGTGAGCAAGGACCAGGTGGTGGTGATCGACCCCAGCTCCAAGGCCATCGCGGCGGCCGAGGCGGAGGGGTACGAGGGGGTCGCCGGGGACGCCACCCGCAGCGCGGTGCTGCTCAAGGCGGAGGTGCAGCGCGCCGGGAAGATCATCGTGGCGCCCCAGCAGGACGACACGGCCGTCCTCGTCACTCTCACCGCCCGGCAGTTGAACGCCCAGGCGAAGATCGTCGCCTCGGTGCGTGAGGAGGAGAACGCCCCGCTGCTGAAGCACTCCGGCGCCGACGAGGTGATCACCAGCGCGGGCGCGGCGGGACGGCTGCTCGGACTGTCCGTGCTCAGCCCGGCCGCCGGGCTGGTCATGGAGGACCTGATCCGCCAGGGCAGCGGCCTGGACATCGTGGAACGCCCGGTGACCCGGGCGGAGACCGGCCGCCGCCCGCGCGAGATCGAGGACCTGGTGGTGAACGTCGTCCGCGGCCACCGGGTGCTGGCCTACGACGACGAGGCGGTCGGCACGCTGGAGCTGACCGACCGGGTGATCACCATCGTCCGTATCGAGGCGACCACGGACGAGACCCCCGGGTGGATGACCCGGGGGCCCGAACGACGCCCGTAGACCGGTGAGCCGGGGGGCTACTTGCGGTTGTAGAGCCGCATGGTGACCGGCCCGAAGACCAGCACCAGCAGGGCGGCCCAGCCCAGCGACCAGGCGACATCGGCGCCCGGCCACTCGCCCGCCATCAGCCCGCGCACCGCCGACGCCAGATGGGTCACCGGGCTGTTGTTGACGAACGCCTGGAGCCAGCCCGGCATGGTGCTCGGATCGACGAACACATTGGACAGGAAGGTCAGCGGGAAGATCACCATCATGCTGACGCCCATCACGGACTTCTCGCTGCGCAGCATCAGCCCGAACATGGTCCAGATCCAGGAGAACGCGAACGAGAAGACGATCAGCAGGGCTATCCCGGCGACCACCCCGACGAAACCGCCGTCCGGCCGGAACCCGATGATCATGCCCACGGTCAGCATCACCACCGAGGCCATCACATACCGCAGGGCGTCCCCCAGCAGATAGCCGACCATCACCGACGGCCGCCAGATCGGCAGCGAGCGGAACCGGTCGAAGACGCCCTTCTCGATGTCCGTGTTGACCGCGACACCCGTGTACATCGTGATCATCACCACCGACATCACCAGGATGCCGGGCAGCAGGAACTGGATGTACTCCCGGGGCGAGCTGGCCAGCGCCCCGCCGAACAGGTACGTGTACATCAGCACCAGCATGATCGGGAACGCGGTGACGTCGAAGAGCTGCTCGGGTACGTGCTTGATCTTCAGCATCGCCCGCCAGCCGAAGGTCAGCGACGCCGACCAGGCGCTGGGCCGGGCCGGCCGCTCCTTGGCGACCAGCAGATGCGCCAGCGAGTCGGCGCTGACCGGCGCGAGATCCTTGGTGTCCGTGGTCGTCGCGGTACTCATACCGCCACCCCGCCTTCCGTCTTCGCGGCCCGCGAGGCGCCGTCGGTCTGTGTGTCGTGCCCGGTCAGGGCGAGGAACACCTCGTCCAGGCTGGGCTGGCCGAGGGAGAAGTTGTCGACGGTGATGCCGTTGCGGGCCAGCTCCGCGAGCGCCCGGGAGGCCCGCTCGGCGGCCCCCTGGCCGTTGCCCGCGTCGCCGACCCGCGCGGTCAGCGCCACCGGATCGGGTTCGAGCTGCACCTCAGCGTCCAGCGCGGCGCGCAGCACCCGCTCCGCCTCGGCCCGCTGTACGGCGTCCCGCAGCCGCACATGCACCGAACCGGCGCCCACGGACGCCTTCAGCTCGCCCTTGGTGCCCTCCGCGATCACCTTCCCGCGGTCGATCACCGCGATCCGGGACGCCAGCTGGTCGGCCTCGTCCAGATACTGCGTGGTCAGCAGCACGGTGGTGCCGTGCGCGACGACCGCGCGGACGATGTCCCACACCTGGTTGCGGCTGCGCGGATCGAGTCCGGTGGTCGGCTCGTCCAGGAAGAGCAGATCCGGGGTGTTCAGGATGGAGGCGGCGATGTCGATACGGCGCCGCATTCCGCCGGAGTAGTGCTTGACCTGCTTCCCGGCCGCCTCGGTGAGCCCGAACGCCTCCAGGAGCTGGGCGGCGCGCGCCTGCGCGGCCTTCTTGCCATGTCCGAGGAGCCGCCCCAGCAGCACCAGGTTCTCGGTGCCGGTGAGGTCCTCGTCCACGGAGGCGTACTGCCCGGTGAGGCTCACCCGCGCACGGACGGCGTCGGCCTCCCGTACGACGTCGTGGCCGAAGATGTGGGCCTCACCGCCGTCCGGGCGCAGCAGGGTCGCGAGCATCTTCACGGTGGTGGTCTTGCCGGCGCCGTTCGGGCCGAGGACGCCGTAGACCGTGCCGGTGGGCACCGTGAGGTCGACGCCGTCGACGGCCCTGGTCTCGCCGAACTTCTTCACCAGGCCGGCGGTCTCGATGGCGAGCCCGGAGGTCGGCTGGCTCATGGTGGGTTGTCCTTCCGGAGGTCCTTTCACGGACATGGGTGGTGCATGGGCAGACCTTTACCGTGGCTTGGACTCATCGGTTTCGCACAGTGTTTTCTGCCGGGACCGGACCAAAGTCGGAGGGAAGGGCGGAGGGACGGACGCGGGGCGTAGGTCGCGGGGACCAGTGGGGACCTGGGCCGGAGGACCGTCGCAGCCCTGGTCGCGGGGGCGTCCGTGGCGTCCCTGGCCCCGGGGAGCGGGCGCCGGTGGACCGCCGGATCAGGCCCGTGCGGAGGTCGCACCCCTGGTCCCGGGGCGGAGGCCGGGCGGTAGCGTCGGGCCATGCATGCGATCACGATTTCCGAACCCGGTGGGCCCGAGGCGCTCGTATGGGGCGAGGTCTCCGATCCGGTGCCCGGCGAGGGCGAGGTGCTGGTGGACGTCGTCGCCAGCGCCGTCAACCGTGCCGACATCCTCCAGCGCCAGGGCTTCTACAACCCTCCGCCCGGTGCCTCCCCCCACCCCGGCCTGGAGTGTTCCGGCCGGATCTCCGCACTCGGCCCCGGTGTCTCCGGCTGGGCCGTCGGCGACGAGGTGTGCGCGCTGCTCGCGGGCGGCGGCTACGCCGGGAAGGTCGCCGTCCCGGCCGGCCAGCTGCTGCCGGTCCCGGCGGGCGTCTCCCTGGTGCACGCCGCCGCCCTCCCCGAGGTGGCCTGCACGGTCTGGTCCAATGTCTTCCAGGGCGCCCAGCTGCGGCCCGGCGAGACGCTGCTCGTGCACGGCGGCTCCAGCGGCATCGGCACCATGGCGATCCAGCTCGCCAAGGCCGTCGGCGCCCGGGTCGCCGTCACCGCGGGTACCCAGGAGAAACTGGACCGCTGCGCCGGACTCGGCGCCGACATCCTTGTCAACTACCGCGAGCAGGACTTCGTGGCGGAGGTCGGCAAGGCCACCGACGGGGCGGGCGCCGACGTCATCCTCGACAACATGGGCGCGAAATATCTCGACCGCAACATCCAGACCCTCGCCCTCAACGGCCGGCTCGCGATCATCGGCCTCCAGGGCGGTGTCAAGGCCGAGCTGAACATCGCCGCGCTGCTCGCCAAGCGCGCCACGATCAGCGCGGCCTCCCTGCGGGCCCGTCCGCCCGCCGAGAAGGCGGCGATCGTGACCGCCGTACGCGAACATGTCTGGCCGCTCGTCGAAGGCGGCCGGGTCCAGCCCGTGATCGACCGGGAGCTGCCCATGAGCGACGCCCCGGCCGCGCACCGGCTGGTCGAGGAGAGCACCCACGTCGGCAAGGTCCTGCTGGTCACTCCCGGCGCAGCCTGAGCCCCAGGAAGGCGAAGCCGAGCCCGAGCCCGATCAGCATCAGACCGCCGCCCAGCGGCAGGATGCGCGGCGCGGGCCCGGCCCGCCGCCCACTGCCGGCGACATCGGCCCCCTCGGGAACCCGCGACGAGGCCGACGAGTACGGCGCCGGGTCCGACGACGAGTACGGCGTGTGCCGAGGGAAAAGGGGGTCTCCCGCCCCCTGGTCCCCCTCGGCGGCGGTCTCGTCGATCCTCCCCGGGTCCCCCTCCGCCGCCGTCGCCGTCGCCTCGGTCCTCCCCGGCCGCCGCCGTCCCTCCCCCGGCACACTCCCCGCCCGGCTCTCCGGGTCGGACGGCACCGCCCGGGAGACCGGGGCGCGGTCGGCCCCCGGATACGAGCCGACGGCGGCGTACGCCACCCGCGCCCCCACCCCGGACCCCGCTCCCGCCCCCGTCACACCGGCCAGCGCCGTCGCGCACACCGCCGTCGCGCACACCGCCGCCGCCCCGAGCCCCGCCCGCACCCGGGACCCGACCGCTGGCCTGGACGGCGGCGAGGGACGCGTCACAGGACAAGCGTCACATCCCACCCGTGACCCGGCATTTCCCGGGCGTCCGGGCGGGCGAAGCGGCGGAACCGCCCGCACGGGGGGCGGCGCGGTGATGAGGTGGACGGGTGCGAGAGAATGACGGCATGGAGATGCCGAGGAACGAAAGGTCGCCGGAGAACAACCAGCGCATTCTGGTCGTGGGCCAGGACGGCATGGCTCTCGGTGGCGGCGGAGATGACGACGACGTCCGCGAGATCCCGGTCACCGAGCAGGTCGAGCAGCCGGCGAAGGTCATGCGCATCGGCAGCATGATCAAGCAGCTCCTGGAGGAGGTGCGGGCGGCTCCCCTGGACGAGGCCAGCCGCGTCCGGCTCAAGGAGATCCACGCCAGCTCGGTGAAGGAGCTGGAGGACGGCCTGGCGCCGGAGCTGGTCGAGGAACTGGAGCGGCTCTCCCTGCCCTTCACGGACGAGGGCACACCCTCGGACGCGGAACTGCGGATCGCCCAGGCACAGCTGGTCGGCTGGCTCGAGGGTCTCTTCCACGGGATTCAGACCACGCTGTTCGCCCAGCAGATGGCCGCGCGGGCCCAGCTGGAGCAGATGCGCCGGGCGCTGCCGCCGGGCATGGCCCCCGAGGGCCCCGGCGAGGACCCCCGTACGGGCGGCCCGTACCTCTAGCCCACCCCGCCCCTTTACCCCGAGTCCACCCCCGAGGCCCGGCGCCACCGCCGGGCCTTCCTCATGCCCCGCGCGTCACGCTCCGCGCCCATGCCCTGTGCGTCACGCTCCGCGCCCATGCCCTGTGCGTCACGCTCCGCGCCCATGCCCTGTGCCGCAGACCCCGCGTCTCGCGCCCGGCGCCCCGGCACGGGCACGCCCCGCGTCTCAGCCCCCGTGCTGCACGTCCCGCGTCTCGCGCCCGGCGCCCCGGCACGGGCACGCCCCGCGTCTCAGCCCCCGTGCTTCACGTCCCGCGTCTCGCGCCCGGCGCCCCGGCACGGGCACGCCCCGCGTCTCAGACCCTGCGCTTCCTGCCGCGCGTGCTACACGTCCCACGTCTCAGACCCCGCGCTTCACGTCCCGCGTCTCGCGCCCGGCGCCCCGGCACAGGCACGCCCCGCTCCTCAGACCCCGCGCCTCACGCCCCGCGCAGGGCACCGCCCCGCGCCCCGGCACGGACCCCGCTCAGGCCGGATTCCCCGTGGACACGCTCAGCTGGATCTCCGGCATGTCCTCCGGGTCCAGATCCGTCCCCGGCGCCGGGAACTGCTTCATGACCGCGCCCTCGCCGTAGGTGTTCTCGTCGACGCTTTCGAGCTGCTGCCCCCAGCCCGCGGCCTGGAGGCACTCCTTCACCGAGTCGATGTACTTGTAGCGGAAGTCCGGCATCTGGATCTTGTCCGGGTCGTTGTACGCCTCTTCCGGCTCGGTGCACTCGGTGGTCTCGATGGTCTTGGCCGTGTCCGGACCCCGGTACCCCGGCTGCTCCGACGCCGACGCGGACGCCGAGGCCCCCGCATCGCCGCCCGTCCCCTCGTCGTTCCCGCCACCCCGTGTCACCAGCACCGCGATCAGTCCGCCGACCGCCAGCAGCGCCACCAGCACCGACCCGATGATCACCGGCCGGTTCCCGCGCCCCCCGCCCCCGGGCTGCTGCGGCCCGGTGACATAGGGCGGCGTCGGCGCGGACGGAGCCCCCGGCTGCCCCGGATATCCCACGGCGGGCGTCTGATAGCCCCCCTGCTGCGGATACCCGTACGCGGCGGACGGCGCCCCGTACGCCTGCTGCTGCGACGGAAGCGACTGATGCGGCTGATGCTGCTGCTGAGGGGACGGATGCGGCTGGTGAACCGGCTGGTACGGCGTCTGCACCGCGCCCTGCGGTCCCGGCACGCCGCTCTGCCCGACCGGCGGGAACACCGCCGACCCGACCCCCGCCCCGCTCTGCGGTCCGCTGCCCGGCACGATGCTGGGCGGCGCGGCCTGGAAGGACGCGGCGACCCGCAGACACTCGTCCCGCATGGACTCGGCGGTGGGGAAACGCTCGTTCGGGTTCTTCTTCAGCGCCCGGGTGATCAGCGCGTCCACGGCCGGGGGCAGCGCGCGGTTCACCGAGGAGGCGAGCACCGGCTCCTCCTGCACATGCGCGTACGCGATGGCCAGCGGCGAGTCCGCGTCGAACGGCAGCCGCCCGGTGACCAGCTGGAACAGCATGATGCCGACCGAGTAGAGATCGGAGCGCGCGTCCACCCCGCGCCCGAGCGCCTGCTCGGGGGAGAGGTACTGCGGGGTCCCGACGACCATCCCGGTCTGGGTCATCGACGTCACCCCGGACTGCATGGCCCGCGCGATGCCGAAGTCCATCACCTTGACCACACCGCGCTTGGTGATCATGACATTGCCCGGCTTGATGTCCCGGTGCACCAGCCCCATCTCATGGCTGATCTCCAGCGCCGCCAGCACATCCGCGGTCACCTTCAGCGCGTGGTCCGCGGACATCGCGCCGAACCGCCGTACATCCTCCTCGAACACCGAGCCGAGCGGACGGCCCTCGACGTACTCCATGACGATGTACGGCGTCGTCATCCCGTCGACGTCGTCCTCGCCGGTGTCGAAGACCGAGACGATATTGGTGTGCGTGAGCTTCGCCACCGCCTGGGCCTCGCGCCGGAAGCGCTCCCTGAACGCCTGTTCACGGCCGAGATCCGTGTGCAGTGTCTTGATCGCCACCTGTCGGTCGAGCACCGCGTCGTAGGCGAGATGGACCGAGGCCATACCGCCCTGGCCGAGCAGATCGCGCAGTTGATAGCGCCCGCCGGCGAGCGCCCGCCCCGCGTACCGGTCCTGTGCGCCGTCCTGCTGGCTCATTGTTCCGCGTCCCCCATCGGCACAGGCGACAGCGGCTGCGCCCCCGTGCCTCACCGGTGATCGAATGTGTTGATCCCGGCCAAGTCTGCCCCAGGGCACCGACACGTCAAGCGCGGTGCCCGTTCCGTGACCGTACGCGAAAGAAGCGTCGCGGAAGCGTTACAGCACGCTGACCGCGGGCGCACAGGATTTGCACCAGGTTACGGGCGCGGGGTTTCATGACCGGTCCCGCCAAGGGTGGCGGCGGCACCGCGCGGACCCCTTCTCCGGGTCCCCACGGGCCGGTTCGGGCCACCTGTCCGGCACCTCTGGCTTGCGCGGAGGCTGTAGCGTGGCCGACGGAGACCGTAACAACACCGCGCGCACCGCGGGCAGAAACGACGGCGAGGACTGATGGCACAGCAGCGCGCTCAGGGCCCGTCCGACCCCGAGGCGGCTGGCGGCGGTATGTCAGACGCGCCGGACCTGTGGGGTAACGGCGGGCTGGTAGGCGACGGCCGGTACCGGCTGACCGGCAGACTCGGCCGGGGCGGTATGGCCGAGGTGTTCGCGGCCGAGGACGTACGCCTCGGGCGCACGGTCGCCGTGAAGCTGCTGCGCTCCGATCTCGCCGAGGACCCGGTGTCCAAGGCCCGCTTCACACGCGAGGCGCAGTCCGTCGCCGGGCTCAACCACCACGCCATCGTCGCCGTGTACGACTCCGGCGAGGACATGATGGGCGGCCAGAGCGTGCCGTACATCGTGATGGAGCTGGTCGAGGGGCGCACGATCCGTGATCTGCTGCTCAACGCCGAGGCGCCGGGCCCCGAGCAGGCGCTGATCATCGTCTCCGGTGTCCTGGAGGCGCTCGCCTACTCCCACCAGCACGGCATCGTGCACCGGGACATCAAGCCCGCCAACGTGATCATCACCGACACCGGTGCGGTGAAGGTGATGGACTTCGGCATCGCCCGCGCCCTGCACGGCGCGTCCACCACGATGACCCAGACCGGCATGGTCATGGGCACGCCCCAGTACCTCTCCCCCGAGCAGGCGCTCGGCAAGGCCGTCGACCACCGCTCCGACCTGTACGCGACCGGCTGTCTGCTCTACGAACTGCTCGCGCTGCGCCCGCCGTTCGTCGGCGAGACCCCGCTGTCGGTGGTCTACCAGCACGTCCAGGACATCCCGACACCGCCCTCCGAGGTCTCCGACGCGTCCCCGCCGGAGCTGGACGGCCTCGCCATGCGCGCCCTCGCCAAGGAGCCCGACGACCGCTTCCAGACCGCCGAGGAGATGCGCGGCCTGATCCAGTACGGCCTCCAGATGCTGTACGACCAGGGCGGCCACACCGGCACCTGGAACACCGGCCCGGTGGACACCCACGACGGCCGCCACACCCCGCCGATGGGCACGGCCGGTACGGCGGTGCTGCCGCACCCCCATGACGGCACCTCGCAGATCCCGCAGCCGATCATCCAGTCCTACGGCAACGGCCGGGACGACGGCGGCTTCGAGGGACACGGCAACCGCGGACGCGGCTCGGGCAAGCTGTGGATACTCGCGGTGCTCGGAGTGGTCGCGATCATCGCGGGGGTCGCCCTGGCGCTGAACAACGACAACACCGCGGGCGGCGGCGGGGACCCCTCGGGGTCGCCGACCACCTCGCAGACCAGCGAGGAGAGCCCGGCCAGCCAGTCGCCGAGCGACGAGGCGACCCAGGAGCCGACCGAGCAGGACACCCAGGAGAACAACAACGGCAACGGCGACTGGGAGTACACCCCGTCGCAGCGCCCGTCGTTCACGCCGTCGCAGGAGCCGACCGAGGAGCCGACGGACACCCAGCCGACGGACACGGAGCCCACGGACACGCCGACGGCGACGGACACGGGCGAGCCGGAGCCGACGGACACGACGACGGACGAGCCGCAGCTGCCGACGAACACACCGTCGGGCGAGTTCGGCTAGCGGGGCTGCCGGGGTCAGCAGCCGCGGGTCAGCCCAGTTGCCCGAACCGCTCGCGCAGCCCGCCGTCCATCGAGTGGACCGTCGCGAACTGCGGGGTCACCCGGAGATAGACGGGCGCGTACGGCTCGCCGTCCACGGCCAGCGGGGCGGGGCCCATACGGTCCAGCTCCGCCGGGGTCGGCCGGGCCGCCTCACATGTGCCCACGATCTGCACGGACCACTGCCCCCCGGGCGTGTCGGGCCTGGTGGGAGCCGTGTCGGTGGAGTGGTCCGGCCCCAGACCGTCCGGCCCCAGACTGTCCGCGCCATAGGCGACGATCTGTCCCTCGCACGCCTGCGGATAGCCGTGCCGCGCGTGCATCCGCAGCAGCACCCGGCCGTCGCTCACGATGTGCCGCGCGGGCATGAGAAAGGGCAGCGCGCGCATACTGGCCGCGACCCGGCCGTAGTCGATACGGCCGAGGAGGTCGGTGGCCAGGGACAGATCGGCGGCCGGCGTGTCGTCGGTGGGCATGATCACCACTGTGCGCGACCGCGGGGGCCCCTCATAGGGGCGGCGGCCCCGAGTGGGCAGGGACGTAAGTCCCGAGGCGGACGTATCGGCACGGGGCGGGTGGGCTGCCGGGCGGGCTACTGGGCGGGCGGCCCGGTGGGTCCGGCGGGCGGGTCCGGGCGTGTCGATCGGGTCGGGGTCCGGGAGTACCGATCGTGTCGATCGGGTCAGGGTCCGGGAGTGTCGATCGGGTCGATCGGGTCGAGGTCCGGGCGTGTCGATCGGGTCGATCGGGTCGTGCTCAGCGTCTCTCGGCCTGTGTGCGCGCCACATACGCCGCCGCCTGGGAGCGGCGCTGCATGCCCAGCTTGGAGAGCAGGCTGGAGACGTAGTTCTTGATCGTCTTCTCGGCGAGGTGGAGTTCCTCGCCGATCTGCCGGTTGGTGAGGCCCTCGCCGATCAGATCGAGGATGCGGCGCTCCTGGTCGGTGAGCCGGGCGAGCCGGTCGTCGCCCTTGGCGCCGCCTCCGTCGCGCAGCCGCTCCAGGACCCGCGCGGTGGCGACCGGGTCGAGCAGCGAGCGGCCGGCGGCCACGTCCCGGACGGCGGTGAGCAGCTCATTGCCCCGGATGGCCTTGAGGACATAGCCGGAGGCGCCCGCCATGATGGCGTCGAAGAGGGCCTCGTCGTCGGCGTACGAGGTGAGCATCAGACAGCGGATCGAGCCGTCCGCGGAGCGGATCTCCCGGCAGACCTCGACGCCGCTGCCGTCCGGGAGCCGTACGTCGAGCACCGCCACGTCGGGCCGGGTGGCCGGAATCCGGACCAGGGCCTCGGCGGCGGTACCGGCCTCGCCGACCACCTCGATGTCCTCCTCCACGGTGAGCAGCTCATGCACGCCACGCCGGACCACTTCATGGTCATCGAGGAGAAAAACCCTGATTTTTCCGTCTTTCTGCACGCGGACAGTGTCACATACAGGCCCTTCCCGCGCCCGGGGTGCGCGAGATAACGTGCCGTTGTTCCGGCCCCCTGCGACGCTGTGACCAGGAGTTGTTCCCGGCTTTCCGGATTTACTTGGAAATCCAAGCAAAATCCCAGGTCAGGCGGGGTTTCACAGAAATGTGGAGCACTGGGTAACGTGAAGGTCGCGGGGTGCTCGCCGGGGCACCTCACGCCTGTTTCCCGACCGGCCGCACACCACCCCGTGCACCGGAAGGAGAACGGGTGGACCGCTCTCCCTGGCTCTAAACGGAGCCCGGGAGACCCCAGCACCCGGCGAACCCGGGTATGCCGGACGACGGAGGAGCACACGTGACCGTGGAGAGCACTGCCGCGCGCAAGCCGCGACGCAGCGCCGGTACCAAGAGCACGGCCGGTAAGCGATCGACCCGGACGTCACCGGGGACCGAGCCGGAACTGGTGCAGCTGCTGACCCCCGAGGGCAAGCGCGTCAAGAACGCCACGTACGACCCGTACGTCGCCGACCTCACCCCCGAGACCCTGCGCGGGCTGTACCGCGACATGGTGCTCACCCGCCGCTTCGACGCCGAGGCCACCACCCTCCAGCGCCAGGGCGAGCTGGGCCTGTGGGCCTCGCTGCTCGGCCAGGAGGCCGCCCAGATCGGCTCCGGGCGGGCCCTGCGCGACGACGACTACGTCTTCCCGACCTACCGCGAGCACGGCGTCGCCTGGTGCCGCGGGGTCGACCCGACCAACCTGCTCGGCATGTTCCGCGGCGTCAACAACGGCGGCTGGGACCCGAACAGCAACAACTTCCACCTCTACACCATCGTCATCGGCTCCCAGGCGCTGCACGCCACCGGCTACGCCATGGGCGTCGCCAAGGACGGCGCCGACTCCGCCGTGATCGCCTACTTCGGCGACGGCGCCTCCAGCCAGGGCGATGTCGCCGAGTCCTTCACCTTCGCCTCGGTCTACAACGCGCCGGTGGTGTTCTTCTGCCAGAACAACCAGTGGGCGATCTCCGAGCCGACCGAGCGCCAGACCCGCGTCCCGCTCTACCAGCGCGCCCAGGGCTACGGCTTCCCCGGTGTCCGGGTCGACGGCAACGACGTCCTGGCCACGCTCGCGGTCACCCAGTGGGCGCTCCAGCGGGCCCGTGAGGGCGAGGGGCCGACGCTGGTCGAGGCGTACACGTACCGGATGGGCGCGCACACCACCAACGACGACCCGTCCCGCTACCGGCACGACGACGAGCGGGCCGCCTGGGAGGCGAAGGACCCGATCCTGCGCCTTCGCCGCCATCTCGAGGCCGCAAACCACGCGGACGAGGGATTCTTCGCGGAACTGGAGGCGGAGAGCGAGGCGTTGGGCAGACGAGTACGCGAAGTGATCCGGACCATGCCCGACCCGGACCACTTCGCCATCTTCGAGAACGTGTACGCGGACGGACACGCGCTGGTCGACGAGGAGCGCGCCCAGTTCGCCGCGTACCAGGCGTCGTTCAGCGATGTGGAGGGGGTCTGAGATGGCGGTCGAGAAGCTGGCGGTGGCCAGAGCGATCAACGCGTCGCTGCGGCACGCGCTGGAGACGGACCCCAAGGTCCTGATCATGGGTGAGGACGTCGGCAAGCTGGGCGGTGTCTTCCGCGTCACCGACGGCCTCCAGAAGGACTTCGGGGAGAGCCGGGTCATCGACACCCCGCTCGCCGAGTCCGGCATCGTCGGTACGGCCATCGGGCTCGCCCTGCGCGGCTACCGCCCGGTGGTGGAGATCCAGTTCGACGGGTTCGTCTTCCCGGCGTACGACCAGATCGTCACCCAGCTCGCCAAGATGCACGCGCGGGCGCTGGGCAAGATCAAGCTGCCCATCGTCATCCGTATCCCCTACGGCGGCGGCATCGGCGCGGTGGAGCACCACTCGGAGTCCCCGGAGTCCCTGTTCGCGCATGTGGCGGGCCTGAAGGTGGTCTCCCCTTCGAACGCCTCCGACGCGTACTGGATGCTCCAGCAGGCCATCCAGAGCGACGACCCGGTGATCTTCTTCGAGCCGAAGCGGCGCTACTGGGACAAGGCCGAGGTCAACACGGACGCCATCCCGGGCCCGCTGCACAAGGCGCGGGTGGTCCGTCCGGGCAAGGATCTGACGCTCGCCGCGTACGGCCCCATGGTCAAGCTCTGCCATGAGGTGGCGGACGCGGCGGCCGAGGAGGGCAAGTCCCTGGAGGTCCTGGACCTGCGCTCGATCTCCCCGCTGGACTTCGACTCCGTGCAGGAGTCGGTCGAGCGGACCCGCCGACTGGTCGTGGTCCATGAGGCGCCGGTGTTCTTCGGCTCCGGCGCGGAGATCGCCGCCCGGATCACGGAACGCTGCTTCTACCACCTGGAGGCGCCGGTGCTGCGCGTGGGCGGCTATCACGCCCCCTACCCGCCGGCCCGCCTGGAGGAGGAGTACCTTCCGGGTCTCGACCGGGTGCTCGACGCCGTCGACCGCGCCTTGGCGTACTGAGGAGAGGGTCGTGACGACGATGACCGAAGGGTCCGTACGCGAGTTCAAGATGCCCGACGTGGGCGAGGGACTCACCGAGGCCGAGATCCTCAAGTGGTACGTCCAGCCCGGGGACACGGTGACGGACGGCCAGGTGGTCTGCGAGGTCGAGACCGCCAAGGCGGCCGTGGAACTCCCGATCCCCTACGACGGTGTGGTCACCGGCCTGCACTTCCCCGAGGGCACCACGGTGGATGTGGGCACGCCGATCATCGCGGTCCAGGTGGGGGAGGCGGCGCCCGGGACACCGGCCGCCGTCCCGGCTCCCGCCCCGGCCGCCGAGCCGGCTCCCGCCCCCGCCGCCGAGCCCGAGCAGCCGCAGGAGCGCCAGGCGGTCCTGGTCGGCTACGGCGTGGCGGCGTCCTCCACCCGGCGCCGCCCGCGCAAGCAGCCGTCGGCCGTCCCTGAGGCGGTGGCGGCGATCCAGACCGAGCTGAACGGGCACGGCACGCCCGCGCCGCCCGAGCCGTCCGCGTCGCCTGCCGAGCGCCCCTTGGCGAAGCCGCCGGTCCGCAAGCTGGCGAAGGATCTGGGGGTCGATCTGACGGCGGTGGTCCCGTCTGGCCCGGACGGGATCATCACCCGCGAGGACGTCCACGCGGCGGCGACCGCGCCGACCGCGGTGCCCGCTCCGCAGACCGAGCCCCAAGCCCCTGCCCCGTCACCGGTGCCGTCGGCGCTGGAGACCCGGGTCCCCGTCCGGGGCGTGCGCAAGGCGACCGCTGCGGCGATGGTGGACTCCGCGTTCACCGCCCCGCACGTCACGGAGTTCGTGACGGTCGACGTGACGCGCACGATGCGGCTGGTGGAGGACCTCAAGCAGGACAAGGACTTCGCGGGCCTGCGGGTGAACCCGCTGCTGCTGATCTCCAAGGCCCTGCTGGTGGCGATCAGACGCAACCCCGAGATCAACGCGTCCTGGGACGAGGCGAACCAGGAGATCGTGGTCAAGCACTATGTGAACCTCGGCATCGCCGCGGCCACCCCGCGCGGGCTGCTCGTCCCCAACATCAAGGACGCCCACGCCAAGACCCTGCCGCAACTCGCGGAGTCCCTCGCCGAACTGGTCGCCACGGCCCGCGAGGGCAAGACATCCCCGGCGGCGATGCAGGGCGGCACGGTCACCATCACCAATGTCGGCGTCTTCGGCATCGACACCGGTACGCCCATCCTGAACCCCGGTGAGTCCGCGATCCTCGCGGTCGGCGCGATCAAGCTCCAGCCGTGGGTCCACAAGGGCAAGGTCAAGCCCCGCCAGGTCACCACCCTGGCCCTGAGCTTCGACCACCGCCTGGTCGACGGCGAACTGGGCTCCAAGGTCCTGGCGGACACGGCGGCGGTACTGGAGCAGCCGAAGCGGTTGATGACCTGGGCGTGAGCGGAGGGGGGTGAGGGGGAGGGGGCTTCGCCGACCCGGCGATTCGCCGGCCTGGCGATTCACGTGCCCGGCGATGCGCGCGGACGCCGACTCACCCGCCGACGAGGGAGCCCCGCCCCCGCCCCCTCGCCCTCCCTCACTCCGTCGGCTGTCCCGGCCCCCGCGTCGACGCGTCCTCCAGTTTCCCGGCGACCAGGTGGAGCCAGGCGCCCGGGGTCAGAGGGGCCGGAGGGTCGACCTCCATGCCCAGTTCGGCGAGGGCGAGGGCGCATTCGGGGTCGGGCAGATCGAGGGCGAGCAGTTCCCGCAGCTCGCCGATGAGCCGGGCGACCAGCTGGGGGTCGGTGGACTCCCGGTAGTCGGCGACGGCCAGGTCGGGGTCGTCGCCGAACTCGTCGGGCAGGTCCTGGGAGAACCAGCCGCCGAGGAACTGGCCGAGTTCCGGGAAGCGGGCGTGCCACTCCCCATGGGTGTCGGGGACGGCCGGGGGCGGGACCTCGCCGGTCTCGACGCTGTGCCGGATGTGGTCGGCGAGACAGTACAGCCAGCGCTGGAGGTCGGCCTCGGGGAGTCCCACGTCCGGGATCGCGTAGAACTCGCCGAGCCGTAGCCGGAGTCGGCCCGGGGGATGCTCCGCGTACTCCCGGAGCTGGCGTTCGGCCAGGGCGAGGGCCCAGGGGCGGGTGTGCCAGGTGTGCCGCAGATAGGCGGTCAGCGCGCGGCCGGGCCGCTCCGGTGTGTCGTCCGCCGGGCACCCGGCGTACGCGCGCATGACCTGGTCCAGCTCGCCATAGCGACGGTCGTGTTCGAGGGGGCTCAGCGGCACGGGTCGGCTCTCTACAGGTAGATGGGGAAGGTGGACAGGACGACGAACCCGTGCGGCCGGTCCGCGTCCCGCTTCAGGACGACCCGGGCCGCGCGTACGTCGAGCGGCTCCCGCCCGGCGAGCATCATCGCCTGGAGCAGCACCCGGCCGACCGGTTCGGGGCGCGAGGGCCAGGACGCCTCGATGGCCAGCCGCGCCCGCGTGCCCTGCGCCAGCCAGCGATGGATCACCTGCTCATTGACGGTGACGACCTGCTGGGTGGCCCACTGGGCGGTGGCGTGGTCGGGGTAGGTGGAGGTGCGGGTGCGCATAGGGGGATCGGGCTCCGTCAGCTGGGGTCGAAGGCCCAGAAGAGACCGACCTCTTCCGGTGAGACGACGACGACTCCGAAGTCGCCGGTGTATTCGCTGAAAGGCCACCAACCGGGGACGCGGTGGGTGGTGAGGTCGAGGGAGGGCGACCGCCTCGCCGCGCTGACGTTGGTGTGGAAGCTGGCCTTGTCGCCGTAGCGGTCCAGCAGAAGGTGCGCGTCCGCGCGTCTTTGGGCCGCTTCCTCCTCGGACGGCAGCGGTGCCCATGCCCAGTCGCAGGCCATGATCTCCAGCAGCCGGGCCGCGCTCTCCGGGGTGATCTCCCAGAGGTGTTCGGCCACCGTGTCACGTGAGAGAGGGCGGAAGGGAAAGGACGTCCGGCCCGATGTCCGCCGTTCGTCCGTGTCCTGGTCGAGGACGCGCCAGCCGCGAGGGTCCTCGGTTTCCCGGTTCAGCAGGGCGAGAACGTCGCTCTGCCAGTCGGGCTGTGTCCTCGGGCCGGTGGCCGCATAGGCGTACACATCCTCCAGGAGCCGCAGGGCTGCCGACTCCCAGGCGACCTGGGTCACGTTCTGCATTTCTGCTCCTGGAGTCAGAGCGCCGGCATGGAGGTCAGCACGACAAAGGGCGGGTCAAGGCGGGAATCGTACTTCAGCCGGGTATTGATGTTCGTCGTGTCGATGGGTATCGCGTTCATTCCGCCTTGCTTGTATCCGGTGTTCGGGTTCTGTGGGTCGTAAGGCTGCTTGGTGACACTCGTGCCGGTGATCTCGCCTTGGGGACCGGGGCCGGTCAACGGTATGACGTCGCCGGTCGGCGGTGGGCCGTCCAGCCATGCCCTGATCTCGGCGGAATGCTGATCGATGTTGTACTGCGTGAGCCGCTGGGCGCTTTCCAGGTCCGTGAAACTGGACGCCCCCGCGATCTTGGGTTTGTTGTGCGGCCAGGCGGCGGTCGGTGGATCGGACTGGTCGCGCAGCCGCTGGGCCAGTTGTTCGGGGGTCTTCCCGACGTGCTTGTCCAGGGTGTGGCTGTCCAGCATCCATTCGCTGTTCGCGAGATTGACCCGGTAGACGCCGTTGGTCGTGTCCTCGGGGTTGGTCCACTGGTGCTCGGTCCTGAATTCGTTCAGTGCCCGAGCGCCGAACGCCGCCGCTCGGGCCTCCTCCGCGTGGAAGGTGGGGGCGCTCAGTCTGGCCTCTTCCAAGGGGGGCTTCAGGGCGCGGAATTGCGGGGTGAGCGCGTTGACTCGCGTGTTGTACGCCTCGACGACCGCGTTCAGCGCGGCCGTGTCGAGATTGAGGGTGATCGACGCGCCCACCTCGGCCCCGGCGGAGAAGAGTCCTGAGAGGAACTTGCCGGCGGCCTTGGCCCCTTCCTTGACATCGTCCAGGCCGATCCCGTCGCTGAGATCGATCTGCCCCACGGCGTCTCGCACGGCTTCCACATAGATGTCCCAGACCTTCCCGTTCAGGTCCACCGCCGCTTCGGCGAAATCCCGCAGGAGATCGCTGATCTTCTTCGCGCTGTCGAAGAGGACCGTCATGACGGGGTGGGTGGCGGTCGGGCTGGAGGCGCTGTCGTGCCGCCACTGGTAGGTGGCGCCGGGGTCCTGTTTCGCCCATGCCGTGGTGCCCCACAACGAGCTGCAGAACTGCCGCATGGCGTTGTACCACTCGCTGTCGCTCTGCTGGGTGATGCCGTTCATCAGACCCGTCAGCCCGCTCTCCGTCATGGAGAGCGACAGGGTCGTGTCCGCCCATGCCTGGGAGAGGGAGTTCAGATGGTGCTGGTGCGGGAACGGGTAGACCTCGGCGACCTTCCCCCAGCGGAAGGCGTGCTCCAACAGCGGCCGGATGACCTGCCACAGCACATCGGGGACGAATTCCAGCAGGGTACGGATGAAACCGTCCCCGCCGTCGTCGTCACCCCAGCGCAGATCGGGCACCGGGCCGTAGGACGGGGCCTTCTCGATGACCTGGGGCGGTGGCTGGACGGAGGGCTGTGTCTTTCCGGAAGCGTCGGTGGCGGCTTCGGCCCGCGCATAGGTGTTGGCGGTGGTGGCGAAACCGACGGCCGCACCGCCGATGGCCTCCACCGACTTGGCCCAGACCTCAAGAAAGAGAGTGCCGATCTCGACGTACGCGCGGGCGAAGTCCTGTGCCGCCGTGCCGTAGCCACCGGCGTCCGGAAAGCGCTGCAATTCCGTGAGCAGGTCCTTGGCGGCGCTGTCGAAAGGCTTCTGCTGAGCGGCGAAACCACCGGCCACCTGGTGCAATTGAGAGGGCGTCACATCGATGTTCCCGCCCGGCGTCGGGGACGCCGTCGTCATCAGGTCGCCCCCCAGCCGCGCAGGACCGCCTGGTTCGCCGCGGTGTAGTTGGCGTGGCCGTTGGTGACGTACTCGTGGAGGCGGCGTTGGGCTGCCTGGAGGTCAGCGGCGGAGCGGTCCCAGTCGTCGAGTTTGTCGACGAAGATGTCGCGGGCCTCGCCCTGCCAGGACAGGACGACCGGGACGGCACGGTCGTACAGGTCCCCCAGCTGGGTGTTGAGCTGTCGGAGGATGTCCTCCAGTTCGGCGGTGAGGTCCTGGAGGGTGGCGAAGGAGACGGATATGTGGTCGTCGCCGGGCGCGGTCGGCATGGGTCGGGTCCCCCAGGGTCGTCAGAACGAGTCGAGGTTGCTGCGGGGAGCCGGTTCCGTGTGCGGCGTCGACAGCTTGTCCACCTCGCCGCCGATGTCCACCTGGATCGCCCGCATCCGCCGGACCACCTCCCACTCGTCCGCGCTGAACCCGTCCCGGCTCAGCCGGACCGCCTCCTCCAACTGCCGCATCACTTCACGGATGCGTACGGCGTCCTCGGCGGCGGCCCGGTGGAACGCGCGGTACGCGGTCGCCGCCGGGCCCTGCCAGCCCGCCTCGACCCGGTCGACCAGCGTGTCCATCCGCCGTACCTGACGGTCCAGATGGCTCTGCATGGCGTCCAGGTCATGGGCGAGTCTCGTCAGATCCTCGCTTGACACCGCCAGATCCGGGGACCGTCCCTGCCCCGATGCCGTCCCGTCGCCGTTCATGCCGCCGTCTCCCCCCGTGCCGTCCGTCCCGTCCGGCCCGTGATCACCTTGCCGGTGCAACCATCCTATGAACGGGAGTTCACGGACGACCCCCCTGCCAGCCAATGTCCGTCCGTGCTCCAGCCCAGCAGGCTGCGGCCCTCGCCCTCGTCCGGGGTGCCGCCCGCCAGGGTCTGGCGGAGGCCGGTGAGGGCGGGGGCCAGGGCGCGGGGGGCCGTGCGCCGCATGTGGTGCAGGGCCGTGGTCTGTTCGGCCGGGGTGGAGAGGGAGAGGTAGTAGATCAACTGGCGCCAGGCGTACGCGGTGTCCTTGATCGTGGGGAGGGGGCGGACGGCGGTGGGGACCCGGGACGCCAGCCGGTGGACGACCTCGAAGGCGCGGTGGGCGAGATCCGGCCAGCCGCCGGGCGGGGCGACGCCCGCGCGGGCGGTGAGGACGGCCAGGTTGTGCGTGGTGAGGATCTGCGCCTGCTCGATGATCTTTCCGTTGGCCGCCACCGAGGTGGCCCGGCGCTTGCGCGGTCGCTCGGCGCCCGCCGGGGCGCCCAGGCTGCCCCAGGCCGCCGCCTCGGCCCGCGTCCGGCACAGGTCCGCGAACGCGGCGGACGTCTCCCGGCCGTGCCCGGTCCGTGCGCCCGCCGCCTCCTTGATCGCCGCGTTGCGCAGGGCCCGGTAGTCGATCGCGTAGTACCGCTCGTAGAGGGACCCGGTGAGCTGTTCCGCCGCCACCCGGGCCGCCACCATGAACTTCGGGCTGAACGCGCCCATGAAGATGTCCGCCGCCAGCTCCTCCACCAGCGGCGCCCCGAGATCGGCCGCGCGGGCGAGCACGGACAGCTCACGGACCAGCGGGTTGGGCAGCACCGTGCCCGGGAACGCGGTGACGGCCAGCGTGGCGAGGTCGCGCAGGGCCGCCGCCGGGATGTCCGGGACCGCCTCGGCGCTCCGCGCGTCGGCCACCGCGCGTACCCAGGGCAGTTCCTCCACCCGCACCTGGCGTGCCAGGTGGAGCAGCAGCAGGGAGCGGCGGTTGCGGAAGGCGCGGTAGGTGGCGGTGGACAGGGTGCGCAGCGCCGGGTCGGGGTACGCCAGCGCGGTGGTCGCCGCGACGACCTGCGGGACCAGCTCCGCCAGCACCTCCGCCGACGGCACAAGACCCCGTTCCACCAGCGTCGCGAGCGGCGCGCTCAGCGCCGACTCCACCGGGCGGCGCAGCCGCGCCGGGATCGCGGCCCCGGGCGGCAGCCCGGTCGCCGCGCCCTCGGTGTCCGTCACCGGGGTGAGCAGCGCCGCCGGGTCCTGGACGCCCGACTCCCCGGGCAGCGCGGACAGCCGGCGCACGAGGAGCCGGGCCAGGTCCCGGTGGGCGGGCAGCGCCGCCTGGGCCGCCTGCTCCCGGCGCAGGGCGCTGTGCTCCGCCGAACCCGGCAGCCCCCGGCGCCGCACCATCGCCGGTACGGCGGCCCGCAGCAGCCCCCGTTCCCGCGGCGGCACCCGGCGTCCGTCCGCCGCCTTCTCCAGTGCCGTACGCAGGATCCACAGGTTCTCGCCGCGTCTGCGGTGCTTGGCGCAGTAGGTGTGCCGGGCCGCCAGCTCGCGGTAGCGGGCCAGCAGCAGCGTGCCCCGGCGCCGCCAGTCCGCGTCGGGCTGCCGCGCCAGCACCTCGCCGTCCCGGGTGGTCTCCAGCCAGTGCGTGAGCAGGTCGTCCGCGAACGGCGCCCACACGGTGAGCGCCTCGCGCTGGGTCTCCACCGCCGTGTTCACCGGGCGCCCGTCGAGCGCCCGCGCCGCCTCCTGGACCGTCGACCGGTGCACGGACCCGGCGTCCGGCGCCGGGACGTCCGCCGGGCGCGGGGTGAACCGCAGCCGGTTCGCGAACGGGGCCAGCTCCGCCACCAGGTCCAGCGCCGCGTCCGTCCGCCCGGCGCGCGCCAGCCACGCCACCGTCAGCAGCGCCGCCTCCTCCGGCACGGCGACCTCGTAGCGCCCGCTGTCCAGCAGCGCGCCGAGTTCCGTGAGACCGGGCTCGGTCAGGAAGTACGCGAACAGCGCGCCGCGCTCCGCCCGTGTCCCGGCCCGCCGCGCGGCCCGGGTCTCGTACGGCTGGAGCGGGCCGCCCGCGACCGGGGCGCCGGTGGCGAAGCCGCCCCGGACCACCTCCGGGGTGACCCAGGCGGGCAGTCCGGCGACCGGGGTGCGCGAGCCGATGAGCAGGGAGCCGTCGGCCATTCCGGCCAGCACCGACCGCCAGGCGCGGCCCTTGCGTTCCGCGCGGTGCCGGGTGTCGGCGTCGGGATGGGCGCGGGCGGTCTCCAGCGCCCTGGCCAACTGGCCGTAGCCGTAGCCGGGGTCCACCGTGACCGGTGTCATGTGCTGCTGCTGCTCAGCGTCCTCGTCCATAGCGTCCATAGCCGACGTGGCGGGTTCCGCCCCCGCGTCCCCCGGGTCTCAAGCCCGGTGCTCTGCTGCTGAGCTACACGTCGTCGGTGTCCGGCATCCGGTGTCCGGTGCCGATGTCCGGTGCTGCTGACGCTAGAGGTCGAACCAGGGGGCGACCAACCCATTTAGAACGGGGACCTGTCGCCGTCGTGGCGACAGGTCCCCGGGTGCCTTCGCGGCCGGTCGTCGACGGCCGTCAGAGCACCGCGAAGCCGTAGTTCATCAGCTTCTTCGCGTCCGTCTCGCGCTGCGCGGAGGACGTGGAGGTCAGGACCGTGCCGATGACGGTCTTGCCGTTGCGGGTCGCGGCGAAGACCAGGCAGTACTTGGCCTGGGTGCCGGAGCCGGTCTTGACCCCGATCGCGCCGCTGTAGTTGCTCAGCAGATTGTTGGTGTTGGTCCACGTGTAGTAGCGGTAGCCGCCGCTCTTCGTGGTCACCTTCTGCTTGGTGGACTTGGTCTTGACGAGCGCGCGGAACGTGCTGCTCTTCATCGCGTTGCTGGCCAGCTTGGTCAGGTCGCGCGGCGTGGAGTAGTTCGAGCCGTTGCTGATGCCGTCGAACGAGTCGAACTTGGTGTTGGTCATGCCGAGCTGCCGGGCCGTGGTGTTCATCTTGCCGATGAACGACTTCACCCGGGCCGCCCGCGTCGAGCCGCT
Source organism: Streptomyces sp. NPDC048290 (assembly GCF_040652095.1). Lineage (NCBI taxonomy): Bacteria > Bacillati > Actinomycetota > Actinomycetes > Kitasatosporales > Streptomycetaceae > Streptomyces > Streptomyces sp. NPDC048290. The sequence continues at coordinate 37,167 of NZ_JBEZLM010000024.1, forward strand.
GCCGAACTTGTCGGCGAGCGCGTACGCCGCGTCGCAGCCGGACGGCAGCATCAGCCCGTAGAGCAGCTGGCGGACGGTGACCTTGTCGCCCACGATCAGCCGGGCGGAGGAGGCGTTGTTGGCGACGATGTAGTCGCTGTACGTCTTCTGGACCGTGACCTTGGCGTCCAGGTTGAGGTTCGGCTGCGACAGGACCACCTTGGCGGTCATGATCTTCGTCGTGGAGCCGGTGGCGCGCCTGGTGTCGCCGGCCTTGGTGTAGAGCGTCTTGCCGGTGGCGTTGTTCATCACGTAGCCGCCGAGGGCCGCGATGGTGGGCTTGGTGACGGCCTGCGCGGGGGCCGCGGAGAAGGCTCCGGCCGCGAGCATCGCGCCAGTGGTCACGGCGACCGCGGCGGCTCTGCGAATCCTGGTGCCCTGAATGCCGGTTTTCAAGAGAAATACCCCGATGAAAGTCGAATTCCCCTGTTATGCGACCCGGAATGGAGAGGGGAAGAAAAAGGGCCGCACGTGTGTGACTCCTGGGAGTGGAGGATGGTTGCACCCGGAATGAAGATTTCCTGAGACTCCCTCAGGGGTCCGCATCCTGGACGGGGCTCCCTGATGCGTACGTGTTGTATCTATCCTGTCGGCATGTCGCCCGCCCTGTCGTCCCCCCTGTCGTCCGTCGCCATGTCCGAGGAGCAGTCCCCGCCGCAGCGGATGAAACAGCCGCCCGCCGCCGACCGCGTGTACGCCCATGTGAAACAGGGCGTCCTGGAGCGGCGCTACGAGGGCGGCGCGCTGCTCACCGAGGGCGAACTCGCCGAGGCCGTAGGGGTGTCCCGCACCCCGGTGCGCGAGGCGCTGCTCCGGCTGGAGGCCGAGGGGCTCATCAAGCTCTACCCGAAGAAGGGCGCCCTGGTCCTGCCGGTCTCCGCGCAGGAGATCGCGGACGTGGTGGAGACCCGGCTGCTGGTCGAGGAGCACGCCGCCCGCAAGGCCGTGCCCGCCCCGCCCGGACTGATCGAGCGCCTCTCCGAACTCCTCGACCGGCAGCGGGCGCAGGCGGAGGCCGGGGACCTCACCGCCGCCGCCGTCACGGACCGCTGCTTCCACGCCGAGATCGTGCGCAGCGGCGGGAACGAGATCCTGTCCCGGCTCTACGACCAACTCCGCGACCGGCAGCTGCGGATGGGCGTCGCCGTCATGTACTCCCACCCCGACCGGATCGCCAAGACCCTCACCGAGCACGCCGAGATCCTGGACGCGCTGCGCTCCGGCGACGCCGAGGCGGCCGTCGCGGTGGTGCACCGGCACGTGGGGTGGTTCTCCCACCTGGCGCGGGGTGAGGTGCGGTGAGCGACGGGTCCGGGTCGAGTCCGGGGGCGGGGTCCGGCTCCGGCGGCGGTTCCGGGAGCGGTTGCGGCTCCGGTGGCGGTTCGGGGAGCGGTTCCAGCGCCGGTGGCGGTTCGGGGAGAGGATCCGGCTCCGGGTCGGGGTCGTCGTCCTCCGGGCCACCCTCCGGGTCCGGGTCGTCGTCCTCCGGGCCACCCTCCGGGTCCGGGTCGTCGTCCTCCGGTCCACCCTCCGGTGGGGGATTCCTGCCCGGTGACCCGCCGGGCGGCCGGCGCGCGCTCGCCGTGTGGTGCACGGGCGTCGCCGTCTACTTCGTCGCCGTCATCTTCCGTACGTCGCTGGGTGTGGCCGGGCTCGACGCCGCCGAGCGGTTCGAGGTGAACGCGTCCGCCCTGTCGACGTTCTCCATACTCCAGCTCCTGGTCTACGCCGGGATGCAGATACCCGTCGGCCTGCTGGTCGACCGGCTCGGCACCAAGAAGGTGCTGACCATCGGCGCCGTCCTGTTCACCGCCGGACAGCTCGGCTTCGCGTTCTCCCCCTCCTACGGCACGGCCCTCGCCTCCCGCGCCCTGCTCGGCTGCGGTGACGCCATGACCTTCATCAGTGTGCTGCGGCTCGGCAGCCGCTGGTTCCCCGCCCGCCGCGGGCCCCTGATAGCGCAGCTCGCCGGACTGGTCGGCATGGCGGGCAACCTGGTCTCCACCCTCGCCCTCGCCCCGCTGCTGCACGGCATCGGCTGGACCGCCGCGTTCGCCGGGAGCGCGGTCGCCGGGGTCGTCGTCCTCGTCCTGCTGCTGCTCTTCCTCAAGGACCACCCCGAGGGGCACGAGCCCGAGCCCGCCCCGCATCTGGGCGCCGCGTACGTCCGCCGCCAGATCGCCGCGTCCTGGCGGGAGCCCGGCACCCGGCTGGGGCTGTGGGTGCACTTCACCTCGCAGTTCCCCGCCATGATCTTCCTGCTGCTGTGGGGACTGCCGTTCCTGGTCGAGGCGCAGGGGCTGACCCGGGGCTCGGCGGGCGCGCTGCTGACCCTGGTGGTGCTCTCCAACATGGCCGTCGGACTGGTCTACGGCCAGATCGTCGCCCGGCACCACGGCGCCCGGCTGCCGCTCGCCCTCGGCACGGTCGGTGCGACGGCCGTGATGTGGGCGGTCACCCTGGTCTGGCCCGGCACACAGGCCCCGCTGTGGCTGCTGATCGTGCTGTGCGCGGTGCTCGGCGCGTGCGGACCGGCGTCGATGATCGGCTTCGACTTCGCCCGCCCGGCGAATCCGCCCGAGCGCCAGGGCACCGCCTCCGGGATCACGAACATGGGCGGCTTCGTCGCCTCCATGACGACGCTGTTCGCGGTCGGAGTGCTGCTCGACGCCTCCGGCGGGAACTACGGCATCGCGTTCTCCGCCGTGTTCGTGCTCCAGGCGCTGGGCGTGAGCCAGATGCTGCGGCTACGGCGGCGGGTGGCGCGCAGGGAGCGGGAGCGGCTGGTGGCGAGCCGGGTGTCGTCGGTGCACGTGCCTGTGTGAGGTGCGGGGACCCGCCCCTGACCGTCCTGGGCCGCCCTACGGCGTGACCCGCCCTGCGGCGTGACCCGTCCCCTACGGCGTGACCGTGAAGTGGCGCAGGATCGCCGCCGTCAGCTTCGGGTCGCCCTCCAGCTTCAGCCGGTCCGCGACCGCCTCCGCCGAGACCCGGCCGCAGGCCAGCAGCACATAGGTCTCCCAGTCGAGCGCGAGGGTCGCGGCCGGGCCCAGCGCGGGCGCGGTCTCCAGCGTGCCCCGGCCCTGGATGTCGACCCGGATGGTGCGCAGGAACTCGATCGGCCCGTTCACATCGATGACGATCGCCGAGCTGCGCGGCGCGTCCGCCTTCCCGGCGACGATCTCCGGCAGCGCGGCCAGCAGCACATCCCGGGCGACATGGGCGCCGGGCGAGTCGAGATTGCCGGGGGCGCCGAGCGTGGCCCGCAGATCCTGCTCGTGCACCCACATGTCGAAGGCGTGGCCGCGCATCGACTCCTCAAGGGTCAGCTCCGCGCCGAGCGGTCCACGCACCTTGGTGCCCGGGTCGCGCGACTCGTTGCGCAGCTGGCGGTTGCGGCGGATGACCGTGTACTCCAGTTCGGCGGTCATCTCCGGGGAGGTGTGGTGGCGCCGGACGTCGACCTGCATCTCCATGTACCGCTGGTGGTCGTTGGTGACATGGAACAGGTCGCGCGGCAGGGTGTGGATCGGCCGCGGGTCACCCAGCATCTCGTTGTTCAGACCGATGACGTGGGACACGATGTCCCGGACGGACCAGCCGGGGCAGGGGGTGCGACGGTTCCAGTCGGCCTCCACGAGCGGCTGCACCAGCTCGGTTATCGCTTCGATGGAGTGGGTCCAGGCGTCGGCGTAGGGCTGGAGGGTGGGATGCAGACTCACGGAACGGGACCCCTCGGCGGTCGTGTCACGGGCAGGTGGTGGCGGCATTGCCAGTGGGAGGTGGCTGTCGGCGGCGTCTCGGTCTCCCTCGGTCCGTTGCTGGGCTCGAACCGGGGAGGACCCCCAAGTTACGCTGCTGGGAGGCAGCCCGGCAGTGCTTTCGTGTGACGATCGTAGGCCCGAGTGGACGGCTCGAATGCCAGGACGGTGGTAGTGTGCGCGCCTCTCTCCTCCAGATGGCTATAGACGAGGGCGAATCGGTCGATTCGCGTAGGGAGCGGGTTTCCGCGCTGGTCAGAGCGGAGGCGGGGGCCGCGGACCTGGTGGTGCTGCCCGAGCTGTGGACCACCGGGGCGTTCGCCTTCGAGGAGTTCGGCCGGGCGGCCGAGCCGCTGACCGGACCCACGTACCAGGCGATGGCCGAGGCGGCGGCGGACGCCGGGGTGTGGCTGCACGCGGGGTCGATCCCCGAGTGGGATCCCGCGCCGGGCGGCACCTCCGGGGACGCCGGGGGCGATGCCGAGGGCGATGGCGGGGACGATGGCGGGGACGGCGGGGTCGCAGCCCGGGACGGCGGGGACGCTGCCCGGGACGACGGGGGCACGCTCTACAACACCTCGCTCGTCTTCTCCCCCTCCGGTGAGCTGGCCGCGGCCTACCGCAAGATCCATCGCTTCGGGTTCGACAAGGGCGAGGCCGTGCTGATGGGGGCCGGGCGGGAGCTGGTGACCGTACGGCTGCCGGAGACCGTGATCGGGGTGGCCACCTGTTATGACCTCCGTTTCCCTGAGCTGTTCCGTGGGCTGGTGGACGCCGGGGCCGAGACCCTGGTGATTCCGGCGGGCTGGCCGGAGCGGCGGCGGGGACACTGGACGCTGCTGGCCCAGGCGCGGGCGGTGGAGAACCAGGCGTTCGTCCTCGCGTGTGGAACGGCTGGTACGCACGCGGGAGTTCCCCAGGCCGGTCACTCGATCGTGGTCGGCCCCTGGGGGGACGTCCTCGCGGAGGCCGGGGGTGGAGAAGAGGTGCTCCGGGTGGAGTTCGACCCGGCGGCGGTCGCCCGGACCCGGGAGCAGTTCCCGGCGCTGAAGGACCGGGTGCTGGGGGTGGCGGCGCCGGGGCGGTGAGTCTCCGCCGCCCGGTCTCGACGCGGGGGCGGAGCCGCCGACCCGCTCCAAAGCCCCCGTCCCCTCGATTCCCCGCCCCCTAAATCCACACCCCTTGAATCCCGTCCCCTCAGTCCCCGCCCCGCTCCCTGTCCGCCAGCTGGATGACACACACCGTCACCGCGATCAGCAGCGCCGGGTCGGCGTCCTCGCGGACCACGTCCACCCCGTACGTCTCCCGGACCCGCAGATAGCGGCGGGAGATGACGGCGAGCAGCTCACCGTCGTACTCGATGGCGAACTCGCGGTCCAGGATCTTGCCGCTGACGTCGAGTTCCGTACCGTCGGTCAGGGCGACCCGGTAGTGGTTGCGCAGCAGGGAGAGGCGTTTGCGGCGGATGCGGGCGAGCGGCTGGCCGTCACGCTCGATGACCATGGTGTCCCGCAGCGCGAGCATCTTCTGCCGGATGTCGATCAGCACCCGCCCCTGCGGGTCCTTCAGCTCGAACGTGTCCCGCAGCCGCATCGCCTTCCCGTCGACCAGGAACGCCTTCTGACCCCGGTCGTCCTCGATCCAGTAGTCGTCGCCGATACCGAGCAGCCGTTCGCGTACGAGGAATCTCATGCGTGACGGGTTCCCCCGCCACCGGTCCGAAACGCCCGCGATAGGCCGACGGGCTGACACCTGTCCGCGCGGCTTGACCTGCCTGTCGTACGGCCGTGACCGGCGTTCACACCCGGATGGCAAGCTGGACACATGAACGACGCCGCTGCCGCCTCCCCGTCCGCCCCCGCTCCCCGCCGCCGGGCCCGGGTCCGCGCGCCCGAGCTGGTCGGCGAGGGCGGCTGGCTGAACACCGGCGGCACCGCGTACACCCTCGCCGACCTGCGCGGACGGATCGTCATCCTGGATTTCTGGACCTTCTGCTGCATCAACTGTCTGCATGTCCTGGACGAGTTGCGGGAGCTGGAGGAGAAGCATCCGGACACGGTCGTGGTGATCGGGGTGCACTCGCCGAAGTTCGTGCACGAGGCCGAGCACGCGGCCGTGGTGGACGCCGTGGAGCGGTACGGCGTGGCGCATCCGGTGCTGGACGACCCCCGGCTGACCACCTGGAAGCAGTACGCGGTGCGGGCCTGGCCGACGCTGGTGGTGATCGACCCGGAGGGGTACGTCGTCGCCCAGCACGCCGGTGAGGGGCATGTGCACGCCATCGAGCGGCTGGTCGCGGAGCTGGAGGCCGAGCACACGGCCAAGGGCACCCTGCGGCGCGGGGACGGCCCGTACGTCGCCCCGGAACCGGAGCCGACCGTGCTGCGCTTCCCCGGCAAGGCGCTGCCGCTGCCCGGCGGGACGTTCCTGGTCAGCGACACGACCCGGCATCAGCTGGTGGAGCTGGCGGCGGACGGCGAGAGCGTGCTGCGCCGGATCGGCGACGGCACGCGCGGGCTCGCCGACGGCCCCGCCGACCACGCCCGCTTCCAGGAGCCGCAGGGTCTGGCGCCGCTGCCCGACGGGACGGTCGTCGTCGCCGACACCGTCAATCACGCGCTGCGCCGCTTCGACCCCGCGACCGGCGAGGTCACCACCCTCGCCGGGACCGGCCGCCAGTGGATGCAGGGCGATCCGGCCGCGGGCCCGGCGCGCGAGGTCAGCCTGTCCTCGCCGTGGGACGTGGCCTGGTGGCGGGACCGGGTGTGGATCGCGATGGCGGGCGTCCACCAGCTGTGGGCGTACGACCCGGCCGACGCGACGGTCACGGTCACCGCCGGGACCACCAACGAGGGGCTGCACGACGGGCCGGGCGCCGAGGCGTGGTTCGCCCAGCCGTCGGGCCTCGCGGCGACCGAGGACCGGCTGTGGCTCGCCGACGCCGAGACCAGCGCCCTGCGCTGGGTGGACCCGGACGGCTCCGTGCACACCGCCGTCGGCACCGGTCTGTTCGACTTCGGCCACCGGGACGGCCCCGCCGGGCAGGCGCTGTTCCAGCATCCGCTGGGCGTCACCGCGCTGCCGGACGGCTCGGTCGCCGTCGCCGACACCTACAACCACGCGCTGCGCCGTTACGACCCCGCGACCGGCGAGGTCACCACCCTGGCGACCGATCTGCGCGAGCCCAGCGACGCGGTGCTGGACGGCACGGACATCGTGGTCGTCGAGTCAGCGCGGCACCGGCTGACCCGGCTGCGGCTGCCGGAGGAGGCGGTCCGCGTGGAGTCCGTCGCCCACCGCACCGCGCGCGCCGCGACGGATGTGGCGCCGGGCGCGCTCCGGCTGGATGTGATCTTCCAGGCGCCGCCCGGTCAGAAGCTCGACACCCGCTACGGCCCCTCGACCCGGCTGCTGGTCTCCTCGACCCCGCCCGGACTGCTGCTCAAGGGCGAGGGCGCCGACACCGCGCTGACCCGGGACCTGGAGCTGGACCCGGCCGTGCCGGAGGGGGTCCTGCATGTCTCCGCGATGGCCGCGTCCTGCGACGACGACCCCGCGAACCCTTACCCCGCCTGCCATGTCCACCAGCAGGACTGGGGCGTCCCGGTCCTGCTGGTGGAGGGCGGCGCGGCGCGGCTGCCGCTGGTGCTGGCGGGGCTGGACGACACGGGCGACACAGGTGACACAGAGGGCATGGGCGGCGCGGGCGACACGGAGGCCGGGGGGAGCTGAGATCGGCTCCGCGGGACCGGGCGCCGGGTGCCGGGCGCCGGGTGGGGTACGTACGGGGGAGCCCGCCTCGCCCGCCTCGCCCGCTTCGCCCGCCTCCCCGGCCCCGGAACCACCGTCGCGAAGGCGTCAGCCCCGCAGGAACGCGATCAGCGCGTTGCCCAGCATCGCCGGATCGTCCACCCCGCACATCTCCCGCGCGCTGTGCATCGACAGGATCGCCACCCCGATGTCCACCGTGCTGATGCCGTGCCGGGCGGCGGTGATCGGGCCGATCGTGGTGCCGCAGGGCATGGAGTTGTGGGAGACGAAGGACTGGAAGGGGACGCCCGCCCGCTCGCACGCCGCGGCGAACACCGCCCGGCCCGCGCCGTCCGTCGCATAGCGGTTGTTGACGTTCACCTTGAGGATCGGCCCGCCGTTGACCCTCGGGTGGTGGGTCGGGTCGTGCCGCTCGGCGTAGTTGGGGTGGACGGCGTGCCCGGTGTCGGACGACAGACAGATCGTCCCGGCGAGGGCACGGGCGCGGTCCTCCCAGCTACCGCCCCGGGCGAACACCGACCGCTCCAGCACACTGCCCAGCAGCGGCCCGTCGGCGCCGGTGTCGGACTGCGAGCCGTTCTCCTCGTGGTCGAAGGCGGCGACCACCGGGATGTACGGCAGGTCCTCGCCGCTGGTGGCGACCGCGGCCAGCGCCACCGTCGCCGAGTGCACCGAGAGCAGGTTGTCCATCCGGGGGCCGACGACCAGTTCCGCGTCCCGGCCGAGCAGCGCCGGGGGCTCCACGGGGTGGGTCATCAGGTCCCATCCGGCGACCGAGCCCGCCGGGAGTTCCGCCTCCTGCTCCAGGAAGGCGATCAGATCGCCGTCGCGTACGTCGTCGCCCAGTCCCCACACCGGCTGGAGATGGCGCTGCTTGTCCAGCTTGAGGCCCTCCGAGGAGACCGAGCGGTCCAGATGGATCGCCAGTTGCGGCACCCGCAGCAGCGGCCGGTGGACATCGACCAGCCGGTGCGTGCCGTCCCGCAGCGTGAGGCGGCCCGCGATCCCGAGGTCCCGGTCCAGCCAGGAGTTCATCAGCGGACCGCCGTAGATCTCCACGGCGATCTGCCGCCAGCCGTGCCCCCCGGTGTCCGGCAGCGGCTTGACCCGCAGATTCGGTGAGTCGGTGTGCGCCCCCACGATCCGGAACGGGGTGTGCGGCGCCGCCCCCTCCGGTACGTACCACGCCACGATCGCGCCCCCGCGCAGCACATACCGCCCGCCGCTGCCCGCGTCCCAGGCGTCGGTCTCCACGGCCTGCCGGAACCCGGCCTTCTCCAGCCGCTCGGCGACCTGCGCCACGGCGTGGTACGGCGACGGCCCGGCCGCCAGGAACGACATCAGGTCTTCGGTGTGGCCGCGGTCGAGGCGGGTGGGTTCGCTCATGGGTTCACCTTAACGACGTACCAGGGCCCGCTTCCCGTGGTGGGAGCGGGCCCTGGTGGGGACGGCGGAGGGAGCGGACGGCTGTGGAGGAGAGGGGACGGGAGGGGACGGGAGGGCGACCGGAGGGGACGGGGGGACGGGAGGGCGACCGGAGGGGACGGGGGCGGAGGCGACCGGAGGGGACGGGGGGCGGAGGCGACCGGAGGGCCGGGCGGGCGAGGTGTGAACCCCGCCCGCCCGGCCCTCGTCGAGCCGCCGTGCCGGACTGGCTGAGCAGCCGCGGCGGTCCGGGGGAACCGCCGTGTCAGTCCGGCCGGGCCGCCCCGTCGCTCAGAACGCGGCCTCGTCCAGCTCCATCAGATCCAGGTCCACCGTCTCGGAGACCTTGCGGGCCAGGGTGACGCCCGGGAGCACATTCGCCGCGAAAAACTTCGCCGCCGCGATCTTGCCGGTGTAGAAGGGGACGTCCTTCGCCGTGGCCGTCGGCAGCTTCTCGGCGGCGACCGCCGCGCCGCGCAGCAGCAGATAGCCGACGATGACATCGCCGGAGGCCAGCAGCAGCCGGGTGGTGTTCAGCCCGACCTTGTAGATGTTCTTGACGTCCTGCTCGGTGGCCGCGAGGTCGGTCAGCATCAGACCGACGATCGCCTCCAGCTCGACGGCCGCCTTCGCCAGGTGCTCGCGCGCCCCGGCCAGCTCCTCGCCGCCGGTGCCCAGCGCGAGGAACTTCTTGATCTCCTCCGCCATCGAGTTCAGCGCGGCGCCCTGGTTGCGGACGATCTTCCGGAAGAAGAAGTCCTGGCCCTGGATCGCCGTGGTGCCCTCGTACAGGGTGTCGATCTTGGCGTCCCGGATGTACTGCTCGATCGGGTACTCCTGGAGGAACCCGGAGCCGCCGAAGGTCTGGAGCGACTGGGCGAGCTGCTCATAGCCCTTCTCCGAGCCGTAGCCCTTCACGATCGGGAGCAGCAGATCGTTCAGCGCGTGCTCGGTGGAGGTGTCCTCGCCGGACGCCTCCTTGACCGCGATGGCGTCCTGCACCGACGCGGTGTGCAGCACCAGCGCGCGCATACCCTCCGCGTACGCCTTCTGTGTCATCAGGGAGCGGCGGACGTCGGGGTGGTGGGTGATGGTGACCTTGGGGGCGGACTTGTCCATGAAGTTCGCCAGGTCGGGGCCCTGGACGCGCTCCTTGGCGTACTCCAGGGCGTTGAGGTAGCCGGTGGAGAGGGTGGAGATCGCCTTGGTGCCGACCATCATGCGGGCGAACTCGATGATCCGGAACATCTGACGGATGCCGTCGTGCTTGTCGCCGATCAGCCAGCCCTTGGCCGGGTGCCGGTCGCCGAAGGTCATCTCGCAGGTGTTGGACGCCTTCAGGCCCATCTTGTGCTCGACATTGGTGGCGTACACCCCGTTGCGCTCGCCCAGCTCGCCGGTCTCGAAGTCGAAGAGGAACTTCGGGACGAGGAAGAGGGACAGGCCCTTGGTGCCGGGTCCGGCGCCCTCGGGGCGGGCCAGCACGTAGTGGAGGATGTTCTCCTCCATGTCGTGCTCACCGGAGGTGATGAAGCGCTTCACGCCCTCGATGTGCCAGGAGCCGTCCTCCTGCTGGACCGCCTTGGTACGCCCGGCGCCCACGTCCGAACCGGCGTCCGGCTCGGTGAGCACCATCGTGGAGCCCCAGGTGCGCTCGACGGCGATCGAGGCGAGCTTGCGCTGCTCCTCCGTGCCCTCCTCGAAGAGGATGCGGGCGAACGCCGGGCCCGAGGAGTACATCCAGATCGCCGGGTTGGCGCCGAGGACCAGCTCCGCGTACGACCAGATCAGGGAGGGCGGGGCGGTGGTGCCGCCGATCTCCTCGGGCAGGCCCAGACGCCAGTACTCGGAGTCCATGAACGCCCGGTAGCTCTTCCTGAAGGAGTCCGGCACCGGGGCGGTGCTGGTCTCCGGGTCGAAGACCGGCGGGTTGCGGTCGGCGTCGGCGAAGGACTCGGCCAGCTCGTGCTCGGCGAGCCGGGTCAGCTCCGACAGCACGCTCCTGGCGGTGTCGGAGTCCATCTCCTCGAACGGGCCGGTGCCGTACAGCTTGTCGCGTCCGAGTACTTCGAAGAGGTTGAACTCGATGTCGCGGAGATTCGACTTGTAGTGCCCCATGGCGACGGCTCCGTAGAGAGATCGGCGAGGCACTGAATCCTCGCGGCGCGTTCACATATCCCGTGCTGACCACAATGATGCTACCCGCCGGTAATAAGAAGCAACCCCTACTCGGCCAAGTGTGAGAAGGCTCTACATACCCCACACTCCTCCATATCTGTAGCGCCCGATAGATAAAACAGTACCAGCATTGTCTAGCGCTCGCTAGACAAATCTCCCCGGCGCCCCCACCGCCGCCGTCTCGGTACGCTTGCGCGCATGTACGGATACGGGCAGCCGATGGACAACGGTGGTGCGCAGTACGCCCAGCCGCAGCAGATGCCCGGCGGCGTGGGCGGATACGGACAGCAGCCGCCGCTGTATCCGGAGCCGTCCCCGCCCTCGCTCGCCGACGCGGTACGGGCGTTCACCACCGGGCAGATGCCGGCCGAGGACTTCCAGCAGGTCTTCGCCACCTCGAAGGTCTACTGCCCGCGCGGCGACAACCCCGGCTTCCTCGCCCTGCACAACACCCAGCAGCCGGTCATCCCGATGTTCTCCTCGCTGAAGGAGCTGCGCCGGTACGCGGGCAAGGAGTCCAAGTACTTCGTGATCACCGGCTCCGAGGTGATCGATCTGCTGCCGACCGGCTACGGCTTCGTCCTGGACATGGAGGGCGAGCACCGGATGGTCTTCGACGCGAAGGCGGTCGAGCAGATGGTGGACTTCGCGATGCGCCGCATGTACGGCTGACCACCCGCGCCCCACAGCCGCCGGGCGACCGTCCCACTTGCCGCCCGCCCGCGCTCCGCAGCCGCCGGGCGACCGTCCCACCTGCCGTCCGCCCGCGCCCCGCAGCCGCCGGCTGACCGCCCCACCTGCCGGCCGCCCGTCGACGACCCGCTGATCACCCGCACCCCACCACCCCCCGGCGCCCCCATCGCCCCCTGCGTCCCAACTCGCGCACTCGGGCCGGAAATTCTCACATCATCCTCACAGTTATGGCTTATGCTGCCGGGACAGCCGCGCCCCGAGCGGCCACCGTGCCTTCGCGCGGTCGCGCCGGGTGCCGCGCGGCGCTCTCTTCCCGGTGTCGACCGGGTCTCTTGTGGGGGGTCCAACACGTGCGTGTGCGTACCACCGCCGCGGCGACGACGCTCGCGGTTCTCTTCGGCTCCGTCGGTCTGACCGTCGTCACCGCCGCCCCGGCGGCAGCGGCGCCGGTCTCCCTGTCCACGCCCGGTGCGATGGCCGTCCACCAGACCCTCCAGCGGGTCTTCATCGCCGACCCGGCGCGCAACCGGATCGTCAGCTCCGACTACGCGGGCGTCGAGCGGAGCGTCTCCAGCGCCATCGGCGCGGTGTCCTCGCTGACGCTGTCCGCCGACGGTCTGACGCTCTACGCGGCGGTGCCCTCCACGCACCGTGTCTACGACCTGGACCCGACCACGCTGGGCGTCCGGATGTCGTACAACACCGGCGTCACCACCGGCCCGCGGTCCCTGGAGTTCGCGGGCGGCAAGGTCTGGTTCTCGTACGGCGACCAGTGGGACGGGGACATCGGCTCGCTCGACCCGACGCAGGACCCGGCGAGCGGCGGCGAACCGATCGCCCTCGCCCAGCTGCCCACCGAGGGCACCGGCAGCGGTCTGTGGGGCCAGGCGCTGCTGGACACCGACCCGCTGCGCCCGGGGCTGCTCGCGGTCGGCGAGACCGGCGACAGCACGGGCTCGATGGCCGTCCTGGACGTGGCCGACGGCACCGCCAAACTCGTCGCCTGGCACGACAGCCCCTACAGCCTCAACAGCGGCATCGGTGACATCGACCTGGTCGCGGGCAACAACCAGGTGCTGGTCAACGGCACCCTGCGGGACGCCTGGGCGGACGGCACCTTCACCGAGGCCGGCCGCCTCCCGGCCGGAGAGTCCGCCGACATCGCGCGCGGCGGTCTGATCGCTCAGTCCACCGGCAACAAGGTGGCCATCTACCGCCCGACGGCGACGACCCCCGTCCGTACCTTCAGCACCGGCAGCCAGCCCGCCGCCGGGCTCATCTGGGCGCCGGACAACTCGCGGGTCTTCGCCCTGGTGCGCGCGGGCTCGGGCTGGGGTCTCAAGGCGCTGACCCGCCCGGACGACAGCGTCCCGACCCTCTCGGTGAACGCTCCCACGACGGCGCCCCGCGCCAAGAAGCTCACCGTCACCGGGAAGATCACGGCGACGGTCGCGCTCCCGGCCGGGACCAAGCTGACGGTCACCCGCACCGACCTGGACAGCCCGCGCGGCAAGACGCTCCCGTCCGTCTCCACCAAGGCCGACGGCAGCTTCTCCTTCGCCGACACCCCGCCCGCCGGCGGCAAGGTGACGTACAAGGTGTCGTACGCGGGGAGCGGCTCGCATCTGCCCGCCACCGGGTCGGACAGCGTGGAGGTCTCCCGCTCGGCGACCACGCTGACCCTGAACAACAACGGCAAGCTGTACAACTACGGCACCGACGTCAAGTTCACCGCGCACCTGGGCAAGACGTACAAGAACCGCACGGTGAAGATCTACGCCGACCCGTTCGGCGCCGACAAGGGCAAGCGCCTGATCAAGACCGGCAAGGTCAACTCGCGCGGCGACCTCAGCGTCTATGTGGACATGACCCGGGACACGGCCGTCACGGCGGAGTTCGCGGGCGACGCGCGCTACAAGCCGAAGAGCGTGAAGTCGACGGCGTACGCGCGGGTCAAGGTCTCCATGGCGGTCACCAAGCACTACAAGACCGGCAAGATCGGCTCGACCTCGTACTACTGGTTCCGCAAGAACACCGACCCGCTGCTGACCACCTCCATGACCTACTACCCGGGCCGTGAGCAGCGGCTCGACCTCGAGGTCTACTACCAGGGCCGGTGGTACGACGCGGGCTCCGAGTACTTCCCGCTCGGTACGAACGGGAAGTCGGCGGTCCGGCTGGGCGCGCCCGGCGAGGCGGGCATCCGCGCACGGGCGCGGTCGGTATACGTCAACGGCTCGTCCGGTGACAGCGTGAACTCCACCACGTACAGCTCGTGGCGGTACCTGTACTTCACCAACTGACCAGGGCGGCGGCCCTGAGGGTCGCCGGACGGCTCCGCGCCGGACGGTACTGAACCGGACATCAGCGAGCCGCATGTCACTGAAGCGAAGGCCCGGAGGGAATGCCCTCCGGGCCTTCGCCGTTACGGGTGGCAGAAAGTTCAACAGTCAACTAAAGTGAGCGTACACAAGGAGGTACCGACCATGCCCGCTGTGACCGTCGAGAACCCGCTGACGCTGCCCAGAGTGACCGCTTCCACCGACGCCGTGGCCCGCCCCGTACTGGCCGTCACGACCGCGCCCGGCGGTTTCGAGGGGGAGGGCTTCCCGGTGCGCCGGGCCTTCGCGGGGATCAACTACCGCCATCTCGACCCGTTCATCATGATGGACCAGATGGGTGAGGTGGAGTACGCGCCGGGCGAGCCCAAGGGCACCCCCTGGCATCCGCACCGCGGCTTCGAGACCGTGACCTACATCATCGACGGGATCTTCGACCACCAGGACTCCAACGGCGGTGGCGGCACGATCACCAACGGTGACACCCAGTGGATGACGGCGGGCTCCGGGCTGCTGCACATCGAGGCCCCGCCGGAGCACCTCGTCGTCTCGGGCGGGCTCTTCCACGGCCTCCAGCTGTGGGTGAACCTCCCCGCCAAGGACAAGATGATGGCGCCCCGCTACCAGGACATCCGCGGCGGCCAGGTCCAGCTGCTCACCACCCCCGACGGCGGCGCGCTGCTCCGGGTCATCGCCGGAGAGCTGGACGGACACGCGGGCCCCGGCATCACCCACACCCCGATCACCATGATCCACGCCACGCTGGCGCCGGGCGCCGAGCTGACCCTGCCCTGGCGCGAGGACTTCAACGGCCTCGCCTACGTCCTCGCCGGACGCGGCACGGTCGGCGCCGAGCGGCGGCCGGTCAAGCTGGGCCAGACCGCGGTCTTCGGCGCGGGCTCCTCGCTGACCGTCCGCGCGGACGAGCGGCAGGACTCCCACACCCCCGACCTGGAGGTCGTGCTGCTGGGCGGCCAGCCCATCCGGGAGCCCATGGCGCACTACGGACCCTTCGTCATGAACACCCGCGAGGAACTCCAGCAGGCGTTCGACGACTTCCAGAAGGGCCGCCTCGGCACGATCCCGGCGGTGCACGGCATGACGGAGGAAGGCCCCCAGGGCTGAAGCCCGGGACGCGGCGGGGCGGCGGGGCGCGGCTGCCAGGGCTGACGTCCCGTCAAGGGCCCTTGGCGCTCACCCGGGCGGGCTGACCGGACAGGACAGCCCGCCCGCCACGTGTTCCGCTGGTCAGGTGCGCCTGCTACCCGAGCCCGTACGCCGTGTCGCCGCCTGGTGTGTCGTCATCCTGCTGGCGGTGGGCGTGGCCTGGGTCGGCATCCGGCTGTGCTCGGTGCTGCGGACGGCGGTGGTGCCGGTGCTGCTCGCCCTGCTCGGGACGGCGCTGCTGGGCCCCTTCCACCGGCGGCTGGTCAAGGCCCGGGTCAACCGGTCGCTGGCCGCCGCCCTCACCTGTGTCGCCGTGGTCGCCGTCGTCGGTGGCGCCGTCTATATCGTCGTCGCCGCGCTGATCAACTCCGGCGACCAGATCATCGACTCCCTCAAGAACGCCGCGAACTCCCTCGCCCAGCACTTCGGGGCCGCCGGGACCTCGCTCAACGATCTCGCGACCAACTCCCGCGAGCTGCTGAGCAAGTTCGGCGGCACCGCCGCCTCCGGGGTGATCAGCGGGGTCAGCGTGGTCGGCGAGACCATCGCGCTGGCCGTGCTGGCGCTGCTGCTGGTCTTCTTCTTCCTGCGCGACTCCGACCGGGCCGCCGGGACGCTGCGCTCACTGTCGCCGCCGGGCGCCGCCGACACCATCGAGGCCATGGCGCGGCGCGCCTTCCGGGCCGTCGAGGGCTTTATGCGCGGCACCACCGTCATCGCCTTCATCGACGCCGTGTGCATCACCATCGGTCTGCTCGTGCTGCGGGTGCCCGGGGCGATGGGGCTGGGCGCGCTGGTCTTCGTCGGCGCGTACATCCCCTACCTCGGCGCCTTCCTCTCCGGTGCGGTCGCGGTGCTGGTCGCCCTCGCCGACCGGGGGTTCGTGATCGCGCTGTGGGCGCTCGGGGTGGTGCTCGCGGTCCAGGTGTTCGAGGGGCATGTGCTCCAGCCGGCGATCCAGAGCCGGACCGTGCAGATGCATCCGGCGGTCGTGATGCTCGCCATCACCGCGGGCGCGTCCGTCGCCGGAATCCTCGGGATGCTGCTCGCCGTCCCGCTCACCGCGGCGGCCTTCGGGGTGATCAGCGAACTGCGCGACCACTACGCCCCCGGCACCGGCACCGGCGGACCGTAGGGCGCCCCGGTCCAGGAGGGCAGGAACCTGGACCGGGGCGGTTCCCGTGAGGGGCGTACGGCGGCCGGAGCGCCCGGGGCCTCTCCGGTTCGGAGGCGGGGCATCCGGTACACCTCCGTGTGGTCCGCGGAAGCATCCGACCACCGTTTCACGGGCTGCGACTATGACGATACGGAGGGTGAGTGGCTGGGGGCTGTCCGTGATCGGTCAAACGCCCGGAACGGGCGAAGCGGGGGCGGACCGGGCGCCGCCGGTCCCCCGCGTGCGCCGGAACGACCGGGACCCGCCGGGGCGACCGGGTCCCGCCGGGGCGACTGGGTCCCGCCGGGACGGCCAGGACCCGCCCGGACGGCCGGGACCTTCCGGGACGGCGGGGACCTTCCGGGACGGCCGGGACTGCCGGAATCCTGCGGGGCGGGCGGGACTCTCCGGGGCGGCCGGGGCGGCTGGGGCGGCCGGGACCTTCCAGGACGGCCGGGACTGCCAGAACCCTGCGGGGCGGACGGGACCTCCGGGACCGCCGGGACCGCCGGGACCGCCGGGACCGCCAAGCGGCTACGCGCTCTCGTCCTCATCGTCCTCGTCGTCCTCGTCGCTCTCGTCGTTCTCGTCGTCCGGGAAGTCGTCGATCGCCAGCCGGAGAAGATCGTCGCGGAGGTCGGTGCTGAGGCCGTCACGGAGATCGTGGTGGAGGTCGGCGCCGGAGGTTGCCGGTGTCTCGCCCTCCGCCTCGCCCTCCGCCTCGCGTAGCTCGAACCAGATGCTCTTGCCCTCGCCTCGTGGATCGACGCCCCAGGCGTGCGCCAGTAGCTCGATCAGGACCAGACCCCGTCCGGAGGAGGCCAGCTCGCCGGGGCGGCGCTTGTGCGGGAGGTCCTCGCCCGCGTCCGTGACCTCCACCCGCAGCCGCCGCGCACCGGGCTCCCCGCTGATCTCGGCGACGAGCAGCGCGTCGGTGTCGGTGTGCACCAGGACGTTGGTGAGCATCTCCGAGACCAGCAGCACGGTGGAGTCGACCTGGTCGGCGGAGGACCAGTCGTGCAGCAGCTCCCGCAGTTGCTGCCGGGCCACCGCGATCCGCTCCGGCTCGGCCTGCGCGACCGTCAGCATGGTGCGCCGGGTCGGGACGTGCACGGCGGCCGGACCGCCGCCCAGGCCGGCTGTGACGCCCTGCCGGTGCAGCAGCAGGACGGCGATGTCGTCCTCGCGGCGGTCGGCCAGCGGGCCGGTGGTGTGGTGCGAGGACGGCCCGTGGACGGCCTGCACCAGGGCGTCGGCGAGGGCCTCCAGATCGCCGGTGTGCTCCTCCAGGATCGTCCGCAGCCGCTGCCAGCCGGTGTCCAGGTCGTGGCCGCCGGTCTCGATCAGCCCGTCCGTGCACAGCGCGAGCGTCTCGCCGGGCTGGAGCGCGAAGGTGGTGGTGGGGTAGTCGGCGTCCGGGTCGATGCCCAGCGGCAGCCCGCCGGAGGTGGCCCGCCGCAGCACGGTCCCGTCCGCCATCCGGATCGCCGGGTCCGGGTGCCCGGCGCGGGCGATGTCCAGGACGCCGGTCGCCGGGTCGGCCTCGACATACAGACAGGTCGCGAAGCGCGGGTCGCCCGAGTCGTCGTGGTGTCCGCCGATGCCGTTGAGGAAGCGGGAGGCGCGGGAGAGCACCGCGTCCGGGCGGTGGCCCTCGGAGGCGTAGGCGCGCAGCGCGGTACGGAGCTGGCCCATGAGCCCGGCGGCCCGTACGTCATGGCCCTGGACGTCCCCGATGACCAGGGCGAACCGTTCGCCCTCGCCGGGCAGTGGGATCACGTCGTACCAGTCGCCGCCGATCTGGAGGCCGCCGCCGGTGGGGACATAGCGGGCGGCGACGGTCATGCCGGGGATCTTCGGGCCGAGGGTGGGCAGCATGGAGCGCTGGAGCCCGTCGGTCAGCTCCCGCTCGGACTCGGCGACCCCGGCCCGGGTCAGCGCCTGGGCCAGCATCCGGGCCACGGTCGTCAGCACGGACCGCTCGTCGGGGTTGAAGGCGACCGGGTAGGAGAAGGCGGCCATCCAGGCGCCCATCGTGCGCCCGGCGACGGTGAGCGGCAGAAACGCCCAGGACTGCCGTCCGAAACCGGCCGCGAGGGGCCAGGTGACCGGGTAGCGGGACTTGTACTGGTCGGGCGAGGAGAGATAGACCGCGCGGCCGGTGCGGCAGACCTCGGCGGCCGGGTAGTCGGTGGCCAGCGACATGTGCGAGAAGGGGTCCTCGTCACCGGGCTGCTGCCCGTGGTGGCCGACGATGGTCAGCCGGTCGCCCTCCACGCCGAACACCGCGAGACCGTCGGGGGTGAACCCCGGCATGGAGAGTCCGGCGGCGACCCGCAGCACCTCGGCGGTGGACCGGGCCTCGGCCAGCGCGCGGCCCGCGTCCAGCAGGAACGCCTCCCGCGAGCGCCGCCAGTCGCCGGTGACGGCCCGCCGTCCGGCCGGGGTGCCCGGGGTGGGCTCGGTGACCTCCTGGAGCGTCCCGATCAGCTCGTACGCCCGTTTCTCCGGGTCGAAGGACGGCTTGGAGCGGCTGCGGACGACACGGATGATCCGGCCGCGTTCGTCCATGACCCGGATACGGACCTCGGCGAGGGTGTTCTCGGCGACCGCGAGCTGCACCACACCGGTGATCTCGTTCCAGTCCACGGGGTGCAGCCGGGCTCTGACCTGGGCCTCGCTGAGGACGGTCGATTCCGGAGGCAGCCCGAGCAGACGGGCGGCCTCGGCATCCACCGTGACCTGCCCGATCGAGGTGTCCCAGTGCCAGAGCCCGGTGGCGAGGGCGGCGAGGACCTGCCCCACTGCCGGCAGGGGCTCACCAGTGCGCATTGCCCCACTGTAAGAAAAGGTGATCGAACAGTGCCACTGATGCCGTACGTCTGTGTTGTCCCGGAGCGGGAGGGGAGCGGGAGGGGAGCGGCAGGGGACGGGGGCGCGGGGTGGGGGCTGCGCCCCGGTAATGCAGGGGAAGGGCGGTGCGGTCGGCCGGTACCCTGGGGGTCGTTGTGTGACGTTTCGTTGTGTGACGTTTCACGTGAAACAACCCCTCACGGCCACAGCCACACACCCCGCACACCGCGTCCGAATACACCCGATCAGCGAAGGCTGGATGAACGACGATGCATCGGTACAGGTCCCACACCTGCGGCGAGCTGCGCTCCTCTGACGTCGGCACCGACGTCCGACTCAGTGGCTGGCTGCACAATCGGCGCGACCTGGGCGGCATCCTCTTCATCGATCTGCGCGACCACTACGGGATCACCCAGTTGGTGGCCCGCCCCGGGACGGCCGCGTACGAGGCGCTGGACACGGTCTCCAAGGAGTCCACGGTCCGGATCGACGGCCGGGTCGTCTCGCGCGGCGCGGAGAACGTGAACGCGGACCTGCCGACCGGTGAGATCGAGGTCGAGGTGGGCGAGGTCGAGCTGCTCGGCGCGGCCCAGCCCCTCCCCTTCACCATCAACGCCGAGGACGGCGTGAACGAGGAGCGGCGCCTGGAGTACCGCTTCCTCGACCTGCGCCGCGAGCGGATGCACCGCAACATCATGCTGCGTACGGCGGTCATCTCGGCGATCCGGCACAAGATGACGGCGCTGGGCTTCAACGAGATGGCCACGCCGATCCTCTCGGCGACCTCCCCCGAGGGCGCCCGAGACTTCGTGGTCCCCTCCCGCCTGAACCCGGGCAAGTTCTACGCCCTGCCGCAGGCGCCGCAGCAGTTCAAGCAGCTGCTGATGATCTCCGGCTTCGACCGGTACTTCCAGATCGCGCCCTGCTTCCGGGACGAGGACGCCCGCGCGGACCGCTCGCCGGGCGAGTTCTACCAGCTCGACGTGGAGATGAGCTTCGTCGAGCAGGAGGACGTCTTCCAGCCCATCGAGCGCCTGATGACCGAACTCTTCGAAGAGTTCGGCGGCGGCCGGCACGTCACCTCCCCCTTCCCCCGCATCCCGTTCCGTGAGGCGATGCTGAAGTACGGCTCCGACAAGCCTGACCTGCGGGCCGAGCTGGAGCTGGTGGACATCACCGATGTCTTCGCGGGCTCGGAGTTCAAGGCGTTCGCGGGCAAGCATGTACGGGCGCTGCCCGTCCCCGCCGTCCAGGACCAGCCCCGCAAGTTCTTCGACCAGCTCGGCGAGTACGCCATCGCGCAGGGCGCGAAGGGACTGGCGTGGGTGCGGGTCGCCGAGGACGGTTCGCTGTCCGGCCCGATCGCCAAGTTCCTCACCGAGGACGATGTCAAGATCCTCACCGAGCGCCTCGGCCTGGCGGCCGGACACGCGGTCTTCTTCGGCGCGGGCGAGGTCGACGAGGTCGCGAAGATCATGGGCGCGGTGCGTGTGGAGGCCGCCAAGCGCGCGGGCCACTTCACCGAGAACGTCTTCCGCTTCTGCTGGATCGTCGACTTCCCGATGTACGAGAAGGACGAGGAGACCGGCGCGATCGACTTCTCCCACAACCCGTTCTCCATGCCGCAGGGCGGCCTGGAGGCCCTGGAGACCCAGGACCCGCTGGACATCCTCGGCTGGCAGTACGACATCGTCTGCAACGGCGTCGAACTCTCCTCCGGCGCGATCCGGAACCACGAGCCGGAGATCATGCTGAAGGCGTTCGAGATCGCGGGCTACGACCGGGACACGGTGGAGGAGAAGTTCGCCGGGATGCTCCGCGCGTTCCGCTTCGGCGCCCCGCCGCACGGCGGTATCGCCCCCGGCGTCGACCGCATCGTCATGCTCCTCGCCGACGAGCCCAACATCCGCGAGACGATCGCGTTCCCGCTCAACGGCAACGCCCAGGACCTCCTGATGGGCGCCCCCACGGAACTGGACGAGACCCGCCTGAGGGAACTCCACCTCTCGGTACGGAAGCCACAGCCGAAGTAGTCCTCCAGGACACGAGAAGGGCCGACGACCGGATTCCGGTGGTCGGCCCTTGCTGTCGGTGGGACCGGACTAGACGGTGGGGTGGGCTCGGATCAAGGAGAGGGATGGCCTGACCTTGGCCAGGGCCGTGAAGTCGTCGTCGACGTGCACGAGGGTCAGGCCGTGATGCTCGGCGGTGAGGGCGATGAGGATGTCCAGGGGGGACGGTCCCCGGTGATGTCCGATCCGGACGAGTTCGCGTTGCACCCCGATGATCTTGGGCCAGGGGTCTTCCAGCGCCGGGACCCAGCCGAAGGTCTGGCCGAGCATCGTGAAGAACGGTTCGTGGTCGCGGTCCGCCCGGAGACCGGGCATCAGCTCCGCCTCGACCGGTGGACACACGGCGACCAGTCCGCGTGCCACCCGGTCCGGCCAGGGGTCGCCGATCTGACGGCGCAGCAACCGCCAGACGGCGGAGGTGTCGGCCAGGTAGGTCACAGCCCGGACCGCTCCCGCTCTTCGAGAACGTCGAAGTCGAGGTAGGCGTCGGCGTTCTCCTGGAGCCATCGCAGGGCGCGTGCCCGGTCGTCCGCGCTGATCGCCGCCGCTATCGTCAACGCGCGGTTGATGGTGTCGCGCTTGGTCTTGGTGCCGAGCTGCTGCTGCGCGAAGGCCAGCATGTCGTCATCGATGTCGACCAGGGTCTTGGACATATGGCCCTCCCGCGGACGCCGGATATATATCGTTCCAGCGAGTATATCAACGGGAAGGGGGAGGGTCCGGGCAGTGAAAAGCCCCGCCTCCGGGCGGTGCCGGGGCGGGGCTTCTCAGGGGTGCGGACTGGTCCGTCAGCGGGCTACGAACTGGGTCAGGATGGCCTGGACCTCGTAGATGTCCACGCCCTTGGTGAACGTCTTCTGGAGGGGGGCCGGGGAGCCCGAGAGCCAGATCTTGAGTTCCGCGTCGAGGTCGAACGTGCCGGCCGTCTCCACCGCGAAGTGCGTGATGCTGCGGTACGGGATCGAGTGGTACTCGACCTTCTTGCCCGTGATGCCCTGCTTGTCGACCATGATCAGTCGGCGGTCGGTGAACAGGATGGTGTCACGGACCAGCTGGTACGCGGCGTGCACCTGCTCGCCCTGGCCCAGCAGACGGGTGTAGTCCTGAGCCGCCTGGGCCGGGTCGATGGCATGCGCGTTGCCGAAAAGCGCCATGGTGGTATCCCCCCACTTGATGATCGTCCGGAATGTATACCGTGACGGTGGGGGGTTTGGCCACTGGTTGTCAGGAGTTCTCGGCGGGCTCGCCGCCGAAACGCTCCTTGTACGTTTCCAGGTCGTCGTCCGTGAGCTTGGCGAACAGCACCGGGGGGACCGTGAACGGGATGCCCGGAGTGAGGGCGGACAAGGACTTCGCCTCGGCCGGGGTGATCCACGTGGCCTTGTCCTCGGGGAGGGCGAAAGCCGCGCGCATTTCCGCCGACGCCGACGGAATGATCGGCTCCGAGACCACCGCGTAGAGATGGATCAGGTTCATCGCCGTGCGCAGGGTCAGCGCCGCGGCTTCCGGAGATGTCTTGATCTCCAGCCACGGGGCCTTCTCCTCCAGATAGGAGTTGCCCGCCGACCACAGCGCGCGCAGCGCCGCCGCCGCCTTGCGGAACTGGAGCGCTTCGAGCTGCGTCTCGTAGTCGGCGAGGAGACGGGCGATCTCCTCGCCCAGCTTGCGCTCCGCCTCGCCCGGCTCGCCGCCCTCCGGGACCGCCTCGCCGAAGCGCTTCTTGGAGAAGGACAGGACCCGGTTCACGAAATTGCCCAAGGTGTCCGCGAGGTCCTTGTTCACCGTCGCCGTGAAGTGCTCCCAGGTGAAGGACGAGTCGTCCGACTCGGGGGCGTTGGCGATCAGGAAATAGCGCCAGTAGTCGGCGGGGAGGATGTCCAGCGCCTGGTCCGTGAAGACACCGCGCTTCTGGGACGTCGAGAACTTTCCGCCGTAGTACGTCAGCCAGTTGAACGCCTTGACGTAATCGACCTTCTTCCACGGCTCGCGGACGCCGAGTTCCGTCGCCGGGAACATCACCGTGTGGAACGGGACATTGTCCTTCGCCATGAATTCCGTGTAACGGACGGTGGCGTCGGACTCGTACCACCAGGACTTCCAGTCGCGGTTCTCCGGGTCGCGGTCCGACCATTCCTTCGTCGCGCCGATGTATTCGATCGGGGCGTCGAACCAGACGTAGAAGACCTTGCCCTCGGCCGCCAGCTCCGGCCAGGTGTCCGCCGGGACGGGGACGCCCCAGTCCAGGTCACGGGTGATCGCGCGGTCGTGCAGCCCCTCGGTCAGCCACTTGCGGGCGATGGAGGAGGCGAGCTGCGGCCAGTCGTTCTCGTGCGCCGCCACCCACTCCTCGACCTCGTGCTGGAGCTTCGACTGGAGGAGGAAGAGGTGCTTGGTCTCCCTGACCTCCAGGTCCGTCGAGCCGGAGATCGCCGAGCGGGGGTCGATCAGGTCCGTCGGGTCCAGGACGCGGGTGCAGTTCTCGCACTGGTCGCCGCGCGCCTTGTCGTAGCCGCAGTGCGGGCAGGTGCCGACGACATAGCGGTCCGGGAGGAAGCGGCCGTCGGTGGGGGAGTAGACCTGGCGGATCGCGCGCTCTTCGATGAAGCCGTTCTCGTTGAGGCGGCGGGCGAAGTGCTGGGTGATCTCCCGGTTCTGGGGGGAGGAGCTGCGGCCGAAGTAGTCGAAGGCGAGGCCGAAGCCGTCGTACACCGCCTTCTGGGCGTCATGGGCCTGGGCGCAGAACTCGGCCACGGGGAGGCCCTGCTCCTTGGCGGCGAGTTCGGCGGGCGTGCCGTGTTCGTCGGTGGCGCAGATGTACAGGACGTCGTGGCCGCGCTGGCGGAGGTAGCGAGCGTAGACGTCGGCCGGGAGCATGGACCCCACCATGTTGCCCAGGTGCTTGATCCCGTTGATGTAGGGAAGGGCGCTGGTGATGAGGTGTCGAGCCATCGCGGCTGCTCCTGGGTGGGTCGTTGTCCTATGTGCGAATCAGCCTTGAAATCGTAGCCGACATGGGTGGGCCGCCCGCTTCTCGTTTTGGGGGGGTGAGAAGGGGCGGCCGGGTGGTGCGGGGTGGGTGCGGGGTGGTGCCGGGTGGTTTCCGTTGTGGGGGTTACGGGCGCCAGTTCTTGAGGATGCCCTCGTACAGCTCTGTGTCCGTCAGCTCCAGGGGGGTCTCACCGGCCAGGAAGTGCGAGGTGTTCGGGGTCTTCAGCTTGCGGAGGTAGTCGAACGCCTTGTTCTCCGGGTCGCCGAAGGCGATGAAGGAGAAGTGGATCTGGGGGTGGGACTTCGCTGCGGCGGTGAGCGCCTGGGTCGCGGGGGTCTTGGCGTCGGGGGCGCCGTCCGTCTGGAAGACGACCAGGGCGGGGGAGGTCGTGCCGGAGCTGTCGTAGTGGGTGAGGATCTGCTCCACGGCCGCGTGGTAGCTGGTGCGGCCCATGCGGCCCAGGGCGGCGTGGGTGTCGTCGATCTTGGTGTGGTGGTCGGTGAGGGTGAGGTCCGTGGTGCCGTCCAGCTCGGTGGAGAAGAAGACGACGTGGACGGTGGGGTCGGGGGTTGTCGGGTCCAGGCGGGCGGCCAGGGCGAGGGTCTGGTCGGCGAGGGCCTGGGCTGAGCCGTCCTTGTAGTACGGACGCATGCTCGCGGAGCGGTCCAGTACGAGGTAGGTCCTGGTGGGGATGGTGGGGGTGGGTGTGGTGACCGCGGTGGCCGCGGTGTAGGCGGTGCGGAGGGTGGGGGGGATGTGGCTCGGCTCGGCTTCGCCCTCGCCGGATGTGTGCCCACCCGCACCGCCCGTGCGGGTCTCGTCGTCGGGTGCGGGTGGCCCCTGTGGGGCGCCTTCGCCGTCGGCGGCCTCGGGGGCGGGGGTGGGGGTGGGGGATTCCGGTGCCGGTGCCGGTTCCGGCTCGGGCTCCGTGGGGGCCTCCGCCTCCGGCCGGGGTGCCTCCGGGGCCGGAGTGGGCTCGGGTGCCTCGGGCGTCTCCGGCTCGGTCTCGGCCGTCGTGACCGTCGTCGACTCCTCGGCCTCCGTCGTGTCCCCGGCGTCGACCGCCTCGGCCTCTGCCGATGCCGTCTCCGTGGAGTGCTCTTCCGGGGCTGCGGGCGTCTCCGGAGCGGTGTCCTGAGCGGCGTCCTGAGCCGTTTCCGTGGCTGTGGCTTCCGCCGGAGCGGTGTCCGAGGTGGCCTCGGGTGACGGGGCCGTCGTCTCCGAGCCGCCTTCCTCCGGAGCGGCGATCTCCTCTGGAGCCGTCTCTTCCGGGGCGGCTGCGGTCTCGGGGGCGGTGGCTTCCTCTGCGGCTGCGGGGGTGTCCGGGGCCGTGTCCGGAGCCGTCTCTGCGGCGGTGGCCTCCGCCGGAGCCACGTCCGAGTCGCCCTCCTCCGCAGTGGTCTCCGAGGCGCTGTCCTCCGCAGCGGCGGCCTCCTGAGCCGTCTCCTCCGAGGCGGCAGCCTCCTCCGAAGCCGTCTCCACGGCTTCCGCCGCCGCGACCGTCTCCGACGTGGGCTCCTCGGGAACCCCCTCCCCCTGGGCCTCGTCCGAAGCCTCCCCGGGCGCCTCTGCCGCGAGCTGGTCCGAAGCCTCGTCCAGGCTCTCCGCCGGGCTCTCGTCCCCGGGCGTCCCGGCCTCCAGGGGCTCTCCCGCGCCCTCGTCCGAAGCCTCCCCTGGTGACTCCTCCCCGGGCGTCTCGGCCCCCGGGGTCTCCCCAGGCGCCTTCACCTCGCCGGGCGTCTCAGCCGATGCCTCAACCGGCACGTCAGTCGGCGCCTCAGCCGCCCCCTCACCAGGCACGTCAGTCGGGACCTCAGCCAATGCCCCACCCGGCGTCTCAGCCGATGCCCCACCCAGCACGTCACCCGGTACCTCAGCCGATCCCCCGCCCGGCGCCTCAGCCGATCCCCCACCCGGCACGTCACCCGGTACCTCAGCCGCCCCCTCACCCGGCTCCGCAGCCCGCGGCACCGTCACATTGTCGAACGCCGCCGATACCAGGTCATGCTCCTCCGGTGTCGACGACCGCGGTTCCGGTACCTGGATCGTGGTCAGGTCCGGCTCCGGGGACGGGGACGGAATCGTCGGAGTCTGCGCCGAAGACGAAGAGGACGGCGAAGACGACGGCGAAGACGACGGCGAAGAGGAGGGGGTCGCGGTCGGGGGCGTGGCCTCCGCAGCCGTACCCGCGTCCCCCGCCGCAGCCGTGCCCCTGCTCGCCGCCGCCCCCACAGGCGTCCCCGTCCCCCCAGCCGGAGGCGTCCCCGCCTCGGCGGACCGCGCTCTGCGTGAGCGGCCGAATGCGTTCCGCAGGAGAGTGAGAATGCCCATGTGCGCAACCCTTCGCGTGAGTTGATGCCCGTAGATCCCTGGCCAGGACGGACACGTAAGGTTAGCGGCCCGGTGAGGTGATCTTGGGGAGGGATCGGGTGGGGCGAGAGGCCCGGCCCGGTGAGGTGGGCATCGCCGTGTCGGCCATATATGTGGCTGATCTACGCGCCTAGCGTCAACTCTCTCCCAGATACCTTTAGTTCACTTGCCGTTCATGTGTCGGCTCCGCTCCCGCACAAACGTGCTCCTACCGTCCGTCACGCTGGATAAAAGGGGAAGCAAGGGGAGAACCACGTGCGTATGCAGTTGCCCATCATCAGAACCTCCAACGACTCGCACCCCGGTGGTCGCGCCGCACTCACGTGCCGCTTCCGCTGCGGGGACGCCTGTTTCCACGAGGTGCCCAACACCACCGCCAACCCGTACGTCGGCGATGTCATCGCCACCGCGCTGAGCCGCCGTACCGTCGTGCGGGCCGCCGCGGTCGTCACCGCCGCTGCCGCCGCCGGGACCGCGCTCTCAGGTGCCGCCGCGCCGGAGGCCCAGGCCGCGCCCGCCGACGGCTGGGGCTGGGGTCGGGACAAGGCCGCCAAGGGGCTGCGCTTCACGCCCGTCGCGCCCAACACCAACGACGCGGTCACCGTCCCGGACGGCTACCGGCAGAACGTCGTGATCCGCTGGGGCGAGCCCATCCTGCGCGGTGCGCCCGCCTTCGACCCGGACAAGCAGACCGCCAAGGCGCAGGCCGGGCAGTTCGGCTACAACAACGACTTCCTCGCGCTGCTCCCGGTGCCGGGCGAGCGCGGGCGGCAGATCCTGGTCGCCAACCATGAGTACACCGACGAGGTCCTCATGTTCCGCGGCTACGACTCCGCCAACCCGACCCGTGAGCAGGTCGAGATCGCCTGGGCGGCGCACGGCCTCAGCGCTGTCGTCGTCGAGGAGGACCGCAAGAGCGGCAAGCTCACCGTCGTCCCCCGGCACTGGCTGAACCGCCGGGTCACCGTCTCCACCGAGTTCAAGGTGACCGGCCCCGCGGCCGGCTCCCCGCTGCTGCGCACCTCCGCCGACCCGACCGGCACCAAGGTCTACGGCACCCTCAACAACTGCGCCGGCGGAGTCACCCCCTGGGGCACCACGCTGCACGGCGAGGAGAACTTCAACCAGTACTTCGCCAACGCCACCCGCCCCACCGACAAGCGCTACGGCCTCGGCACCGCGGCCAGCGAGCGCAAGTGGGAGCGTTTCGACAAGCGCTTCGACGTCGCCCAGGAGCCCAACGAGCCGCACCGCTTCGGCTATGTGGTGGAGCTGGACCCGACCGACCCGGACTCCACCCCGCGCAAGCACACCGCGCTCGGCCGCTTCAAGCACGAGGGCGCGACCGTGCGGCTGACGGACGACGGCCGTCCCGTCGTCTACTCCGGTGACGACGAGCGCTTCGACTACTTCTACAAGTTCGTCGGCAGCAAGCGGATGAAGAAGGGTTCGTCGCGGTCGGTGCGCGAGCACAACCTGTCGCTGCTGGACGAGGGCACGCTCTACGTCGCCAAGCTGACCGGTGACTCCCCGGCGATCGAGATCGACGGCTCGGGGAAGCTGCCGAGCGACGGTGAGTTCGACGGCTCGGGTCAGTGGATTCCGCTGGCCACCGCCACCGGCAAGGGCGCGGTGTCGCACGTCGAGGGCATGACCGCCGACGAGGTGTTCGTCTTCACCCGGCTCGCCGGTGACAAGGTCGGCGCCACCAAGATGGACCGCCCCGAGGACGTCGAGCCCAACCCGCACTCGGGCAAGGTCTACATCGCGCTCACCAACAACTCCAACCGCGGCATGGGCACCAACGCCAAGGCGGACGAGGCCAACCCGCGCAACGCCAACAAGCACGGGCACATCCTGGAGCTGACCGAGCGCTGGAACCGTGCCGACTCCACCACCTTCGCCTGGACGCTGTTCCTGGTCGCCGGTGACCCCAAGGACCCCGCGACCTACTTCGCCGGGTATCCCAAGGACAAGGTGTCGCCGATCTCCTGCCCGGACAACGTGGCCTTCGACGACCACGGCAACCTGTGGATCTCCACGGACGGCGCCCAGCTCGGCTCGCACGACGGCCTCTTCGGCGTCGCCACCCGCGGTGACCGCAAGGGCGAGCTGAAGCAGTTCCTCACCGTGCCCAAGGGCGCCGAGACCTGCGGTCCGATCATCCAGGAGCGGCGGGTCCTGGTCGCCGTACAGCACCCGGGCGAGCTGGACGGGGCCTCCGCGGAGCACCCGCTGAGCGCCTGGCCCGACGGACCCGGCAAGCTCAACCGTCCCGCCGTGGTCGCGGTCTACCGCACCGACGGCAAGGACATCGGCGTCTGAGCCAGCCGCAGCGCTCCGTCAGCGGGCCCCGGTAGCCCCGGTGGCCCCGGGAGGGCCGGGACATACGGGGGCGGCACACCTTCATGGCCGCCGCCCCCGTGTGCGGCCTCCCGTACGCCGTCGCGCGCGCCGACGTGTTCCAGCCACTCCCGGTACGCCGGTGCCTGCCGGGCGACCTCCCAGTACGCCTCCGCCAGTGCGGGGAAGACGCCGTCGAGGTCCGTCTCCGTACGGGCCGCGATCAGCAGCCGGACGCCGATCGGGTCGCCGTGCAGCCGTCGTACGGCCATGTCGGGGCTGCTCGCGGTCGGCTGGCAGACCGTGACCACCTCGCCGGTGGCGACCAGCGCGCCCGCCGTGTGGTAGTCGCCGTGCTGGACCAGCGGGCTCACCCCGGCGGCCCGGAACATCCGCTGGACGGCGTCCCACTCGCCGTCCACCGACGAGTCGATCATCCAGCGGTCACCGGCCAGCTCACCCGGTTCCACCACGGGTTTCGCGGCGGCCGGATGGTCCGCGGGCAGCGACACGAACTGTGGTTCGCGCTCCAGCAGCACGCGCAGCCGCAGCTCCGGCGGGAGGCGCAGCGGGCAGCCCTCCACCTCGTGCACGAACGCGATGTCCAGCTGGCCGTCGGCGACCATCCGCAGCAGGACGTTCGGCGAGACGTTCATCTGGAGGGTGGGGTCCTGGCCCTGGCCGCGCAGCCGGCGCAGCCAGCCGCTCAGCGCCTTGCTGGCGGTCGAGCCGATCCGCAGCTCGGGACCGCCCGCGGTGGCGGCCCGTGCCTCGGCGACCAGGGAGCGCATCTCGGCCACCAGCGGGCGGGCGCGGCTCAGGACGAGCCGGCCGAGCGGGGTGGGGCGGCAGCCGGACCGGGTCCGCAGGAACAGAGCACCGCCCAGCTCCTGCTCGATCCGGCGCAGTTGGGTGCTCAGCGACGGCTGGGCCACGCCCAGCTGGCGGGCGGCCCGGTGCAGACTGCCCGTGTCGGCTATGGCGCACAGTGCGCGGAGGTGTCTCACCTCAAGCTCCATGCCCTTGGAGGCTAAGGCGGAAGCCAGGGTTTCACCAGACGTACAAACCCCCTGCAACGGCCGTTAATCGGGATCGTGGGGGAAGGTGACAGGGATGGTCGGTGGACCTGGTGGGGGGTAGGTGGCCCGGAGCTGATAGGGCGGAGCTATCACCTGCTGACATCATCACAGCGACCGCACAGGCACCGAGACTCTCGTCTTGAACGACTCACCCCCACCAAGGAGTCTTCGATGCGTCAGTCTTCCCCCTTCTCCTCCGCCCGCGCCGCCTCGACCGTGCGGGCGGCGGCGGCCCTCACCCTCGGGCTCGCCACGGCCGCGTTCGGGATGACGGTCCCCGCCGCCGCGGCCCCCGCCCCGCTCGACACCCGGAGCGCCGCGCCCGCGCACTTCATCTCCAAGTCCGCCGAGTCCGCCGAGTCCGCCGACGCGGCGGCCAGCCGGGCGTTCTTCGAGGCCGTGCTGAAGTCGGTGGCCGAGCAGCGGGCCGCGAACCCCACGTCAGCCGCCGCGGTCACGGTCACCTACGACGCCTCGCGCGCCCCCACCTTCGCCTCCCAGATCGCCCGCTCCACCCAGATCTGGAACAGCTCGGTCGCCAACGTCCAGCTGCGGCAGGGCTCGCCCGCGAACTTCACCTACCGGGAGGGCAACGACCCGCGCGGCTCGTTCGCCTCCACCGACGGGCACGGCAGAGGGTACATATTCCTCGACTACCGCCAGAACCAGCAGTACAACTCGACCCGGGTGACCGCCCACGAGACGGGCCACGTCCTCGGTCTGCCCGACAACTACTCGGGTCCGTGCAGCGAGCTGATGTCGGGCGGCGGACCCGGCACGTCCTGCACCAACGCCATCCCCAACGCCACTGAGCGAGCCCGGGTGGAGCGGCTGTGGGTCAACGGTCTGGCCGCCGCCATGGACAAGGTGCTGGAGAAGAGCCGCTAGTCGGACCGCCGCCGCCTCGACGTCTCTTCCGGCAACCCCCCACCCGGTACGGCCCGCCCCCTGCACGGGGCGGGCCGTACCCGGTTCATCCGCCGAGCCCCGTCACCGTCCTGGTGAGGTGATGGCGCGGGCCGTGGCGACCTCCTGCCGCAGCGGCGCCAGCACACTGTCGGCCGGTCCCGCCAGCTCGGTCCGGACCGGGAAGAGCACCTCCACCTCCCGCAGCCCCTCGGCCAGTTCGCGCAGTTGCAGCGCCACCTGGGCGACCTCGGCGGGGGCGGGCGGGTCCGCCCCGTGCTTGACCCGGACCCGGGCGGCGGTGGTGGCGTCCACGATCCGCTCCACGGCGACGACCAGCGGCCACCAGGCGGCGGCGTGCCGTCCGGTGGGCGGCGGTTCGGTCAGCGCCCGCTGGAACTCCGTACGGACGACGGACAGGTCGCGGTAGAGTCGGCGGCGCATCCGGGCGCGGGCGGCCGGTTCGACCCCGGCGCCGAAGGCGGCCTCGACATAGCCGGCGGTGTCGGCGACGGCGTCCGCGAGCCGGTCGCCGACCCGGGTGTGCCAGCTCTCCGGCCAGAGCAGATATCCGGCGATCAGCGCGATGGCGCAGCCCATCAGGGAGTCCAGCAGACGGGGCAGCAGCAGGGCGGTGCCCTCGCGGTTGAGGGTGTCGGACAGCAGCAGGATCACCGGGGTGATGGCGGCGGTCTGATACCCGTAGCCCCGGGGAGTGAGGGCGGGGATGAGCGGGGCGAGCAGCAGCATCACCGGTACGTCCCACCAGCCGCGCGGCACCTGGGAGAGCACGGCTGCGGCGACGACCAGTCCGGCGACCGTGCCGAGGGCGCGCAGCAGGGCGCGGGAGAAGACCGAGCCGAAGTCCGGCTTGAGGACGAAGGTGATGGTCAGGGCGACCCAGTAGGAGCGGGGGACGGGGACGAGGGAGACCAGGGTCTGCGCGATGCCGATGCACAGGGCGAGGCGCAGCCCGTAGCGCCAGGAACCGGCGGACAGGACGAGGTTGCGGGCGGCGCGGGCGGCCCGGACGCGGAGCCTGTCGGGCCTGTCGGCTCCGGCGGTGAGGTCGTCGGGGGTGTCGTCCGGGCCACCGGTGACGACGACGGCGGTGGCGTGCCGCAGCGCGTGGTCGACGGCACGGGCGCTCTCGCTCCTCGGCTCGGGCAGGATCAGCCCTATCGGCCCCCGGTAGCCGGTCTCGACGGCGTCGGCGAGATGCCGGGCGGCGGACGGGACCTCGGGCGGCAGCGGGACACCGGAGAGATGGGCGGCGGGGGCGGCCTCGATGACCGGGGTGACCGCGTTGAGCTGGGCGACCAGCCGGGTCAGCTCGGCGCTGCGGCCATGGTGCCGGGTGGGGTGGCCGAGGACCAGGTCGTACGCCTGGTTGAGGGCCTGGGTGGCGGCGTGCCGGGCGTCCTCGTAGCCGTCGGAGGCGCTGTCGGCGAGCAGGGCCGCGACCTTGCGGTAGGTGTCGGCGACGGCGGCGCGCTCGGGGACGCCGGATCGCAGCGGCCAGGCGATCAGGGCGAGCAGCAGCACGAGCAGTCCGCCGCCGGTCATCAGCAGCGGCGCGGCCCACCAGGGGCCGGGCATCGGGAGCCCGGCGCCGATGACGGCGTTGAGCAGCAGGAGCAGTCCGGAGACGGAGGCGACGGCGCCGATGGTGGAGATCATCCCGGAGACGAGCGCGACGAGGGTGACGGCGACGACGGCGAGCCAGCCCTGTCCGTAGACCAGCGAGCCGAGGGTGACGCCGAGGGCGCCGAACAGCTGCGGGACGGCGATGTGCAGAATCCGCATACGGTACGCGTCGGCGGTGTCGCCGATGACACCGGACAGCGCGCCCATCGAGGCGAGCGCCCCGTACGCCGGTTCGCCCACGGCGAGCCCGACGGCCAGCGGCAGCGTCATGGCCACGGCGGCACGGGCGACGGCGGGCCGATTGACGGGCGCCTGCTGCGGCGTGAGATTCCGCACCAGCCAGTCGGGCGGGGCGAGGCCGCCGGGGAAGTCGCGGGGCATGGGGACATTATGGTCGGGGGGCTGGGGGGTTCGGCTTCGCGGGTGGGGGCGGTGGTCGGGTCTGGCGGCCGGGTCCAGGGCCCGGCCCGCACGTCACCCGAGTGCGTTCATGGCCGCTCCGATCAGCGCTTGAGCCTCGGCGCCGTGGACGGCGGACTCGGTGAGGTCGGCGAACGAAGCGGCGTACGCCGTGACATCGCCGGGCTGGGTGAGTGTGAGATACCCGGAGACCAGCTCGACGTTGACCTGAGCGTCGTCGAAGATCCAGAACCCTTCCACCGGCATACGGGCCCGGCTCAGGCGTACTGGGAGCACGCCCAGGGTGATGTGGGGCAGTGATTCGATCGAGAGCAGACGGTCGAGTTGTTCGAGCTGGGCGTCCCGCCCGCCCAGGGCGTTCCGGAGAACGGGCTCCTCGACCAGGAAGGCGAACTGGCGCCCGCCCTGGTGGAGTACGTGCTGCCGCTCCATACGGGCGGCCACGGCGTCGGCCACGTCGTCCACCGCGACTCTCCTGCGCTGCACGGCACGCAGCACGTCCTCGGTGTATGCGTGCGTCTGGAGGAGCCCGGGGATGAGCCCTGGCGAGTACGAGCGGAACGAGCGGGTGCGCTCGAAGAGGGGCAGGCGGTCTTCCTGAGCCTTGCGGAGCCCTGTGTGTTCCAGGAGATGCCAGTCAACGAGGTTGGTCTCGCTGGTTGAGGGAGGGGCGGTGGGGTCTTCCGGCTCGTGCTCGGCGAGGCAGGCTGTGGCGAGTACGGGCCCCGGTTCTAATGCGGGCATGGCTGTGGTCCCTTGGCTCAGATAGCAGTGTGAGTGTCGCGAGCCATCACCATGAGTACCGGCGATGCCGGTGACGGCTGGCTCTGGCCGATGTCCGCGTAGCCCCAGGAGCGGTACAGCGCGTGTACCTTGCCCTCGCCTGCCGCAGGGTTGACCATCAGCGTCACGTACGGTTCGTCGCGCGTGGCGAGCAGGGCGTCATGGATGCGTCTGGCCGTTCCGCTGCCACGCCATGCTGGGCGTACGCCGATCTCCTTCATCGCTATCGCTGGGCGCTTCGTGTACTTGTCCGCTGGTTGTGGTGATGTGCGCTGCCAGTACCGGTCTCCGTGCCTGATGGTGTTGCCGTAGGCGTAGCCGACCGGGAGTCCGTCCGCGTACGCCAGGACGGCGGTGAACCCCGGTTCGCCTCCATGGCGGTCCAAACGCTCGCCGAATGCGGTCACGGCGTAGTTCGGAAGATGGAGCAAGGGCGCGCGTACTTCGGCGTAGACGTCGATCAGATCGCCCCGCATGTGTTCGAGTGTGGTGAACGTTCGTAGTTCGACGGTAGGTGCCGGGGTCATACGGTGGTCCTCCAAGCGGCGACGTGCTCGTTCCAGTCCTGTACGAGAGGGCTGCCCGGCGCCTTCGCCCGCAACGCAGCGCCGAACTCTTGCAGCATGCGGGACACCCGGGCGTGTTGGGTAGCGGCGTCGGTCTGCACCTCCATGGCGGTCGCCAGGGACGCGTCGGCATCACCCTGGGCGAGCTGCGCGTGGGCGAGACGCGTTGTGGTGATCGCACGGGACCGGACCATGTGCGGTCGAAGAGCGACCAGACAGCGGTGAGCGTGGAACTCGGCGGTGGGATAGTCGCCAAGCGACAAGTACGCCGACAGCGACAACGAATCCAACTCGGCCTGGTCGTAGAAGGCCAGCATCCATACCGGCCGGAAGTCGGCGGAGTCGGCTCGGATCATGGCTTCCTGCGCTTGTTCGAGAGCACGGCGGGTGGCGGTGCGGTCCTGTGCTGTACCCGCGATAGCCGCTTGCCGGGCCAGGCCGAGGGACGCGAACATCGGGTCCCGGCGAGTGATGTGCAGACTGCGCGCCACGTCGTTCGCGGCGAGTGCGTCGGCCGGGCGGCCCATGTGCCGGTACATCGTCCCGGCGTGGCTCCAGATACGGAACTTGATCGCTTGGTCTCCGGACATCTCCGCGAGGGACTGGGCCTCACGCATGTGCTTCAGCGCGACCTCGTACCGGCGGCCGTCGATCGCCGCCCACATTGCCGAGGAGCGGAACGCGGCTGCCGCCGCATAAATGTTGCTGCGCACCCGTTGCGCTGCGCTTCCGGCGTTCTGAAGGTTCAGTGCCTCGTCCGCCAGAGCGGCGGCACGCTGTTCGATGCCGAGTTGGCCGCCGTGGCGGTGGTCGCTTGCGACGATCTCGGTGAATCGGCCTTGCAGCCGCTCGACATCACTCATTCCGATACGGCGGGGCGCCACCGTGCCGGGAGCTGCGGCTGCCACCGCAGCGGCGGCGATGCCACCGACGAGCGCGCGGCGATTCATCTCCAGGTCCTCCTGCGATGGGACCGGGGCGGAAGACTTCCGGCCGCGCGGCACAAACCCCAAGGCGGTCGCCGACAGGCCCGTGACCTCCTCAAGTGCCCTGCGCGCTCCCGACTTCGGCCAGCGGACCCGGCCCGCCTTCCACGCCCGTACCGATGAGCCGTCGAGTCCGCCGGGCCGTCCGGTTAATCGCTCCTGGGCCGCGTTCACCGCCTCGGCGAGGCTGTTGGAGCTATGGCCGTGTTCGGTCATCCACGCTTCCAGCGCGGTGTTGCGCTCGATGTTCATGCACTCAACGTAGCCGTGTGATCGCCAGCCGTCAGGTGGTGGACCGCGATCGTCCTAGGGCGTTCCTCGGGCCGTACCCGCGAACGTCCTAAGCGTGCTGGTGGGAAGGGGGGTTACCTGGTTGTCGGCCGCCCCAGCGGGCGGGACGTCTACCGCGAGCACCGATGCCGAGGACGCGACGATGGCGATGACCACCGCACAGGTTGGACCCCAGCGCTACCAGGAGCGCTATCCGGCGACGCCGGAGGCCGCCGCTCAGGCACGGCGGGACATAGCCCTCGCACTGGAGACCTGGGGCCTGTCGCGACTGGCGGACGCCGCCCGGCAGATCGTCACCGAACTCGTCGCGAACGCGGTGGAACACACCGACTCCGCGTACGTGGCCACGTCGATCACGCGGACCGGCGAACGGTCCGTGCGCCTCGTCGTGACCGACACCTCACGCACCCGGCCGGCCACCGGCTCACCGGCTGCCGACGACGAACGCGGCCGTGGGCTCCTCCTCGTCGCAGCCCTCGCCCACACCTGGGGGTGGGAGCCCGTCCACGGGGGGAAACGGGTCTGGGCCGAGCTACGCGCGGACCAGGGATGACGACCGTCCGGGCGGCGAGCGTTCTGCCCCGTCTGGACCGGCTCAGCCCACGGCAGCAGATGGCCATGGACTGCGCCCGCTGCTCCCGCCGTCTGGGGATGGACGGCAGGGTGTGGGGCGAAGTGCGGCACCGTGGCCGTCCGTTCCTGCTGTGGGTCTGCGCCCCGCAATGCGCCCCGCACCGCGCAGCGCCCTTCGCGCCGGGCGCCCCCTGAACCGTCCTGGCACAGTCCGCACCACATCACCACCAGGAGGCACACATGTCCGCAACACCGCCCGTCCCGTTCGGCGCCCGCGCCGAACGCGCCCCCTACACCGTGACCCTGAAGGCCGACTCGTTCACCTACGACCCTGACCGCCAGCTCAATGTCCTGACCGACGGCACCGGCGCCCTGTGGAGCCGTTCCACCGAGCTGGCCGGGAGCTGCACCAACACGAACTGGGACAGCAAGAACGACGACACCAGCGACCCGTATCTGATGCGGTGACACACGATCGATCCGGCGGCCCGGTGCTGGTCGTCACCAAGGAACTGGACCCGGCGGCGGACCTGGTGGTCGCCGAGCTGACGTCCCGGCGGGTGCCGGTGATGCGGCTCGACATGGGGGACTTCCCCGAGACCGTCTCCCTGTCCGCCGAACACGCCGCAGGCCCGTGGGCGGGGGTCCTCACCGACGCATCGCGCTCTGTGCGGCTGGAGGAGGTGAGGGCCGTCTACTACCGGCGGCCCCGCCTGCCCGTCGTATCGGCGCAGCTTCGGGAGCCTCATCTCACCTGGGCCAGGGAACAGGCGCTGGCCGGTCTGCTCGGCACGCTCTACGCACTCCCGGTGACCTGGGTCAACCGGCCCGACGTCGACGGGATCGCCTCCCACAAGCCGGGGCAACTGCCGGTCGCCGCCGCACACGGCCTCCGTACCCCGCGCTCCCTGATCACCACCGACCCGCAGGCGGCCCGGACGTTCTGCCGCGAGACGGACGGCCGGGTGATCTGCAAACCGCTGATGGGCGGCCCACTGGAATATCCGGACGGTCGCCGTACCGGGGTGCCCACGCATGTGGTCGACCCCGACACGCTCGACGACTCCGTGCGCCTGACCGCCCACCTGTTCCAGGAGTGGGTGCCCAAGTCGCACGAGGTGCGGCTGACCGTCGTGGGCGGGGACATGTTCGCCGCCGAGATCCACGCGGGCAGCGACGCCGCCCGCGTGGACTGGCGCAGCGACTACGACGCCCTCTCCTACGACGTCTGCCGAGTCCCGGACGACGTCCGCGCGGGCGTGCTGGGCTGGCTGGAGCACTTCCGGCTCGCCTTCGGCGCGTTCGACTTCGCCGTCACCCCGGCCGGTCACTGGGTGATGTTCGAGTGCAACCCGTCCGGAGAGTGGTCCTGGATTCAGAACCGCACCGGCCTCCCCATCGCCGCCCGTATCGCCGATCTACTTGCTGAGGGACGACCATGACCACACACCCACAGGAGCGCGCCGCCGTACTGCGGGCGGCACTGGCCGACGAGCTTGAGGCAGACGGCCGACTGTCCGATCCGGTATGGCGGAAGGTGTTCGAAGCCGTGCCGCGTCATGCCTTCGTACCGGAGTTCTGGACCCTGACTCCCCAGGGGTTGCGGCACGTCACGTCCGGCGACCCGGACTGGCTGGAGTCGGTGTACTCGGACGAGGCGCTGGCCACACAGCTCACGGACGGCGTGGCCACGTCGTCCTCGACGGCACCGGGGCTGATGCTCCGCATGCTCCAGGCACTCGACATCGCCGACGGGCACCGCGTCCTGGAGATCGCCACCGGCACCGGATACAACGCGGCCCTGCTGGCACAACGGGTCGGCAGTCACCAGGTCGTGACGGTGGAGGTCGATCCCGGGCTCGCGCGGACGGCCGAGGAGCGGTTGCGGCGCTGCGGACACACTCCGCTCGTCCACACCGGGGACGGCCGGTCGGGACACCCGGACCGGGCCCCGTACGACCGGCTCATCGCCACCTGCGGGTTCAGCACGATCCCGTCCGCGTGGCTGGCGCAGGTCCGGCCCGCCGGACTCATCGTGTCCCCGCTCGGCTGGGGCACCGTCCGTCTGGTCGTCGCCGACGACGGACGCGCCGAGGGGCGGTTCCTGCCCGAGCGTTCCTACTTCATGGCCGTACGCGCGGCCGGTAGCACCGGTGTCCCGGCCCACCCGGGCAGACCGGAGGCGACCAGTGGGCGCATCACCGGCCTGGATCTGACGGCGGTCGCCGAGGACGAGGCGTTCCGGTTCGTCCTCTCCCTTGTCGCGCCCGACACCGGCTTCGCCTTCGAGCGAGGGGACGCGGACGGGCCGGTGACGGCCGTGGAGCTGTGGGGTCCCGACGGGGCGTGGGCACGAGCCCAGGACGGCAGGGCACGACAGGCTGGTCCACGCCCGCTGTGGGACGTCGTGGAGGCCGCGTATCGGCTGTATGTGGACCATGACCGGCCGGGCCGGGAGCGGTTCGGTGTGACCGTGGGTGCCGGGGGCCAGCGCGTCTGGCTCGATGCCCCGAGTCGCCCGCTGCCGGTCGTCGGCGCGGCGGAACGCTGACGGCGCCTCACGCCTCCACTAGCGGACGACGTCGAACACCTGCTTCTGGAGCCCGTTCCCGTACGTCTCCTGCTCCACCAGCCGCAGCCGCTGCGTGTCCCTGTCCGTCGTGCTGAACATCCGCTTGCCCGCGCCCAGCAGCAGCGGGAACACCAGCAGGTGGTAGCGGTCGATCAGGTTCGCGTCCGACAGGGCCTGGTTCAGGGACGCGCTGCCGTGGACGATGATCGGGCCGCCCTCCGTCTCCTTCAGCGCGGCGATCTCGTCCAGTGAGCGCAGGATCGTCGTCTCGCCCCAGTTCTGGACCAGGTCGGTGTCCTTGAGGGTCGTGGAGACCACGTACTTCGGCATCAGCTTGTAGTCGCCGAACTCCTCCATGTCCGGCCACACCGGGCTGAACGCCTCGTAGCTGACCCGGCCCATCAGGAGTGCCGTCGCCTCCTGCTGCTCACGGCCCTTGATCTCGAACGCCTCCGGCAGGAACTCGATGTCCTTGTAGGTCCAGCCTGCGTTGCGGTAGCCGGGCTCGCCGCCCGGAGCCTCCACCACGCCGTCCAGGGAGATGAAGGCGGTGCTGATCAGGGTGCGCATGGCGGGCTCCTCGCAAGTACGTCAGAAGGTGGTGTGGCTCGTTCGCGTCCCCTCCAGGATCGTACCGACAAATTTATTTGTCAAGACAGTGGGAGTTTTCGGTTTGAGGGGGAGGTGGGGGGTGTGGAAGGGGGGTGTGGTGGGAGTAGCGGGGGAGGGGGAGGGGGATGTGGAGTCTCCGGGCCCCTGGCCGTCACCGCCTCCCCCGCCTTCCCTGCCTCCCTCGCCTCCACCGGCGTCACCGGCGTCACCGCCTCTGTCCGCTCCGTCCCCCGTCGCAGCGGTCGGCCCAGGCGACATGCCAGCGCCACCGTCGCCCCCAGCGCCAGCAGCAGCCACGACACCGTGCGCAAGGTGGACGTCAGGGCGTCGTACACCGCCCCCGCCGCCGGTTCCGGCATGTCCGCGGGCAGGTCCGCCAGTGTCAGGTGGCGGCCCAGGGCCACCGCCACGCCCAGCAGCGCACCCCCCGCCGCCACCCCCAGCGCCATCGCGGTGAGCGCCCGTCTGCGGCGGGCCGCCAGGGCGATGGCGGCGACGGCGAGCGCCACCGCCGTCAGGGGCAGCCAGACCGCGGCGACCTGCATCACATGAAGTCCCTTTCGCAACGGGCCCAGATCCGCCGCCGGAAGCACCGCCACCTCGGCATGTCCCACCGGCAGCCGCGGACGGCCCACCAACGCGTTGTCCTCGGCCAGTTGTCGTTCCACCGCGTCCGCCACCGGCGCCAGATCCACCGTCACCGGGCCCCGCTCACCCCGGCGCACCGCGTCCAGCACCGCGTCGTGCGTGGCCCGGTTCGCCTCGTCCCAGCCCACCTGGAACGCGTCCGTCCGGGTGAACGACCGCACCGCGTCCCGCAGGAACGGCGCCATCTCGCCCACCCCGGCCCGCCGCGCCAGCCCCGTACCCAGCGTGTCGGCCACCACGTCCTCCACCGCCGGGTCCGCCGCGAGCGGCGCCACCGTACGGACATAGCGGTCACCGTCGGCCAGACCGTACGTCACCCAGCCCGCCAGCGCCCCGAGCGGCACCAGCGCGCACGCCAGGATCAGCAGCACCGCCGACACGGTGCCGCGCAGGCGCCCGGCACTCGAACGGCCGAACTGCTGTCGCGGGGGCATGTCTCCAGGCAACGGGGTGCCGCCGGGCGCCGCGAGCGCTGTCGGCCGTACGGGCGAAGCCTGTTCACCGAACGGACCACCGCCCGGCGCGGCCCCCCGGGACCGAGCCGTTCCGGTGGAGAGCCGGCCCGCGCCGGTGTTGTCTGTTCCCGGGGAGAAGGAGGCCGATCATGCGACCCACTCCGGCCCTGCGGATTCTGACCGCGGCCACCCTGCTCACCGGTACCGCCCTCGCCGCCCTGGCGAGCGGTGCCACGGCGAGCGCGGCGACCCCGCCGACCTTCACCGACGGTGACCGCGGCGGCGGCAGCGGCAGGGACAAGGGAACGATCCGGGGGACCATCGTCTCCCGTGGCGAACTCAATCTGCGGCAGGCGCCCACCACCCGTTCCCCCGTCGTCGACTGGGCGGCGCGGGGCAGCCGGGAACGCGTCGAGTGCGCGGTCCGCGGGCAGCGGATCGACGGGCATTCCTACTGGTACTGGCTCGAAGGCGCCCAGGCGTGGGCCAACTCGGCCTTCGTCGACGTCGGGCGCGCGGGCGTGCCGACCTGTGACGATCCCTGTCCCGAGTGGAAGAACGGGGCGTGGAGCAACTGGGACGAGCCGTATTGGGGGCGGCGGTCGGATGACGGCGGTTCCCGCGACGGGCGGGACGAGGCGCGGGATGAGTCGCGTGAGTCGTCGCGGGATGAGTCGTGGGAGGGGTCCGAGGAGTTCTCCTGGGATTCCTTCCGGGAGGAGTCGTCCCGGGACTCGTCCGAGGAGTTCTCGTCCGAGGAGTTCTCGCGCGAGAGGTCCGACTCCGGGGAGGAGTGGGAGTCGTCCGAGTCCTCCGACTCGTGGGGTTCCTGGGAGTCCGAGTCCGAGCGCGAGCACGAGCACGAGTCCGAAGGGGACTTCTGGAGTGAGGACGACGGTGGCGGCAGCCACGACGGTCGGGACACCGAGAACGGTCGGGACACCGAGGAGGACGGGCGCGAAACCCACGACGGCGGTGACCGTCAGGACAGTGACCCCGGTGACCGGCTCTGGAGTCGGGACGAGGCATGGGCCACCGGCGGCTGGGCCGACGGCAGTTGGATCGGTGGGCACTGAGGGGAGGGCGTAGGGGAATGGGACAGGGGCCCTGTCGGTGTCGTGTCGGATGCCGACCGGACCCTTCTCCCCAGCCCAGCCGATGGCCCTCTCAGCTCAGCCGATGGCCCTCCGCGTCCTCATGTGTGTAGTAGCGGTAGAAGAGGACGACGAACACCACCGCCGCCACCGCCAGTGACATGAACACCGAGCGCAGGATCGCCGCCCCGCCCTCGCTGTACAGGAAGCCGAACGCGCAGCCGCCGAACGCCGCCCACAGCAGGGCGTGCACCTCGCGCCGCATCCGCGGGGCCGCGACGAGCAGGGCGTAGCACAGGGCCGCGAAGACGATCGCCGCGACAAGGCCGAGCAGGACGTTCCAGCCGGTGATGGGTCCGCCGGAGCGATTGTTGGCGGCGACCCAGTAGCCGTAGACCAGTCCGGTTCCGGCGGGCACCGCCCACCGGGCGATGCCGTGGGCACGGGCGCTGAACACATCGGGCAGCCGGGAGCCCGGGGACGCGCCGGGCGCGGGTGCGGCATGAGCCATGAGCGCACTCCTCTCTCTCGCCCCCGCCTTCCAGAGCACACCTGCGCGCACCGCCTGGCAAGTCCGCGGGCCGTCCCGGCACGGTCGGGACGGTAGCGGTCGGGACGGTAGCGGTCGGGTGAAGGACCTCCGGCCGGATGCGCGGGAGCGCCGGGCGTGCTTCGCTGGCCCTATGAGGTCCGGGGGCGACCGGGCGCTGAGACCCGTGAGCAACGACGGAACCGGTCGGCGCTCGCTGGACCGGCTGCCGTGGACGGGGCGGAGCGGGCTGTGGCACCAGTACCGCACGCTGCGTATCCGTGGCCGCAGTGTCACCTGGGTGCCGCCGCTGCTGCTGCTCATCGCCATCGTGACGATCGACTACTGGACCGGCACCGAGTTCCGGATCATCTCCTGGGTGGTGCTGGTGCCCGGGATCGCCGCCGCGCTGTGCAGTGTGGGGACGACCGCCGCCTTCACCGGGCTGGTGCTGGCCGCCTACCTCTTCGTCGAGGCGCTCTGGCCCGATCGCTTCACCCCCCGGCTCTCCGACTTCACCCTGATCGCCATCGGCGGGGTCCTGGCGACCCTGGCCTGCGCGGTCCGGGTGCGCGGTGAGGAACATGTGCTGCGGATGCGGGACGTCACCGAGACGGTCCGCCGTACCGTGCTGCGCCCGCTGCCGTCCGGTTGGGGCGGGCTGGAACACGCCGAGGTGTATCTCGCGGCCGACACCGAGGTCCGGGTCGGCGGCGACTTCTACGACATCCAGCCCGGCCTGCACGGCACCCGCGTCCTGCTCGGGGATGTGCAGGGCAAGGGGCTGGGCGCGGTCGAGGCCGCCGCCGCGCTGCTGGGCACCTTCCGTGAGGCGGGCTACCACGAGCCGGATCTCGCCACCGTCGGTGAACGGCTCGGCATCCGTATGACCCGGCACCGGCGCCGGGTGCGGGAGCTGGGGCGGGACGACGAGGACCGGTTCGCCACCGCCCTCCTGCTGGAGTTCCCGGACGACGACCCGGGCGCCCTCCGGCTGATCAACTTCGGTCATGAACCGCCGCTCGTGGTCGGCCCCGGCGGGGTCCGCGCCCTGGCACCGGGCGACTCCCTCCCGCTCGGGCTCGCCGACCTCGAACGCCGTCCTGGCGCCGGGCGGCCCGCTCCCCACCATGTCGTCCTCGGCCGGGGCGAGACCGTCCTGCTCACCACGGACGGGGTCACCGAGGCCCGGGACGCCGACGGCGCCTTCTTCCCCCTGGAGTCCGCCGTCGCCGAGGCGGTCCGCGTGGACGTCCGCTGCGTGGCGCCGGAGCGCCTGGTGGCGGCCGTACGGGAAGGGGTGCTGCGGCACTGCGGGGGGAGGCTCGCGGACGACACCACCGTCTTCGCCGTACGGAGGCTGCTCGACGGGAAGGTGCTCGACCGGGACGGAAGGGTGCTCGGAAGCGGGACTTGAACGTTCGCGGAACGCAAGCGCGTTACCTTGCTGGGTGGACGTGAACGTCGAGGAGGGGCCACATGGGTGGAACCGTGCTGCTGATCGCCGGGTCTCCGGTGGGGCGCGGGCGGCTGGTCGCGGCGGCCGAGGTGCTGCCGGTGCTGTCCGCCGTGGCGCCGGGGGTGCTGGCGGGGGCGGACTCCGCCCATGTCGTGGAGCTGGCGGACCCGTTGGAGCCGCAGGCCGTGCTGACCCGGCTGCGGGCCGCCGCCGCGGCGCCGGAACCGCTCACCGTGTTCGTCGCCGGACAGCTCCAGCTCGACCGGCGCCAGCGGCTGCCCCATCTTGCGCTGGCCCGCACCACACCGGCCACCGTGCGCTACACCGCGTTCCCCTGGCACTGGTTCCGGGAGGAGTTGCGGCTGCGCACCCCCGGCAGCACCGCCCTCGTGCTCGATCTCCACGCCGACCCCGACTGCTGGCGGCTGCTCGACGGACAGCCCCCCGACTGCGGCTCCGGCCACGCCGTCTACGGCCGGATCGCGCCGCCGCCCGGCCGCCGTACGGTCGCGCAGCCGTCGTACATGAGGGCCGTCGCCACGATTCTGCGCAGCGGGCACCGGCCGCCGCTGGCCCACCTCCACGAGCAGGCCCTCGCCAGGATGGGCGAGGAGGACGGCGGCGGGGGCGGGCGCGCGCCGGGGATGATCGTGATCAGTACGGGGGGCGGCGTGCCGGCGGGGGCGGGGGGCGCTCTGCCGCGTCCGGTGGACGCGGGCGGTGGTGGTCCCCGCCCGGCGGCGGCCGACCTGCCCGGTGATCCGCACTCGGTGGTCGCGGACGCGGTACGCGCCGGGCGGCACCAGGACGCCGACGCGCTGGCCGCCCGGTGCGAGCGGGCCGCCGTAGGGGCGCACGGGGCCGGGTCGGGCGAGGCGCTGCACTGGGCGGAGGTACGGGCCGATCTGGCGATGATGGCCGGGGACCCGGTGCGTAGCTGCCGGACCTGGCTGGATGTGGCGGCGGCCCGGCTGGGCGCGGGCGAGGCGGTGGACG
This sequence comes from Streptomyces sp. NPDC048290, assembly GCF_040652095.1. Lineage (NCBI taxonomy): Bacteria > Bacillati > Actinomycetota > Actinomycetes > Kitasatosporales > Streptomycetaceae > Streptomyces > Streptomyces sp. NPDC048290. The sequence goes on from NZ_JBEZLM010000024.1 coordinate 81,939, forward strand.
CGCCCGCCGTCGAGGCGGCCGTGGACCGGGCCCACCACCAGTGGGGCTGTGTCCGGGACCCGGCACGGGCCCGGGAACTCGGCGCCGCGCTCGCGGAGTTGCGCGGCCGGGTGCCGGGGCGCCGGGCGGGCGCCCTGGACCATGTGCGCAGGCAGCTGGCGCAGATGCAGGGCGCCTGACCGTGAGGTGACGTCGTACGGCCGTACCGGTCCCGTCACCCGGGTCGCGCCCGGCCTCTCCGTCGCCCTGTCACGGCCGTACCGATCCCGTCACCCGGATCGCGCCCGCCGCCTCCGCCGTCCTGTCACGGCCGTACCGATCTGGTCACCAGGTTCTCGCCCGGCGCCTCCGCCGCCCTGTCACGGCCGTACTGATCGCGTCACCAGATCCTCCTCCGGCGTGGCCTTCGCCGGGCCCGCGTTCGCCGCCGCGATCAGGGCCGTCGCGGCGATCAGGGCGGCGGCCACGGCCCTGGCGTAGCGGGCGGGAGGGCGTCCGTTGCGGGCGGTGGTACGTCCGGGCACGGCAACCTCGCAGGGGGGTGACAGTGGCGTGTTAAGCGCCCTTAATCCAGCTCCTAACGTAGAGCTTCGGGGCGGTCGACCGGAAGGGGCGACGGGCGGGTTACGTCATTTCACCGATGGTTCGCGGGAGGTGGGGACGCGGATACGGGCGGACGGGGTGGCGGAGGTGGTACTCGTGTTCCCCGGGGCGCCCAAGTCGCCTATCGGTAAGTGGACTTACTGGCATGATTAAACGCATGGCGAACCGGGACGAGCCCGAGATCATCGGGCGCAGGGTGCAGCGACTGCGCCATGAGCGCGGGCTGACCCAGCGTCAACTGGCCGAACCGGCGTACACCCCCGCCTACATCTCGACCCTGGAGGCCGGCCGGGTCCGCCCCTCCGACGAGGCGCTGCGCCATCTCGCCGACCGGCTCGGCGTCGGCTTCGAGGAGCTGGCCACCGGCCGCCCCGCCCATCTCGCCACCGATCTGCGGCTACGGCTCACCGAGGCCCAGCGCACCCTGGCCACCGGCGCCGCCGAGGAGGCCGCCGAGCAGTACACCGCGCTGCTCACCGAGGCCACCGCCCACGCCCTCGCCGCCGAACAGGCCACCGCGCTGCTCGGGCTCGGCGAGTGCGGTCTCGACACCGGGGACATAGGGGCCGCGCGGCGCTTCTTCGAGCGGGCCGAGCAGGTGCTCGGCGAGGACGGCCAGCCGCTGACCGCCCGCGTCCCCGCGCTGCGCGGCCGGGCGATATCCCACTACCTGGCCGGTGAGCTGCGCTACGCCGTCTATCTGCTGGAGTCCACCCTCGACGAGCTGAACCGCGGCGGGCTGCACGACCCGGACGCGCTGCTGCTGCTCTACGCCAGCGTCATCGGCCCGTACATGGACATGGGCGCCCACGCGCGGGCGGCGAAGGCGGCGGAGTTCGCGCTGTCCGTCGCCCCACAGGCCGGGGACCCGGCGCTGGTCGCCCGGATGCACCGGCAGGTGGCCCGCACACTGCTCGCCGAGGGCCGGATCGCCGAGGCGGACGCCTCCCTCGCCAAGGCGGCGGAGATGTACCGCCAGCTCCAGATCCGTACGGAACTCGCCAACTGCCACTGGATGCGCGGCTATGTGTGCGCGCAGAACGGGGAACTGGAGCGGGCCGAGGGCGAGTTGCGTGAGGCGCTCACCATGCTGTCGGCGACCCGGGCCGCGCTGTACCGCAGCCAGGCGGCGGTGGAGCTGGCGGATGTGCTGCACCGGCGCGGCAAGTCCGCGGAGGCGGCGGAGCTGCTGCGGGAGGTGCTCGGGGACCTCTCGCCCGAGCGCGGCGCGGTGCACGCGGCGGCGGCCCACCGGCTGCTCGGCATCATCGCCGAGGACGCCCGCGACACGGAGGCGGCCGAGGAGCACTACGTCCGCGCGCTCAGCCTGCTGGAACGGGCGGGCGCGGTCGGCGACCTGGCCGACCTGTGCCGGCTGCTGGGCGATCTGCTGCGCCGCACCGGGCGGGTGGAGGCGGCGCTGGACGCGTACCGCACGGGACTGGGCCACCGTACGGCGCCGGGGACGACGACGCTGGGACCGGCACCGGCACAGCCACCGATGTGAGACCTCAGGTCGCACACCGCACGTCTCACACCTGCACCCGGCCCTGTCGGCGTACCTCCGCCAGCCGCTCCGCGCCCAGTTCCACCGCGGCCGTGGTCGTGTCGGTCAGGATCTCGCCGAGGCCGCCGTTGGTGACCGTCAGGGCGTCGTCGCCGACGCGTACGGCGGCCACGTCCAGGGTGAGGGTGACCGGGCCGTCGTCCAGGTCCCGGGTCACCGTCACCCGCAGACCCTGCCGGGTGTCCCCGGTCTCCGGCAGCGGTACGTCCTCCACCGTCACCGTGTGCCGCGCCCCGCCCGCGCCGCCCGCCACGAACTTGGCGCAGATCTGCGGCAGGCTCCGCAGCCACGCCAGCGACCGGTCGAGGTCGGCGGGCGCGCCGCTGGTGACCTGGTAGCGAAGCTGTCCGTCGGCGTAGCCGTCGTCCAGGCCGACCGTGGCCCGCGCCGGGGCGCCGAGCAGGTCGTCGGCGTACAGGGCGTCCATCAGGCGGCGGCACTCCGGTTCGCGGGGCGCCGCCTTCAGGAAGCCGTCCCGCCAGGTCGCCGCGCCCTCGGTCGGCATCCACGGCTCGCCGAGGTCGGCCTCCGTGATCAGCGCGGCCTGCGCCTGCGCGTCGCTCAGCGCGCGCACCCCGCCGTCGTCCGGGCGCCTGCCGCCCTCGGACGGCTTGGGCGACGGGGACGCCTTCGCCGCCGGTTTCTCGGTCAGATACGGGCGGGGCGGCGCCGTCTCCTGGTACGCGCAGCCGCTCGCCACCATCAGCAGGGTCGTGCCGAACGCGGCGGCCAGGACGAGCACGCGGACGGCCGGGGCGCTGAGCGTCGGGAGTGCCATCGGGGTGCCTCCAGGGAGCGTGCGGGACGCGCCCGGACCGCCGTACCGGCCCGGGTCAGGTCTCCACGGCACCACCACCCCCGCCCGCCCACCAGCGCGCCGGTCCGTCCGGGTGAGGCGCGGGGCTACCGGCTGCCGGGCCGCCCCTCGACCGCGCTCAGGTAGAGATCCACGTACCGCCGCACATCCACGTCCAGAGCGACGTCCACCAGCGGCTGCGGGCGGGCGCCGTCGTGGATCTCGGACTCGCCGTGCCGGGGGCGCAGATCGACGATGGTCTGGCCGCGGGTCGGGCCGGGGGCGAGGGAGACCTCGACGGGGAGGCGCCGGGTGGTGAGCCCGCCGGGGTCGGCGACCGCGCAGACCGCGCCCGCGTCGCCGAGGCCGCCCGCCGGGTCGTCGCCGTCTGGGTCGGGGTCGGGCGCGGGGTCGGGGGCGGAGGGGCGGTGGGCGAGGAGTTCACCGGCGAGCCGCGCGCCCGGCTCGCCGGATCCGCGCAGCCGCCGTACGTCCTCGCCCGGGACCTGGACCCGATTGAACACATCCAGCCCGTACATGGTGATCGGCACGCCGGAGGTGAGCAGGACGGCGGCGGCCTCCGGGTCGTGCCAGACGTTGAACTCGGCGACGGGGGTGGCGTTCCCGGCGGCCACGGCTCCGCCCATCCAGACGATCCGCTCGATATGGGCGGTGACCTCGGGGTGGGTGCGCAGCAGCAGCGCGATGTTGGTGAGCGGGGCGGTGGGGACGAGTGTGACGGGACGGGGGGAGCCGAGGATCTCGCGCCGCAGCAGGGCGACGGCGTCCAACTCGGAGGGGGTCCGGGTGGGCGCGGGCAGCCCCAGGTCCCCCATTCCGTCCTCGCCGTGCACATGGCGGGCCGAGCGGGGCTCCTCGATCAGCGGCCGGGCCGCGCCGCGCGCCACCGGGATGTCGGGGGCCCCGGCCTGCTCCAGCACGGTCAGGGTGTTGCGGACGACACCGTCGACATCGGTGTTCCCGGCGACACAGGTCACCGCCCGCAACTCGATCCCCGGGTGGCGCACCGCGAAGAGCAGGGCGAGGGCGTCGTCGACACCGGTGTCGCAGTCGATGATCACCGGAATGGGTTGACCGGTCACACACACGCTCCTCGGACGGGGACTGCGGGGGACTACTGGAGGACTACTGGGGGACTGCCGGGGGACTGCCGGGGGACTGCTGAGAACGAGAACATCCTTTCCGACATGCGCCCCACCCACCCCCGGGCGATCCTTGGAAAGTCCGGCGTAACTGGGGACGACGGTGTGTCGGCCGGGTCCCCCGATCCGGAAGAGGTACCCAGGTATGCGCTTCCGCCCGCGATACGCGCCCTCTCGCCGACTGCTCTCCGTCGCCGCGCTGCTCGCCGCGCTGGTCGTGCCGGTGACGGCGCCGCCGCCCGCCGCCGCGTCGGGGCTCGGGGACGATCTCACCGCCCGGCTGGACCAGGCCATCGCCCAGGTACAGCGGGAGGCGAAGATCCCGGGGCTGGTGGTCGGACTGTGGATGCCGGGCAAGGGCGAGTACGTACGGTCCACGGGCGTGGCGGACACGTCCACGCGGCAGCCGATGACCGACGACCTGTACGTACGGATCGGCAGCGAGACCAAGACCTTCACGGTCACCGCGCTGCTCCAGCTGGTGCAGGAGGGAAGGGCCGGGCTGGACGACCCCGTCGCCCGCTATGTGCCCGGCGTGCCGGACGGCGGGCACATCACGCTGCGGCAGCTCGCGGAGATGCGCAGCGGACTGTTCCCCTACACCTCCGACGCCGGTTTCGACCACGACCTCCTGAGCGACCCGGACCGCCGCTTCACCCCGCAGGAACTGCTGGCGTACGGCTACCGGCATCCGAACGTCTTCCCGCCGGGCGAGCGCTTCCAGTACTCCAACAGCAATCTCATCCTCCTCGGCCTGGTCATCGAGAAACTGACGGGCCGGCCGCTGGACGAGGTCATCCAGCAACGGGTCCTGAACCCGGCGGGCCTGCGGCACACCGTGTTCCCGACCGACGCGGCGATCCCCGACCCGCACGCCCAGGGCTACACCGACCAGACCCTCGACGGCCAGATCACCAACTCCACCCACTGGGACCCCACCTGGGCATGGGCGGCCGGGGCGATGATCTCCAACCTTCAGGACCTGCGCCGCTGGGCGAAAACCGTGGCCACCGGCGAACTCCTGGACGCCCACACCCAGTCCGAACGCCTCACCTTCCTCCCGACCGGCGTCCCCGGCACCGGCTACGGCCTCGGCATCTTCGACAGCGGCGGCTGGATCGGCCACAACGGCTCCCTCCCGGGCTACGAGACGGTGACGGTCTATCTCCCCTCCGAGCAGGCGACGCTGGTGATCCTCCTCAACACCGACATCACATACCAGGGCCAGGAACCGTCGTCCCTGGTGGCACGCGCGGTGACGGGGGTGGTGACGCCGGATCATCTGTATGGGGTGTCGGTACGGGGGCGGTAGGGGGGCGGGTACTCGCCCTGTCGCCGCTCCGGCAGCGCGGGCAGCGGCACGGGGGCCAGCGGAGTGAGTCGATCACGATGGGCCCGGGTCCGGGGCGGTAGGTGCGGAGCGGGGTGCGGGGGATGCGCTCGCCGTCCGGGCGGACGCGGTAGGTCTCGATGGTGAGGCGGGAGTGCCCCGGCTCGGGGGGCGTACCGGCGTTCACCGGGTGTGCTCCGGGGACGGCCAGGGGGTGTACGCGTGGGCGCGGGCCACGGGGGATGAGGGCCGTACGGATTTCCGGCAGGCGGGGCAGGTGCCTGCGCGGCGTCGGCCGGTGCCTGGGGCCAGTACGTCCAGTACCCGTCGTAAGAAGGCGGGGATACTGCTCACCGTCGTCAGCTCCTCAGAGGCTGATGGCCAGCCCCCGGACGTTCGCCGCGTCGCGGGGGTCCTTGTCGTGTCCCGCAAGCCAACCGGAGAGGGGCGACGGACACCACGGCACAACTGCCTCATCAAGGCTGCGTTTTGGCTTCACCGGGTAGCCTCACCAGGGCAGACGAAAGCCGCCGGACGGAGCCCGGACATGGCAGGCAAGCGGAAGCGGTTGGCGCAGCGCCGGAAGATGTGCGGATACACCCAGGAGGGCTTCGCCGAAGCCTTGTGTGTGGATCGCAGTACCGTGCAGCGGTGGGAGCGCGGTGAGGCTGATCCCCAGCCGCATCAGCGGCCGAAGATGGCCAGACTCTTGGGAGTCGAGCCCGAAGGGCTGGAACTGATACTGGCCCCTGATATCGCCGTCGCCCCTGAGCCTGCCCTTTCCCGTGAGGAAAGAGGTGAGGATCTCGCCTTCGCCATCCGGGAGATGTCTCGGCATCTTGTCGCGCTGGACAACGCGATGAACGGGGTGCCCATCGCGGAGGTGGCCGCGCGGTCGTTCAAGAAGGTCCACCGGCGGCTGGGGGAGGCGGCTTACGACCGGCGGAGCGAGCGGGATGTCCAGGCGGCTGCCGCCGAGTTGGCCGAAGTCGCGGGATGGGCCCTTTTCGATGCCGAGGAGCAGTCGGCGGCGCGGCGCTTCAATCAGGAGGCGTTGTTCCTGGCGCGGCTCTCGGGTGATCGGTCCATCGAGCTTCTGATCATGCAGAACATCGCCATGCAGGCCGGACACGTGGGGCGTCCGCGCGAAGAGGTGGCCATCGCGCGAGCGGTCATCGAGCAGGGGGGGCTTTCGCCTCGGACCGAGGCGATCTTCCGCGTGCGGGAAGCCCGGGGACTGTCGGCTTCGGCGCGGGAGACGGAAGCCGCACGGTACTTCGCGCGTGCTCGTTCGCTCATCCAGGACAGTGGCCGGGAGGACGATCCCGCCTGGGCCTGGTGGTTCACCTCTGAGGAGATCGACGGGCATCAGGGCTGTGCCCTGCGGAGATCCGGGCAGGCGGGGAAAGGCATCCCCTTTCTCCAGAGGGCTGTGCGTCAGGAGGAAGGCGCCCAGGCGGGGTACCGGTACATCTCCGGGGTCCAGCTCCTGGCCTGCTATGTGGAAGTGGAGGCGTGGGGCGATGCCGAAGAACTCGCAAGGGCTCTGATTCCGGTCGTCGGAGAAATGTCGTCGGCTCGCGCGCTGGGATTTCTGAACAGGACGACATGCCGGGGGAAAGCGCTCAGCAGGGCTCCCAGCGGGCTGCGGGACGCCTTGGAGCACATCGAATCCACGATAGGGGAAGACCCTTACGGCATCTGAAAGCCCTACCCCAGCCAGACCGTGGTGTCGGGGTCCAGCAGGCGCCCCTCCCCCAGCGGTCCGCTTGTCAGGAGGACCTCGCCGGGCGGAAGCGGTACGGGGCTCCCCGACAGGTTGGTGACGCAGCGCCAGCGGTTCGAGCGGGTGAAGGACAGGACGTCGGGGGTGGCGTCCGCCGACCAGGTCAGGTTCTCGCCCTCCGTGAGCTTGCGGCGCAGTCGCAGGGCCGTGCGGTACAGCTCCAGCGTCGAGCCCGCCACCCCGTCCTGCGCGGCGACCGCGTACGACGCGAAGGACGGCGGCTGCGGCAGCCACGCGCCGCCCGTGCCGAAGCCGTACGACGGTCCGTCCGCCGTCCACGGCAGTGGGACCCGGCAGCCGTCGCGGCCCTTCTGGGTGTGGGCGGTCTGTTCCCACAACGGGTCCTGGAGGGCGTCCGGCGGTAGGTCGGCGACCTCGGGGAGGCCCAGTTCCTCGCCCTGGTAGAGGTAGGCCGAGCCGGGCAGTGCCAGCATCAGGAGCGTGGCGGCGCGCGCCCGGCGCAGTCCGGCCGCCGGGTCGACCGGGGGTTCCTGGCCGCCGGAGAGCAGCCAGGCGTCGGTGCCGGTGCCCGGCGGGAGCATCAGGCGGGAGGCGTGCCGGATGACGTCGTGGTTGGAGAGGACCCAGGTCGCCGAGGCTCCGGCGGCTCGGGCGGCGGACAGGGACTCCGTGATCACCCGGCGCAGTGCCGTCGCGTTCCACGGGGCCTGGAGATACTCGAAGTTGAAGGCTTGGCCCAGTTCGTCGGGGCGGGCGTAGCGCACCCGGCGGTCGTTCGGTACCCATGCCTCGGCGACCGCCATCCGGGGCGGCCGGTAGGAGTCCAGGACGCGCCGCCAGTCGCGGTAGATCGCGTGCACCTCGTCCCGGTCGTAGAACGGGTGCGTACCCGGCGGCAGTGCGGTCAGCGCGTCCTCGCCGCTCAGTTCCGGCGCGCCCAGGTCGCGCAGCGGGTCCCGTAGATCCTTGGCCAGGGCGTGTGCCACATCCACCCGGAAGCCGTCCACGCCCCGGTCCGACCAGAACCGCAGGGTGGTGCGGAAGTCCTCCCGGATGTCGTCGTGGTCCCAGTTCAGGTCGGGCTGTTCGGGGGTGAAGAGATGCAGGTACCACTGGCCGTCCGGGACCCGGCGCCACGCGCTGCCGCCGAACACCGAACGCCAGTCGGTGGGCGGCAGCTCCCCGTCCGCGCCCCGCCCGTCCCGGAACACGTACCGCGCGCGGGCCGCCGAGCCGGGCCCGGCCGCCAGCGCCTCCTGGAACCAGATGTGCCGGTGCGAGGTGTGGTTCGGCACCACGTCCACGATCACCTTCAGACCGAGCCGGTGCGCTTCGGCGGTCAGCGCGTCGAAGTCGTCCAGCGTGCCGAGGCGCGGGTCGACCGCCCGGTAGTCGATGACGTCGTAGCCGCCGTCGGCCAGCTCCGACGGGTAGAAGGGGCTCAGCCAGAGCGCGTCCGCGCCGAGCGCCGCGAGATGGCCGAGCCGGTCCGTGATCCCGCGCAGATCGCCCAGCCCGTCCCCGTCGGCGTCGGCGAAGCTGCGCGGATAGATCTGGTAGACGACGGCCTGCCGCCACCAGTCGGGATCGCGCGGCGAGAGGTCGGGTACGGCGGAGCCGGGGCGTACGGTCACGCCGAGAAGTCTGTCCAGTCCGTCCCGGCGGTGAAACCGGCCGCCCCTAAGGGGACGGGGAGCCGCCTCCCTGTCCGAGTACGAGGGGGCGGGCGTCCGGTGGATGACCCCTTACGGGGGACCCGGACCGTCCGCTCCGGGTGGAGCCGGTGGCCGTCTCCCCCTTTCGCCCCATGCCCCCACCCGGTTCACCCACCCCGGCACTCCTCGCGCCATTCACGCTCGGCATCCGTATGCCTACGCTGTGATGGTCTGCATGGACTGCATCGGGGGTCGCATGGGGTTCGGGTTCGGGCAGCGGCGTGGTGGACAGCTGCCGGTGGAGCTGACGAGTTTTGTCGGGCGGGGTGCCGAACTCGCCCTCATCAGAGCCGCGTTGGAGCAGTCGCGGCTGGTGACGCTGGTCGGTCCGGGAGGCGTCGGCAAGAGCCGCACCGCGCTGCGCGCCGCCGGGGCCGCCGCGCCCCGCTACCCGGACGGGGTACGGCTGGTGGAACTGTCCGCGCTGCGCGACCCGGAGCTGATCCCGGCCACCCTCGCCGGGGTGCTGGAGCTGCCCGAACAGCCCGGCATGACTCCGCTGGACGCGGTGGTGGAGCATCTGCGGGGCCGTCGGCTGCTGCTCGTGCTGGACACCTGTGAGCATCTGGTGGACGCCTGCGCGATGCTCACCGACATCCTGCTGCGCGAGGCCGGCGGGCTGAGCGTGCTGGCCACCAGCCGCCAGCCGCTGGACGTCCCCGGCGAGCACTGCGTCCCGCTCGCCCCGCTGGCCCGGGAGGACGCGGCCGACCTGTTCGTGCAGCGCGCGGCGGCCGTCACCGCCGGGTTCGCCGGGACCGGCGCCGACCGGGAGCGCACCCTCGCCCTGGTCGACCGCCTCGACGGCATCCCGCTGGCCCTGGAACTGGCCGCCGTACGGCTGCGCGCGGTGCCGCTGGCCGAGCTGATCGCCCGCCTCGACCGCCGCTTCGAGGTGCTCACCGGGGGCCGCCGCACCCGGCTCACCCGCCACCAGACCCTGCGGACCGCCATCGACTGGTCGCACGACCTGTGCACCCCGGAGGAACGGCTGCTCTGGGCCCGGCTCTCGGTCTTCGCCGGGTCCTTCGAACTCTCCGCCGCCGAACGGGTCTGCGCGGACCCCGAACTGGGCCCGGAGCAGGTCGTGGAGGCGCTGATCGGGCTGGTCGACAAGTCGGTGGTGCAGCGCATCGGCGAGGACGGCGGACGCTACCGGCTCCTGGACACCATCCGCGAGTACGGGGCGGGCCGCCTGGAGCGCGTCCCGGACGCCGGATCGGGCGTACGGCAGCGCCACTTCGCCTACTACGAACGGCTCGTCGCCCGCTTCTGGGACGAGTTCCTCAGCCCGGCGCAGGTGGCGCTGCACCGCGCGGTGCGGGAGGAGATCACCGACATCCGGGCCGCCCTGGAGTGGGCCTGCGCGGGCGACGACGGCCGCGCCAAGGACGCCCTGTGGCTGGCGACCCGGCTCGGCGCGTACTGGCGGGCGGCCGGGACGCTCTCCGAGGGCCGCCACTGGATCGACAAGGGCCTGGCCCGCGTCCCCGAAGACTGCCCCGAACGCGCCTGGGGCCTTCAGATGACCGGCATCTTCGCCGTCTGGACCGCCGATCTGGACACCGCGCTGGCCCGTTTCCCGCTCGCCCATGAACTGTCCGTCCGGATCGGCGAGGACCGCGTCGAGCGCTCCGCCGCCGCCTACCTCGGCGCGATGACCGCGCTCAGCGCGGACATCGAGGGCGGTCTCGCCGAACTGGAGCGCAACCGGCTGCGGATCGTCGAGTCCGGCGACGGCCTCGCCATCGGCGTCGTCCACTACGAGGGCGCCCTGCTGCGCGCGGTGCTCGGTGACACCGCCGGAGCGCTGGAGCTGTGCCGTACCGGGCTCGCCTACCTCGCCGGGGTCGGCGAACGCCAGCTCTACGCCTCCACCCAGAGCACCCAGGGCCTGATCCTGTGGCTCAGCGGCGACCACGAGGAGGCGGAGGTCTGCTTCCGGGACGGTCTGGAGGCGGCGGGCGAGATCGGCGAGGTGCTGGTCGCCGCGCTGGCCTGTCTCGGCCTTGCCTGGTGCGCCGCCGAACGGGGCCGCCCGGTGCGCGCCTGCTGGCTGCTCGGCTACGCCCAGCACGCCCGGCGGCTCGGCGGCGACCCGGTGGCGCTGCTGCCGAGGCTGCTGGAGGAGCAGGAGGCGGTGGACAAGGCGGTCCGCGCGGCGCTCGGCGCCGCCGACCACGAACGGTGGAGGGAGGCGGGGGCGCGGATGTCCGGTCAGGAGGTGCTGGAGGCGGTCCGCGCGGACATCGATGTCCCCGTCCCGCCGCAGCCCGTCCCGGTGCCCGGCGCCCGTCAGCCGCCGCGCTCCGCCGACTCGCTCACCCGCCGGGAGCGCGAGGTCGCCGCGCTGGTCGCCCAGGGCCTGTCCAACCGGGAGATCGCCGAACGCCTGGTCATCTCCAAGCGCACGGTGGACGCCCATGTGGAACACATCCTGGCCAAGCTCGGCATCACGTCCCGCACGGAGATCCCGGCCCCGACCGGACCCTAGCGCCGGGCATCCCCCCTAGGGTGCCCCGGCCTCCAGGTACGTACGTATGCGCCGCACGGGCGGTACGTGTACCGATCTTCCCCGCTCCCGGCCGTCCCGCCGCTCCCGGCACGGCAGGCTGGTGTGAGCCGCCCGGGGGACGGGCGTGCGGGGCGCGGGCAGTTGGTCAACCCCCACGGCTGTCATGGCAAGCCCCCGCATCACACCTCCCCCTGGCGGCGCACAGCGGGGCTGCCCCTGGTCGGCGGGGCAGCCCCGCTCTCATGTCCGGTCTCGGGCCGCCCCGTTCCGCGAGGCAGTCGTCCGTCGGCCGCCTCGATCCTCGCGGCAGCGCGTCGGCCGCCCCGGTCCGCGCGGCAGCCCGTCGGCTACGCCGGACCCTCCCGTGCGATGTCGTACCGCCGTACCTCCGCGCCGCGAATCCGTGCCGTCTGCTCCGGCTCCGGGCCCGCACCCCGGAAGCGGGCGAGGTCCTCCTCGGACTCCCAGCGCTCATAGACGTTGACGCGGTCCGGTGCGAGCGGGTCGGCGGACAGGGCGAAGTCGAGGCAGCCGGGCGCGGACCGGGCCTGCGCGACGACCTCCACGCAGCCGGCCACATAGGCGTCACGGTCGGCGGGGTCCACGGACAGCATTCCGGCGATGACGATCATCGGGGAGGTCCTTTCTCGGTGCGGGCATCAGGGAAGAAGTGACCTGGTGACCTCGGTGGCGGCCCGGACTCATCGGTCGTCCCTCATTCCGCTGCCGTGGGCCGGGGGGCGTGGGGGTTGCCCTAGAGCGCACTCCAGCACCTACCGTCCCGCCCATGAACATGCGCTACCGCCCGCTGGGGCGTACCGGGATCGAGGTCAGTGCGTACTGTCTGGGCACGATGATGTTCGGGGCCGTCGGGAACAAGGACCATGACGACTGTGTACGGATCATCCACACGGCCCTGGACCATGGAATCAACTTCGTGGACACCGCGGACATGTACTCCGCGGGCGAGTCGGAGACCATCGTCGGCAAGGCGCTGCGCGGGGGCCGCCGGGACGATGTCGTGCTGGCCACCAAGGTGCACTTCCCGATGGGCGAGGGCCGCAACCGGGGCGGCAACTCGCGGCGCTGGATCACCCGGGCCGTGGAGGAGAGCCTGACCCGGCTCGGCACCGAGTGGATCGACCTGTACCAGGTGCACCGGCCCGACGAGACGACCGATGTCGAGGAGACGCTCGGGGTGCTCGGCGATCTCCAGCGGGCCGGGAAGATCCGGGCGTTCGGGTGCTCCAGCTTCCCGCCGGAGGCGGTCGCCGAGGCGCACCATGTCGCCGAGCGCCGGGGGCTGGCACGGTTCCGGACCGAGCAGCCGCCGTACTCGCTGCTGGCGCGTGGGGTGGAGCGGTCCGTGCTGCCGACCTGCGAGCGGTACGGGATGGGGGTCCTGACCTGGAGCCCGCTGGCCTCCGGGTTCCTGACCGGGAAGTACCGCAAGGGGGGTGCGATCGACCTCGGCACCGGGCGGGCCGCGCTGAACCCCGGCCGCTTCGACCCCGCGCTGCCGGTGAACGCGCGGAAGCTGGAGGTCGTGGAGGAACTGGTCGCGGTGGCCGAGGGACTCGGGCGGACCCTGCCCGAACTGGCCGTCGCCTTCCCGCTCGCGCACCCCGCCGTCACCTCCGTCATCGTCGGCCCCCGCACGGCCGGACAGCTCGACGCGCTGCTCAAGGGCGCCGACCTGGTGCTGGACGACACGACCCTGGACCGCCTCGACGCGATCGTCCCGCCCGGCACGGACCTCTACCGGGCCGACGGGGTGTGGGAGCCCGCCTCGCTCACCGACGCCCGGCGCAGGCGGCGGGGCGTGGCCGAGCGGGCCGCCGCGGGGGTGGCGGCCGGGGGTTGAGCGGGGTGCCGCGGGGGTGGTGGCCGGGGGTTGAGCGGGGTACCGCGGACGTGGTGGCAGGCGGCTGAGCGGGGCGCCGGGCACGGCAGCCGGACGACGCCCGACCAGGGGTCCGACAGGAGCCCGACAGAAGGGCGACAGGTGTGGACGTAAGGGGCGGCGGGCAGGGTGACCCCGGACCGAGAGGGGATACATGTCGTCGTCGTCCGAGTCGCCTTCCGCCCGAATACGGCGATCGCCGTCGCCTTCAGCGGCGCCACGGCAATCGCCGTCGCCCTCCGCCGCAGCACGGCTTTCGCCGTCGCCCGCGCCCCAGCCGGTGGTGAGCCCGCCGTCCGCCACCGCCGTCTTCCTGGTGCTGACCCTCGAACCGGGCGGCGCGACCGTCGCCCGGGAGGTGCTGGGGGAGATCGAAGGACTCACCCGGTCCTTCGGATTCGGGCACCCCGAAGGGCGGCTGACCTGCGTCGCCGGGATCGGCGCCACCGCCTGGGAGCCGCTGTACGGCAGTCCCCGCCCGGCCGCGCTACGGCCCTTCCGGGAACTGGCCGGACCCCGCCACCGCGCCCCCGCCACCCCCGGCGATCTCCTCCTCCACCTCCGCGCCGAACGCCCCGATCTCTGCTTCGCGCTCGCCGCCGAACTGGTCCGCCGCCTCGGTGACGCGGCCCGTGTCCAGGACGAGGTGCAGACCTTCACGTACTACGACTCCCGCAATCTGCTGGGCTTCGTGGACGGCACCGAGAACCCGGTCGGCGACCTCGCCGCCGACACCGCCCTCGTCGGCGAGGAGGACCCCGTCTTCGCGGGCGGCTCCTACGTCGTCGTCCAGAAGTACCTGCACGACATGGACGCCTGGGGCAAGCTCGGCACGGAGGAGCAGGAACGGGTCGTCGGGCGGACCAAGCAGACCAATCTGGAGCTGACCGACGCGCCCGGCTCCCATGTCGACCTCAACACCCTCACCGGCCCCGACGGCTCCGAACTGCGGGTGCTGCGCGCGGCGATGCCGTTCGGGCGGCCCGGACACGGCGAGTTCGGCACGTACTTCGTGGTGTACGCCCGCGACCCCGAGGTGCCCGCGACCATGCTGCGCCGGATGTTCCTGGGCACGGACGGGGCGGCCGGGCCCGATCCGATCCTCGACTTCTCGCGGGCGGTGACGGGCACGGCGTTCTTCGCCCCGTCGGCCCGCTTTCTGCGGGAGGCGTCAGCCGCCTAGGCAGATGACCAGGAGGCAGAGTTCGTTGTCACGGTCGGCCGGGGTCTCGGCGGCGGGCGGCTGGGCGGGTGCCGGGGTGGACGCCGGGGGTGTCGGCTGGGGCGTGGTCGGGTCCGGGTCCGGGGCGGGTGCGGTGGTCGGTGGCGGGGTGGTGATCGCCGACGGGGGCGCCGCCTGCTGGGTCTGCGGACGCGGGTCCCGCGCGGCGGCGGCGGTCCGCTGGGACGGGGGCGTGGCGGTGGTGGGGGTCGCTTCCAGGGGCGCGGGTTCCGCGGTGCGTGGGGGTGTGGCGCGGGAGGAGCGGGGGGTGTCGGCGCTCCGGGTGTCCGGCGCCGGGTCCGTGACGGTCGGCTCGGTCACCTCGCGGTCGGCGCCGCCCATGCCGGTGGTGGTCTCGGGGGCGGTCGCCGCCTGGGCGCGGTCGCCGGAGCCGCCGCGGTCCATGGTGGACAGCGTCAGTCCGCCGCCGACCAGGGCGACGGCGGTGGCGAGCACGGCCCTGCGCTGGCTCTTCCTCAGCCGCGCGAGCTGCCGCCGACGGGCCGCCCGGCCCTGGGCGAGGGGCGGGGTGACGGGGGTGATGGCGGAGGTGGCCGGTTCGCCGTGGTCCATGGGGGCGGGCTCGGGGGCGAGTACCGCACTGCGCGGGGGCGCGGGCGCGGGTATGGGTACGGGTACGGGCTCTGGGGCGATGTCGGGCGCGTAGGCGCCGCAACCGGGGCACACCAGGGCGCCGTTGAGATGCCGTCGGCACGAGGAGCAGTAGTCCATCTGCGGGCTTCCTGAGTTGACGTGCCGGCGGCCGGGGCCGCGGCCTGATCACGTTCGCACGTGGGATCGAGCGGCCAGCAACGCTAACGACGCTTCAGAGGCCCTGTGTGCAGCCTGTGTGACGCTCCTGCGCAGATTCGCCGTACGCGACCGCGATGTGTGCGGTGGGCGAGCGGGCGGGGACGGTGCGTGGGGTCGGGGGGCGGGTACTGCCGGGTAGGGAGCACGGTCCGTAGCTACGGGGGTGTGGGGTGGCGCCCGGTCATGGGGCGGGCCGGGTCACCGGGTGGGGCGCCCGGTCACCAGGTGGGTCGGGCGCTCACTCCGCCGTCCACGACCAGATCCGTGCCGCTGATCCAGCTCGCCGCGTCGGAGCAGAGGAACACACAGGCGTTGCCGATGTCCTCGGGGCGGCCGAGCCGGACCAGGGGCGCGGCGCCGGTCCAGCGGCCCACTCCCTCGGGCCAGTCGTCGGCCAGGCCGGGGCGGTCGATGAGGCCGGGCGAGACGGTGTTGACCCGGATGCCGTCCGGCCCGTACTCCAGCGCGGCGGAGCGGGCGAACATCACCAGCGCGGCCTTGGCCGCGTTGTAGTGGGCGTGACCGGCGGCGGGCCGGTGCGCCTCGATAGAGGCGACATGGACCACCGCGCCGCCCTCGCCCCGCTGCCGCATCACCCGGGCGGCGGCCTGGGTGCACAGGAACGCGCTGGTGACATGGGCGTCGTACATGCCCCGCCAGTCGGTGGCGGTCAGGGAGTCGAGCGGGGCGACGGGCTGGATTCCCGCGTTGTTGACCAGCGCGTCCAGTCGGCCGCCGCGCCAGGCGGCACTCTCCTCGACCAGCCGTCCGCACTCCTCGTCGCGGGTGAGGTCCGCGCCGAGGGCCAGCGCCCGGCCGCCGCCATGGCCTTCGGCGTGGCCGCCGTCGTGGGCTCCGCCGTGGCCTTCGGTGTCGTTGATCTCCGCGACCAGGGAGTCCGCCCGGTCCCGGCCCCGGTGGTAGTGGACGACGACATCGGCCCCGGCGCGCGCGAACTGCCGGGCGATACCGCCGCCGACGCCGCCGCTGGCGCCGGTGACCAGGACGACCCGGCCGCGCAGATCGGGCAGGGCGGGGTCACGGCGGCGGTCGCTCACGGCTCGGTCTCCTGGGGTGCGTCCGGGTCGTCCGGGTCGTGGTCGTCGGGCATCCGGCTGGGGGCTTCGGGGCGGTGCAGGGCACGGATCAGCGGGGCGTGGTGCGGATGGCGGGCGCAGAGCCGCTCCACGGTGGCGGCGTCGGCCCCGTCGTAGTCCTCGGGGAGGAAGCCCGGCGCCATCGTCGTACCGAACAGCGACCACTGGCCGCCGTCGCCGACGCGGGCGCCCATCCAGGCGCCGGCCGGGACCACGGTCTGCACCTCGCCCCCCGGGCCGCCCAGCCGGACGAGCCGGTCCGTGCCGTCGGGCAGCAGCGTCAGGAGGGTCAGGGGGTCGCCCTCGTAGAAGTGCCAGACCTCGTCGGTGGGGAGCCGGTGCAGGGCGGAGAAGTCCCCGCGGGGGTGCTCCGCCGTCGCTCCGGTGAGCAGGACGACGATGGCGGTGCCCGCCGGACGTCCGTCCGGTCCGGCCGGGCCCGCCCAGGTCTGCCGGAACAGTCCGCCCTCCACGGGCAGGGGGCGCAGCCCATGGCGGGCGGCCACCTCCTCGGCCGAGGGCGGTCCGTCGGCGCCGGGCCCCGTCAGAGCCCGAACTCCTGCGGGGCCAGGCCCAGCACCCCGCACGCCTCGCGCAGCACCTGCTCCTCCGCCGGGGCGACATAGCCGTCGGCGCCCGCGACCACGATGCCGGTCTGGATGACGGCCCGCGCCTCGGTGGGCTTCTTGGCGGCCTGGGCGATCACCTGGAGCACCTGGTTCTTGCCCTGCGGGAAGTCGAACGACAGCGCGTCGACATGCTTGTTGAACCGCTGGCGGAGCTGCTCCGGCGGGAAGTTGGACAGCACGTCGTTGGTCAGGATCAGCTGCTCCACATGCTGCCGCTCGGTCGGGTCCACATGTCCGTCGGCCGCCGCGACCAGCGCGCACATCGCCATGCTGGCGTCCCGGTAGGCGCCGCTCTTCAGCTCCGCCTTCAGCGAGGTCAGCTGCGACTTGAGCGCGCTGACGAGCTGCGCCTTGGAAGCGCCTCTGCTGCCGCTGCCACTGCCGCCGTGCCCCGGCTGTCCGCCGTACCCGCCCTGCCCGCCGTACCCGCCCTGCCCGCCGTACCCGCCCTGCCCGCCGTACCCGCCCTGTCCGCCCTGCCCACTCTGCCCGCCATGTCCGCCGGAGCCCCGCCCCTGCGCCTGCTGCTGAAGGCCCTTCGCCTGGTCCTTGATCCGGTCCCACATCGCCATGCCAGCCACCTCGGCCTCTGCCGTCTATCGTCAGCACATTTGTGTCGTCGTCGTGGCAACGTCTGCCCGCCCACGGGAGTTCCCTCACCTCCCGCCCCCGGCGCGCCCCGATCAGCCGCGTACACCCGGGCTACGCGGCGCCGCTGCGGGCCTCCAGCGCCCGGACCACCGCCACCATGTCCTCGTGTCCGTGGCCCAGGGCCACCGTCTCGCCGAACAGCGTGTGGCACACGTCGAGCAGGGGTGAGGCGATGGCCGCGCCACGGGCCGCCTCGGCGATCAGCCGGTTGTTCTTGAGGACGTCGACCGCGCCCGCCTGCACCGCGAAGTCACGCTCCACCAGCTTCGTCGCCTTCGTCCGGGACACCGCGCTGGCCATCGGTCCGGCGTCCAGGACGTCGGTCAGCAGCCGCTGGTCGAGCCCGTGCCGGGCGGCGAAGTGGAACGCCTCGGTCAGGCCGGTGACCTGCGTGATCAGAAACAGATTCACCGCCAGCTTCATCAGCAGCGCGGCCGGCACGGCCCCGCACGCGAACGCCTCCCGGCACACCGGTGCCAGCAGCGGCCGTACCCGTGCCACGTCCGCCGCGGCCCCGGCCAGCATCGCCACCAACTGCCCCTGTTCCGCCGGGACCCGCGACCCGGACACGGGCGCCTCGACGTACCGGCCGCCGGACGCCCGTACGGCGTCGTGCAGGGCCGCCGAGTAGGCGGGCGCGGTCGTCCCCATGTGCACGACCGTCCGCCCGGCGACCCGCTCCGCGAACTCCGGTCCGCCGCGGCCGAGCACGGAGTCCATCGCCGTCTCGTCGGCCAGCATCAGGATCACCACCGCGGCACGGGCGAACACCTCCGCGGCCGACCCGGCGACCTCGGCCCCGGCCGCGCGGAGCGGCTCGCAGCGGGCGGAGGTGCGGTTCCAGACGACCAGGGGGGTTTTGGCGCGGGCCAGGTTGAGCGCCATGGGCTGTCCCATGACGCCGAGCCCGATGAACCCCACGGTGGTCGGGGATTCGGGGGTGGCAGGCATCGTGCACCGCCTTCTGGGTGGAGTGGAGTGGAGTGGGGTGGAGTGGGGTCGGGGGGCGGTTCGGTCCGGCTCGTTTTGGGCTATGACCGCCGTCATAGTAGCCGCTGACTATGACCGGCGTCATAGAGTGGTCGGTGAGTATGAGTGGGCGGCCAGGGCGGGCTCGGGAGGTAGTGCGATGACAGCTACGGAGCGTCCGCGGGGGGCCGCCCGTTACGGTCCCCGGGAGCGGATGGTCTTCAGCGCCGCCCAGCTCATGCGCCGGGAGGGCGTCGCCGCCGCCGGGATGCGGGAGGTCGCCGCCCGCGCGGAGGCGCCGCGCGGCTCGCTCCAGCACTACTTCCCGGGCGGCAAGGAGCAGTTGGTCGCCGAGGCGGTGGCCTGGGCGGGCCGGTACGCGGCCGGCCGCGTCGCCCGCTTCCTGGACGCCCTGCCCGAACCGACCCCCGGCGGGCTCTTCGCCGAGATGGCGCGGCAGTGGACGGACGAGTACGAGACGTTCGGTTTCGCGGGCGGCTGCCCGGTCGCCGCGGCGGTCGTCGACCGCGCCGAGTCCAGCGAGGCGACCCGGCGGGCCGCCGCCGACGCCTTCGCCGTCTGGACCGCGCCGGTCGCGGAGGCCCTCACCGGCATGGGCGTCCCCGCGCCCCGGGCCACCGCCCTCGCCACGCTGATGATCTGCACGCTGGAGGGGGCGATCCTGATGGCCCGCGCGGAACGCACGACCCGCCCGCTGACCATCGCCGCGACGGAACTGGGCCCGCTGCTGGACGGGGCGGTGGGGGAGGCCCGGTAGACGCGGTTCCGACAGCCCGATCCGATCCGACCCGGGCCGGGCTGTTCGGCCGCCGCCCCTCGGCTCCCTCGGTCCCCTCAGTCCTCCCACAGAGCGCGGGCGATCACCGTCAACGCGCTGGTCATCCGGGTGTACTCGGTGGGGGACAGGGGGCGGACGAAATAGCGTTCCACCACCTCCGCGTGGACCGTCGCGCCATGCAGGAACGCCGTACGGCCCTCGGCCGTGGGCTCCACCAGGGCGACCCGGCGATCGCCCGGGGACGGGACCCGGCGGACCAGGCCCGCCTCCTCCATGCGGTCGATCAGCCGGGTCGTGCCGCTGCTGGTGAGGGTCAGGTCGTCGGCCAGTTGGCGCTGGGAGACCTCCTCGCCGGGCTCACGGCAGAGCCGGATCAGGACCTCCAGCATGGTGTGGCTGATCCCGCACTCCCGGCGCAGGGCCGCGTCGATCCGCTGTTCCAGCCGGGTCGCGGACTTGATCAGCAGACCGAAGTCGCGGACCAGCCGGCTGTTGGCGGCGTCGGACGCCGCCGCGGCGGACGGGGGGTCGGGAAGGGGCGTGGCGTTCATCGTGATCGAGCCTACTGGCTGTCCGCCCGACCGCTTCCCCCTCAGCATCTGATCGGTCAGCCTCTGAGCATTCAGTAGCTGAGTGGTTAATTCCTGAGCAAGCAATTGCTGAGCAGTCAGGGAAATTCTAGAGTGGCACCTTCGGTGGACGCATCGACAGAGGCACCGATAAAGGCACGCACCGCACGACAGACCGCAGGACAAGA
Organism: Streptomyces sp. NPDC048290; assembly: GCF_040652095.1. Classification (NCBI taxonomy): domain Bacteria; kingdom Bacillati; phylum Actinomycetota; class Actinomycetes; order Kitasatosporales; family Streptomycetaceae; genus Streptomyces; species Streptomyces sp. NPDC048290. The sequence continues at coordinate 102,215 of NZ_JBEZLM010000024.1, forward strand.
AGGAGCTAGCCACCGTGGAACTTGCGCACTGGCTCGGCCGGGCCACCTCCGCCGTCCAGAACTGGGCCGACACCTTCGCCCCCTACCACCCCCACCCCTCCCTCGCCGTGGACGAGGACCGGCTCGCGGCCGTGTTCGAGGAGTTCACCGGGCGGCTCACCGACAACTACCCCTTCTTCCACCCCCACTACGCGGGCCAGATGCTCAAGCCCCCGCACCCCGCCGCCGTCCTCGGCTATCTGACCGCGATGCTGATCAACCCCAACAACCACGCCCTGGACGGCGGTCCCGCCACCGCCGCCATGGAACGCGAGGCGGTCGCCGCGCTGGCCACGATGTTCGGCTACGACACCCACCTCGGCCATCTCACCACCAGCGGCACCATCGCCAACCTCGAAGCGCTGTTCGTCGCCCGTGAACTCCACCCCGGCCGGGGCGTCGCCCACAGCGCCGACGCGCACTACACCCACGGCCGTATGTGCCATGTCCTCGGCGTGAAGAGCCACCCCGTGCGCACCGACGGCCTCGGGCGGCTCGACCTCGACGCCCTCGAAGACATCCTGCGCACCGGCGAGGTCGGGACCGTCGTCGTCACCACCGGCACGACCGGGCTCGGCGCCATAGACCCGGTCCACGAGGTGCTCCCGCTCGCCGCGCGGTACGGCGTCCGGGTCCATGTCGACGCGGCCTACGGCGGGTTCTTCACCCTGCTCGCCGGGACCGGTGACGAGCGCGAGACCCTCGCACCCGAGCCCTGGCGGGCCCTGGCCCAGGCCGACTCCATCGTCGTCGACCCGCACAAGCACGGGCTCCAGCCCTACGGCTGCGGCGCTGTCCTCTTCCGCGATCCCGAGGTGGGCCGCTTCTATCTGCACGACTCGCCGTACACGTACTTCACCTCCGACGAACTCCACCTCGGGGAGATCAGCCTGGAGTGCTCGCGGGCCGGTGCCTCCGCCGCCGCGCTGTGGTTCACCTTCCAGTTGCTGCCGCCCACCCGGGACGGGCTCGGACAGGTGCTGGCCGCCGGGCGGCGGGCCGCGCTGGACTGGGCCGCGCTGATCGAGGAGTCCGGCGCGCTGGAGCTGTACCAGCCGCCGCAGCTGGACATCGTGACGTACTTCCCCGTCCTCGACCCGCCCGCCCTGTCCGGCATCGACGCGGCCTCCGCCCGGATCATGGCCGACGGCATGACCAGCCCCGACCCGGTCTTCCTCTCCACCTTCCGGGCCGACCGCGAGCAGTTCGCCGCCCGCCACCCCAAGGTCACCGCCGACGCGGACGGCGCCCGCATCCTGCGCAGCGTCCTGATGAAGCCGGAGTCGGAGGGCGCGGTGGGGCAGTTGCACGCGCGGGTGCTGGAGCTGACGGCGGCGGCCACCACCCCCTGACCGGGGTCCACGCCCCCGCGCGCCGGACCCCTCACCCGCACGGCCCCCACCCGCTCGTGCCGCTCCCGCCCCCGGGCGACCGTGGCACTACCGGGCGGAACCACCGGACCGGCGACACCGGAGGCATCCGGAGGCACCGGGAGGTACGTATGGCGGACGACGGCAACGGTCCCACTCCCTCCCCCGGCGATGGCGGTGAGCTGTCCGAGCTGCGCGCCCGCGTCGCCGCGCTGGAGGGCACGGACCGGCCGCCCCGGCACCGCGGCCGGTCCTTCCTGGCCGCCGTACTGATCGTCGTCGGCTGTCTGCTGGCGCCGCTCGCCATCGTCGCCTCGTGGGCCGCCGACGAGGTCGGGGACACCGACCGGTATGTCGCGACGGTGGCGCCGCTGGCCTCGGACCCGGCCGTGCAGGACGCGGTGGCCAACCGGGTCACCAACGCCCTGATGTCCCACATCGACCTGTCGACCCTGCTCTCCGGCGTCCCCCGCACCGACCGGCCGCGCCTCGAGAAGGCCCTCGGCAAGCTGGGGAACTCCCTCGAAAGCGCCCTGCGCAGCTTCGTGTACGACAAGGCGCACGAGGTCGCCGCGTCCAGCACCTTCCAGACCCTGTGGACGGACGCCAACCGCCGTGCCCACGCCGCCCTCGACAAGGCGCTGACCGGCTCGGGCGGCGGCGCGGTCCAGCTCACCGACAACACCGTCACGCTCGATCTCGGCCCGGTCGTCGACCAGGTGAAACAGCGGCTGGTGGCCGCGGGGCTGACGGTCGCCGGGCGCATCCCCGAGGTCCACACCGACATCACGCTGGTGAAGTCGGACGAGGTCGGCAAGGTGAAGACGTACACCCGGCTGCTCCAGATCTTCGGGAACTGGCTGCCCGTGCTGGCCGTGCTGCTGATCGCGGCCGGGGTGCTGCTCGCGGTGCGGCGCCGCCGGGCGCTGGTCGCGGCCTGTCTCGGCGCGGCCGTGGCGGCGCTGGTGCTCGGGATCGGGCTCGATGTCTTCCGGGTCATCTATCTCGACCGCCTCCCGGCCGATGTGTCCCAGTCCGCCGCGGGCGCGGTCTACGACACGCTCACCACCTTCCTGCACACCATGGTCCGGGTGGTGGTCGTGCTCGGTGTCGTCATCGCGCTGGCCGCCTGGCTCACCGGCCCCGGCCGCCACGCCGGGACGGTACGGCGGCTGTGGCGGGACGGCATCGGCGCGGTGCGGGGGGTCGCGGACGGGGTCGGGCTGCGGACCGGGCCGGTGGGCCCGTTCGTCCGGCGCTACCGCACCTGGATCACCTGGGCGCTGGTGGTGGTGGCGCTGGTGGTGTACCTGGTGTGGTCGTATCCGACCGGGTGGGTGGTCGTCGGGATCGCGCTGTGCTTCGTGTTCGTACTGGCGGTGGTGGAGTTCCTGGCGGCGGAGCCGGGTGCCGATGACATCCGTACCACTGACCCAGGTCCCACTGACCCAGGTCCCACTGACCCAGGTCCCACTGACGCCGGGCAGCCACCCAGTAAGGCCGCCCAGTAAGGCCACCCAGTAGGGCCGCTCAGTAGCGCACCGCCCGTGCCACCTCCGTCTTCACCGTCCCCGTCAGATCATGGGTGGAGCGGGCGGTTCCGGTGCCGGACTTCCCGGCCGCCACGTCGGAGAGGGTCACGACGGCCACGTCGAGGAGCGTGCCGCCGGGGTCCCTGAAGTTCACCTCGACGGCGAAGGACTTGGTGGCGTCGGTGGTGTTGCGGGCGGTCACGACGACCGTCGTACGGCCGTCGCTCGCCGTCGCCGGGGCGGCGAGCGAGACATCGCCGGTGGCGTTCACCCCGCCCTTGATCTCGTCCAGCTTGCTCTTGGCGGAGGCGCTGGCCGACGCCACCGCGCTGGCCGCCCCGGACGCCAGCGACTCCACCGCCGAGGCGGCGCTGCTCGCCGCGCCGGTCGCCCTGGAGCCCACCGACGAGGCCGCCGACGCCGCCTTGCTGGCCACCTCGGACGGGGAGGAGCCGTTGGAGCAGCCGGCCGCGCCGCCCGCCGCGACGACCGCCGCCAGCAGGGCGAGCGCCGCCCGCCGTACCCCATGACCTGTGTGTGCCCACCGTCGTGTCACTGTGCGCCTCTCCCTGCTCACCCCCGGCCGGTGCTGTCCCCACAGTGATGTGCCGCGGGACGTCACCGGCATGTGCGGGCACCGCCCACCGTCACCCGAACGGCGCACCGCAGGTGGCCGGACCACCCGTTCGGACGCACGGTCGAAGAGCCGGAACACAGAGGAACGGAGTGTCACCATGACCGCACAGCCCCACTCCGGAGCCCCCGCCGGGGGACACGCGCCGCACGCGCCCAACAGCCCCTGGGCCACCGGCGGAGTCACCTTCGCCGGTGTGCTGATGCTGCTCAACGGCCTGCTGGCGATCTTCCAGGGCATCTCGGCGATCGCCGCGGACGATGTGTACACCCGGGTCGGCGACTATGTCTACAAGATCAACCTGACCGGCTGGGGCTGGATTCTGCTGGTCCTCGGGGTGGTCTCGGTGATCGCGGGCTGGGGCATCCTGACCGGTGCCGCCTGGGCGCGGATCGTGGGTATCGCGCTCGCCTCGCTGAGCCTGGTCGCCCAGTTCCTGTTCCTGCCGTACCAGCCGCTGTGGGCGGTGTTCATGATGGCGATCGACGTGTTCGTGATCTGGGCGCTGGCCATGTACGACCCGCACGCCCCGACGGCCCGCGCTTAGGGGGTGTCTGACGGATCTCCGTGGCGCCCTGTGCCCACCGAGGGGATTCCCACAACCGTGCCCGACTCCGTCGCCGTCGCCCTGTTCACCTCGGATCTGCGGGTGCACGACAACCCGGTGCTGTGGGCCGCGGTCCGGGAGGCGGACCAGGTGGTGCCGCTGTTCGTGGTGGACAGCGGCGTACGCGCCACCGGGTTCGCCGTCGCCAACCGGGTCGCCTTCCTCGCCGACAGCCTGGCCGCGCTGGACGCGGGGCTGCGTGAGCGGGGCGGGCGGCTGGTGGTGCGGGAGGGCGAGGTGGTGGCCGAGACCTGCCGGGTGGCGGTGCGGACCGGCGCGGCCACGGTCCACCTCGCGGCCGGGGTGAGCGGCTACGCGGTCGCCCGTGAGGACCGGCTGCGCCGGGAACTCGCGGCGGCCGGGGTCGCCCTGCGGGTCCACGAGGCGTCGCTGAACCCGGTGCCGCCGGGCGCGCTGACCCCGTCCGGCAAGGACCACTACGCCGTGTTCACCCCGTACTTCCGCAGGTGGCGGTCCTTCGCGGTGCGCGAGGTGCTGCCCGCGCCCCGGCGACTGACGGTCCCCGACGCGGCGGACGGCCCCGCGCGGGTGCCCACCCGGGCGGCCCTGGCCCGGACCCTCGCCGCGCGCGGGGACCTCTCCCCGGCACTGCCCGAGGGCGGCGAGACCCAGGCCCGGCGCAGGCTGCGGGCCTGGCTCGCGGGACCGCTCGCCGCGTACGAGGACGGCGACCTGAGCGCGGAGACCACGTCCCGCCTCTCCCCGTACCTGCACTTCGGCTGTCTGTCGCCCACCGAGCTGCTGCACGCGGTCCGGGCGGCCGGGGCGGGGGACGGGGCCGACGCGTTCGTCCGCCAGCTCGCCTGGCGGGACTTCCACCACCAGGTGCTGGCCGCCCGCCCGGACGCCGCCGCCCACTACTACCGCCCCCGCCACGACCCCTGGCACCACTCCCGCGCGGAGATCGAGGCATGGCGCACGGGCCGTACGGGCTACCCGGTGGTGGACGCGGCGATGCGGCAACTGCGCCACGAGGGCTGGATGCCGGGCCGGGCCCGGCTGCTGACGGCGAGTTTCCTCACCAAGACGCTGTACGCGGACTGGCGGATCGGCGCCCGGCACTTCCTCGGCCTGCTGGTGGACGGCGATCTCGCCAACAACCAGCTCAACTGGCAGTGGGCGGCCGGAACGGGCACCGACACCCGCCCCAACCGGGTCCTCAACCCCCGCGTCCAGGGCCGCCGCTTCGACCGGGACGGCACCTATGCGCGGCGCTGGCTGCCCGAGCTGAGGGAACTGGACGCGGCGGCGATCCACCGCCTCCCCGACCTCCCTGCCGACGACCCGTCCCGGGCCGCCCTGGACTACCCGGCCCCGATCGTGGCGCTCGACGAGGGCGCGGCCCGCTTCCGGCGCGGCCGGGCCCTGGAGCAGCGGCGCGGCTCCCCGCCGCCGGGACGGTGAACTCACACGCCCACCTGGCGCATTCGTTCGAGCCGTGTCACCCGGACGAGGTGATCGCCGTCAATCCTGCGACGCGTGATCACCCCTTCGAAGCGCGCCGCGCTCCTGCTGACCACCCTGCTGCTCCTCACCTCCGCCCCCGCCGCGTCGGCCGCGGGCGCGGGCGCCGAACCGCACACCCTCACTCTCGCGGCGGCGGTGCACGTCCTGCCGTCGGCGGCCGAGTCGCGCGACGGCTACGAACGCACCAAGTTCAAGCACTGGAACGCGGGCGCGAACCCGACCGACGGCTGCAACACCCGCGCGGAGGTGCTGATCGCCGAGGCCGTCGACGCCCCGGAGGTCGCCACGGGCTGCAAGCTCTCCGGCGGGCGCTGGTGGTCGTACTACGACTCGAAGTGGGTCGTCTCGCACTCCGCGCTGGACATCGACCACATGGTCCCGCTCGCCGAGGCATGGGACTCGGGCGCCTCCCAGTGGACCGCCCAGCGCCGCGAGGCGTACGCCAACGACCTGGGCGCGGACGCGTCCCTGGTGGCCGTCTCCGCCGCGTCGAACCGCAGCAAGGCCGACCAGGACCCGGCGCAGTGGCTCCCCCCGGCCACCGAGGCGAGGTGCCGCTACACCGCGGAGTGGGTCGGCACGAAGCTCCGCTGGGCCCTGACCGTCGACCCCATCGAGTACGAGGCGCTCTCCCAGCTCGCGGAGGGCTGTCTGACGACGATGGTCACGTACGACCCGGCGGCATAGACCTTCTGGACAGACCTTCTGGACAGACCTTCTGGACGGACCTTCTGGACGGACCTTCTGGACGGACCTTCTGGACGGACCTTCTGGACGGACCTTCTGGACGGACCTTCTGGACGGACCTTCTGGACAGACCTTCTAGACAGACCTTCTAGGCCGCGCGGAAGACCTGTCCCCGATGCCAGTCCCGGTGGCCGTCGGCCACCGACGGGACACCGGGCCGGGGGCCGGTCAGGGGCCGTCCGGCGAGGTCGCGCACCAGCAGCCGCGCGGTCTCGCCGGACCCGTCGAACAAGGGCGAGACCAGCACCTGGTGGCCGCCCTCGGCGCGTTCCATGCCGAGTACGCCCTTGTCGAAGAGCTTGTGGTGCAGCGCGCACAGGCACAGCGCGTTGTCGAGGGCGTCGGGCCCCTCGAACGCCCACCACCGCACATGCGCGGCCTCCAGCCCCACGGGGCGCGTCCCGAGGCTGCCGTCGAAACCGCAGAACGCGCACCGGTGGTCGTACGCCGCCAGCACCCGTTCCCGGATGCGGGGGTCGCGGCGCTGTCGGCGCCCGTACCCGTATCCGTACCGGGCCCGCTGCCCGTCCAGTTCCACCGGCGTCGGCATCGGCACCGACGTCGGCATCAGGCCCACGGCGTCGGAGAGTTCCTCGTGCAGCGAGGGCGGGAAGTGGGCGTCCAGGAGCAACCGCACCAGCTCACCGAGGCGCCCCGGCTCCCGGCGCAGCTCCTGGCGCAACTCCGGTACGAGCCGTCCGGTGGCTCCCGACTCCCGCAGCGCGCGCACCCCGGTGCCGGGGCTGACCCCGCCCAGGTCGGTCTGTACCTCCCACAGCCCGTCGCCGACGAGGTGATGGAACGGATAGGCGGGGGTCGTGCGGTGCGGTGGGCCGTACTCGGCGAGCAGCCGCCGCAGATCGTCCTCCACCGCGCTGTAGCGCAGCCCGCCCCCGGGGTCCTCCTGGAACCGCGCGAGCGCGTACAGCAACAGCAGCGGCTTGTGCGGGGCCCGCGCCCCGCCCCGGGTCCACTGCCGCAGTCCCGCCGCCCGCTTCAGCCAGTCCATGGCCGACGATGCTACGTCCGGGGCAGGCCGCCGGCTTCCGGTAGGTGGTCGTCGGCGTCCGGTCGCGGGGACTTGCGCTCGCCTCCGGCCAGCACACCGCCCACCACCATCCCCACCGCGATGGCCGTCACGATCGTCACCAGTTTCAGGAGGTCGGCGAAGCCCTTGATGACATGGCCGCCCGCCAGGGTGGTCAGGCCGCGCATACCGAGGGAGCCCACGGTGAGCGTGAAGAAGCCGGGGAGCAGCAGGATCAGCCGGGGCGGGCGGTGCGGCGGACGGGCGATCAGGGTCGCCGCCGCCGACAGCACCACCGCCGCCACGAACGTGCCGCCCACTTCGCCGATCAGCTTGGTGACCCCGGACTGCACGCCCACCGTGACGTACACGAGCAGCAGCAGCGGCCAGAAGAAGCGCAGCGGGATGGCGAAGGCGAGGACCGTGCCCAGTGTGAAGACGATCCAGGACAGGAACAGCGCCCAGCGCGGCAGATCCTCCCGCGCCGCGATGTCGAACAGCGCCCGGGTGGACGTACCCGTGATCATGACGCCCAGCAGTACGCCCAGATAGAGCTGCACCAGCAGGAAGACCGCGTACACCAGACGGATCGCGCCGGTCGTGACGAGCCCCGCCGAGAGTTCCGCGGTCGCCGCGCTCAGATAGTCGCCGGGGACGAAATAGAAGAGCGCCGGGAGCATCAGCAGCACCGGGCCGCCACGGGACGGGGAGTCAGCGAACAGCTCGATGGTGACGAACGCGACCGCCGTCGACACCACGACGGGCAGGATCCGCGCCAGCTTCGGCAGCCGGTCCGCCGTCACCGCCAGCACCGCCGCCAGCGCCCCCAGCACCGCCGTCGTGGCGATCTCGTACCAGGTGGGCTGCATCAGCGGCGCGAAGCCCAGCGCGAACAGGATGATCCCGGCACACTTCAGCCACCAGGGGTACGGCGGTGGGGCGGTGTCGATCGCGGTGAGTTCGGCGGACGCCGCCGCGAGGTCCTTGCGGCCCGCCACCACCTCCGCCAGCAGCGGCTTCAGCGCGGCCATCTGGTCCAGCCGGAACACCTCGGGGAAGCCGTGCACGGTGACGGTCCGGCCGGTGCCGTCCGCCGCGGTCACCGCCAGCACCGCCGCCTCCGGCACCATCACCAGCGTGGCCGTGCCCCCGTAGGCCCGCGCCCCGTCCGCCACCGACTCGGCGATGAGCTGCGCGCCCTCCCCGGACGAGCGCAGCAGCACCGCCGTCAGCCGGGCCAGGAACGGCGTGAGGTCGTCCAGCTCCGCGGCCGTACGCTGCGCCACGCCCGCCTCCTCGCTCCGCCGCCCAGGGCTTCCAGCCTGCCCGGAGGGTGCGCGCTCGGCATCTCGTGACCGTCAGACACTCCCTAGGCGCCGGACCCCCGGCGGCGCAGCCACCAGGCGCCCGCGCCCAGCACGACCAGGACCGCCGCCGCGATCCCGGCGACCGCGCCGGTCGACAGCCCGCCGTCACCGTCGTCGGCCGTGGCGTCGGCCGCCGTCTGTTCGGTCGAGGCGGACGTCGACGGTGACGGCGACGCGGCCGGTGCCTCCGTCGGGGTCGGGGTCGGGCTCGGGGTCGGGGCGATGGGGGTCGCGCCCGGTGCGGCCGGGGCCAGCTTCAGGGTGGGCGCCGGGTGGCCGTGGCCGTCGCCGTCCTCGCCGGTGTCCTCCAGCTCGATCCAGCGGTCGATCTGGCCGTCGGCGTACGACTGGAGCGTCTTGAAGACCAGTTGCTCGGCGTCCGGGAGCTGTCGGACCGTCACCGAGAACTCGGCGTCCGCGCCCACCGCCAGCTCCGGGCCCGACACGGTGTAACCGCGGCTGGTGGTGGCGTACGTCCAGCCCTTCGGGCCCTCGTCGAAGCGGATGTCGGCGGGGGTGAGGCCCTCGGGGAGGATCACCTCCAGCTTGGTGATGCCGGACGCGTCCGACTCGGACGCCGCGTGGAAGTCGAGGGTGACGTTCTCGGCGAGGGCGCGCGCGTTCTGCGCCTGGACCTCGGTGTGCGCGGACGCCGGTCCCGTGGCGACGGCCACCGCCGCCACCACCAGCGCGCCGATCGTGGCCAGCCGGCGGCGGGCGGTCGCCCCGGGAGCGGCGGGAGGGGCGGGAGTGCGGGTCGCCGGGGAGGTCGTGCCGGGGGGACGGGACACAGCGGGCTCCGGTCTTCGGTTCCCGGGGCGGGAGGCTCCGGTCGGATCTGACGTCCCAGGAGTCGGACCGTACGGGTCCCCAGTTCCCGGCGATCCAAGTGACCTGCGTCACCTGGCCGGAGGGGGCGCGGAGGGCGGGGGCGATATCGCGTCGCCGGGGGCGGGGGAGGGCGCGGGGGGACCGGGGCGGGTGTGGCGGGAGGTGCGGCGGGGGCGGGCGGGGCCGGGAGAGGGAGGGGTGCGCGGTGGGGTCCCCTTCCTCCGGTGTGCACCGGGGGAGCCGCACCGCTTCCGTTCCGGACTTCTTCCTATCGCCGACGTGTCTTTCTTTTTACGGCCGACCGGGTGCAAATATGAAGATAATTCAGAGGTCTTGGGGAATGAATAACGCCCCGGATTCGCGGGCCGGATGACTGGAAGTCGCGCTTTTGGGGCCGTCGAATACCGGGGAAACTCGTGGTCAGACGGTACGGTACGGAACGGAACGGAGCGAATCCGGACCGGACCGGACCGAATCCGACCGGCCGGAATTCAGAGAACGGGAACGGGGGTGAGCCACCGGATGATTCCACTGGACCAATTCCTCGCCGACTGTCTGCACGAGGTGCGGGCGTACGGGGCGGACACGGACGGACGCTGTCCGGTCCCGTCCCCCGCTGACCCCGGTGACCTGCGCGAAACCCGGCACAGATTTGTCGCCGCCGGTCTCGCCGCCCTCCGCGCGGAGCACGCCGGAGCCGGCTGGGTACAGCTCGATGTCGCGCCGCCGAGCGCCGACGCGTTCCCGGCCATCTATGCCAGGCTCGCCGGGATCGCGCGGGAACTGCTCGGCTCCGGAGCCGCCGTCAATTTCTTCTTCATGCACAAGCCGCCGGGAATGCGGGTACGTTTCCAGGCGCCGTCCGCCGGTGAATCGGATGAACTCCACCGGCGCGTGAACCGGCGTATGTCGGAGCACCCCGAAATCTTCGGCACGCCCCGGCGCGCGGTCTACGAACCCGAGTCGTATCTCTTCGGCGGTCCCGACGCCCTGCCCTGGGTGCACGCCCTCTTCACCGCCGATTCCCTGGCCTGGCTCGACCATCACGCGGCCCGCCCGCTGACCGCCCCGGCCGACTGGCGCCATTCGCTGGCCCTGCTGCGGGCACTCGTCGACGGGCTCGGCATCGTCGGCTGGGAACACCGTGGCGTCTGGCAGACACTGCGCCAGGAGGCGGGCCGCGCGCTGGGCGGTGAGGCGGCGCGGGAGCGCGGGGTGGAGCGGGCGTTCGAGGGCATCCAGCGCGAGTGGCGCCGGTTCCCGACGGCGGCCCCGTCACCGCACCCGCCCTCCCCGGGTGAGACCGGTACGACGGGTGGGACCGGCACGACGGGTGGGACCGGTGGGACCGGTACGACTGGTGAGACCGGTACGGCGACCGGCCCGACGACCCCGGACGCCCACCGCACCGCCGTCCACCGTGCCGCGCTCGCCTGGCGCGAGGGCTACTTCGACGCCCCCGGCGACAGCGCCCGGGGCGGGGTCGGACCGCGCCGGGCCGCCGCGTACTGCGTGGTCTTCCACTGGAACCGCGCCCGCTTCTCCGCCGCGCTCCAGCGGCTGCTGACCGAGGCCCTGGCCGACGACGGCACCCCGGCCGCCCCCGAACCGCCCGGGACGCCCTTCCGCACCGACCGCAGAGTCGTGGGGGTGACCGGCCATGACGGATAGCCACACCGTCGACGCCCGCACGGGCACGGGCACCGGCACCAACACCGGGACAGGCACCGGCACCGGGGCAAGCCCCGCCACTGGGACAGTCACCGGCACCGACACCGGGACAAGCCCCGGCACCGGCCCCGGCACCGCCCTCCTCCGTGTCGCCGGGCTCCCCGCCGCCGTCTGGACCGCCGCGGGCAACCCCGCCCTCTTCGCCCGCGCCGCCGCCCACCAGCAGGCCCGGCACGACCTCGCCGACCGGGCGCGGACGCTCGCGGACGTCCTCGGTACCACCGTCGTCCCGCATCTCGCCCCCGGCACCCCGCAGCGCGGCGCGGTCCTCGCCCTGCGCCGCAGACTGCACTCCGGTGCCGTGCCCGCCCCCGCCGACGAACACCTGCTCGGCACGCTCGCCGAGGTCCCGGTCCCGGTCCGCCGCCAGGCGGGCGAACTGGCCGCCGCCGACCGGGCGCTGGCCGGGGAGTACGAGGCGCTGGGCGCCGCCACCGCCGAGGAGTGGGAGCGGGTCGGCGCGCTGTGCTGGGAGGCGGTCCGCACCCGGCCGGTCCTGCGGGTCTTCCTGGACACCACCGCCCCCGAACTCACCCGGACCGCCGAGCGCCGGCTGGCCCGGGGCGAGCACTGGTCGAGTCCGCGACTGCGCAAGAACTGCACGTTCCTGTGGCGGGCGCTGGCCAGGGCGGCGGCGAAGACGACCCCACGGGACTGGGTGGGCCAGCTCGCGGCCGTACCGTACGGCGTGGACGACGGACAGACACCGGACGCCTCAAGCCCGAGCCCGCTCCTCCCCCCGGACGCCCGTCTCACCGACCTCGCCGCCGAGGTCTCCCCCAACGTCCACACCCTGCGCACCCGGCTCCGTGCCCTCGACCTCGCCACCGCCGACCCCGCGACCCTGATCGTCCCGGCCCCCCTGCACTTCGCCACCACCGCGCCGGACGGTGGCGCCCACCTGACCGTCGGGGTCCTGGACCCGGACCGTCCGGGCACTCTGCGCCGGGTCAGGCTGGCCCGTACCCGCCCCCTGGACGCGCTGTTTGCGCGGCTCGCCGCCGGGCCGAGACCCGTCGGTGAGATCGAGACGGAACTGCTCGGCGGGGCCACCGGGGAACGCGCCGCGACCGCGAGACGGGCGCTGCGCGACTTCCTCGCCCATCTGCACCGGCTGGGCGTGCTGGAGAGCTGCGCCCCGCCCGGCCGGACGCACAGCGGCTGGACCGCCCCCGGCCCCCGCCTGCCCCACCCGACCCCCTGGCCCGGCGGGTCGGCGGCCGTCCCCGCCGACTGGTTCCTCGACTCCTACCGGCGCGCGGAGGGCCCCGGCCGCCGTCCGCTGACCGTCCCCGCCGAGGCGGCCGACACCGTCCACCACGCGCTGCGCACGGTCGCCCGGATCGACGCCCTGCGCCGGGCGGACGGCAGGGACCCGGCGGACGGACCCCGGGCCCCGCTGCCCGGCCTGACCACCGAGCCTCAGCCGCTCAGCGCGTTCCTCACGGCCTTGGACGAGCCGGACGCGGACCGGCCGGAGACGGCCGCCCCCGCGGTCGGCCTCGCCTCCCTCTACGCGGGCTGGCCCGCCGCCCGTACCCCGGACTCCGGATACGCGCAGCTCCTCGCCCATCTGGCCGGGCGGCTGGACGCCGGGTCCGTCGACCTCGACGACGCACTGCTGGACCGCCTCGGCGCCCCCAAGGCGCAGGAGTCGCTGCCGCCCTGGCCGCTGGACTGCCTGGTCCGTCCGCTGCCGGGCGGTCAGGGTCCCGTCGCCGTACTGGAGTCGGCGGCCCCGGCCGGGGTCCTGGACGCCCGGTTCGCCGACACCTTGGACGCCCTCACCCCCGGCGGCTACGACAACATCGCCCGCTACCGCGCCTTCCTCGGCGCGGTGGAACGGGCGGCGGGGGTCCGGTTCGTGGAGGTCCTCGTCCCGCCGCTGGCCGAGCGCGCCGCCAACGCCGTACGCCGTCCCCGGCTCACCTCCTGGTGGACCGGTGACCCGGACCCGGCGCCGTACCACGGCTCCACCGCGCCCACCGGTGCCCGGCATCTGCCGCTGGACCGGATCACGCTGCGCCGGGCGGGCGACCGGGTGGTGGCCGAGGCGGACGGGGAACGGATCGTGCCCCTGCACCACGCCACCCGGACGCCGGTCCCGCCGTACGACGAACTGCTGCGGGTGCTGCTGGCGGCCCGTCACCCCGGTACCGCCGGTGTGCTGCGGCTGGACGGACTGGCGGCGGCGTTCCCCGGGGCGGCCCGGGTGCCCCGGCTGACGGTGGGCGGCGGACGGGTCGTGGTGGCTCCGGCGACGTACCGGGTGCCGGACGCGCGGCTCTGGCCCGTCGAGGCCGACGACCGGGACAAGATGATCTACCTGGCCGCGCTGCGCGCCCGCACCGGTCTGCCCCGCCATGGCTTCGTCCGCCCGCAGGACCCTCCCGAGGGCCCGCCGGCCTCCCAGACCCCGATGGACTTCGCCGCGCTGCCCGCGCTGCGCACCCTCGACCGGCTGCGCGCCCAGTACGGCCGGGCCGCGCTGCTGGTCGAGGAGGCGCTCCCGGCGCCCGACGGTCATCTGCTGCGGGACACCGCCCATCCCGGTGCCCCCGCGACCGCCGCCCAACTGCTCCTCAGGTCCCCCCGCCGCCCCGACGCCGCCGACGCCCTCGTCGACGCCGCAGCCGCCGCACTGCGCGGCTGACCCACAAGCGCCCCCGGAATCCCCCCGGGGTCGGCATCACAAGAAACCCTGCACGAACCGAACGGAGAACACGATGCCTTCCATCGACATCAACGACCTCGACAACCTCATCACCGACCTGGAGACCCGGATCACCGACACGGAGCTGGCCGAGGCCGCCCCGAACACGATCGGCATCTGCACCATCGTGGTCTGTAGCATCATCGGCGTCTGCTGACCCGGACTCACGAACTCACTGACTCACGCACTCAATGAGCCACGAACTCACTGACTGACGGACTCACTGAGCCGCTGAGCCGCGGGTGCGCCACCGACTTCAGCCGCTGGCGCACCCGCCCCACACCTCCCGCGAACTCACCGGAGAGCCCCGGCAGATGCCCCCATCCGTGACCGAGACCCTCGATGTCACCGCCCTGGCCGTCACCGTCCTACGGGACTGGACCCGGGCCAGGGAGCACCCGGACACCACCGGCACACCACCGCCGGACACCACGGACATGGGCGTCCCGGCGCTCGCCGCGCTGCTCGCCGCCACCGACCCCGACGACCCGGCGACCACCGCCGTCGCCGCCGCCGCGGTCGCCTCCTGGGCGCGGACGGCCGGACGCGGCACGGGCCACCCCGGCCTCTTCAGCGGCGGTCTCGCCGGCACTCTCGCGGGCCTGCGCTTCGGCGCCCGGCTGCACCCCGCCCTCGACCGGGTCGCCGACCGCCTGCACACCCATCTGTCGACCCCGGGCCCCCTGCGCACCACCGACGTCACCATCACGGACTACGACTTCATCGTCGGCCCGGCGGGCACCCTGCACGCCCTGCTGCTGTCCCCGGCCCCTCCCCCCGCCGCCCTGGTGGACCACCTGGCCCTGCTCTGCTCCGACCCGGACCTGCGTCGCCTGCGGGCGGCCCGGGACGACCGCTTCCCGGAACTGGACTGGCTGGAGGGCCGGGTGAACACCGGCATGGGCCATGGAGTGGCCGGTCTGCTGACCGCCCTCACCGCGGCAGCCCGCCGCACGCCCGCCCCCGCCCCCGCCCTCACCCACGCGATCCGCCATCTCACCGGTTGGCTGACCGCCCAGTCCTTCCCGGACGCCCGGACCATCCAGAGCTGGGACGGCGCGGGCCTCGACGGCCCCCCGACCCCGGGCGCCCGCCCCCGCCAGGCGTGGTGCTACGGCGCCCCCGGCGTCTGCTGGGCCCTGTGGGACGCGGCGGACGCCACCGGCGACCGGGCGACCGCCGACTGGGCGAGCGGCGCCTTCACCACCCTGTGCGACCACTACGACGAGACGTTCCACCTCTACGGCGGCCCCGCCACCGACCGCCTGGCCTGCTGCCACGGCGCGGCCGGTGTCCTCGCCGTCGCGGACGCCTTCGACCGCCACGCCCACCACCCGTCGGCACCGTCCCTGCGCACCCGCCTCCTCACCTACCTGACCGCCCACCTCTCCGAACTCCCCGCCCTGGCCGCCCAGGACATGGGCCTGCTGGGCGGCGCCCCCGGCGTCCTCTGCGCCCTCCTCACGGCGACGGACACCTCCCCGTCCCCCTGGCGGACCTGGACCCACTGCCTGGGCCTGCGCTGATCTCTCTGACGCGTGGGCCTCACACCCCCTGCGGCTGCAAGTACCGCGCCAGCAGGTCGTCCAGGGTGATCAGGCCCGTGAGGCGGCCCGTGGGGTCCTGGACGACGCCCAGGGAGGCGCGGCGGGTGCGCAGGAGTTCGATGGCGTCGGCGACCGTGGTGGTCCCGGTGAGGACGGGGACCGGGCGGGCCAGCGCGCGGGCGTCGGCCGTGCGGCCCTGGGCGCGGGCGACCAGGGCGTCCCGGGCGTGCACCGAGCCGAGGACGGCGGTGCCGTCGCGGACCAGCAGCCGGGTGCGGTCGGTGTCGGCGGCGACCCGCAGGACGGTGTCGATACCGGCGTCGGCGCCGACCGAGGTGATCCGGTCGGCGGGGATGCTCAGGGCGCTGACCGGGGTGTCCGGTTCGGTGAGCGTTCGGGTGAGCAGGTCCGAGTCGGTGCCGCTGATCAGGCCGAGCCGTTCGGACTCGGTGACCAGGTGGGTGAGCTGTTCGCGGTTGTGGACCGAGGTCAGTTCGTCGCGCGGGGTGACCCGGCACAGCCGTACCAGGGCGTTGCTGATCCGGTTGAGGACCCGGATCAGCGGGCGGACCAGCCGGACCACGGCCCGGAACGGCGGGGACAGCAGCATCGCGGAGCGCTCGGGGTGGGCGATGGCCCAGGACTTGGGGGCCATCTCGCCGACCACCATGTGCAGGAACACCACGACGATCATCGCTACGGCGAAGGCGACGGCGTAGCTGAGCGCGCTGGGCAGGCCGAGGCGGTGCAGCAGCGGGTCCAGCTCGTGGGAGATCGCGGGCTTGGACACCGAGCCCAGGCCCAGGGTGCACACGGTGATGCCGAGCTGGGCGCCCGCCAGCATCAGCGACAGCTCGCGCATCCCGGCGAGGGCGGCCCTGGCGCCGCGCTGTCCTTGCGCGACCGCCTTCTCGATCCGGTGGCGGCGGGCCGCGACCAGCGCGAACTCGGCCGCCACGAAGAAGCCGCTGCCGATCAGGAGCAGCACGGTCACGAAGAGGGCCATCGGGAAGCTCATGACGCGTCCTTCGGGGCGGTGTCGGGCGGTTGCGGGACGGTCTCGATGCGGACCCTGGCCGGGACGTGCCGGTCCAGGGTGCGGACCTCGATCCGCGCGCGGTCCCCACCGGGCAGATCCACGGTGAGGCGGTCGCCGATCGCCGGGAAGCGGCCCAGCCGGTCCACGATCAGTCCGGCGACGGTGTCGTAGTCGTCCTCCTCGGGCAGCTCCACGCCGGTGGCCTCGGCGATCTCGTCCAGGCGGCGCCGGGCGTCGACCAGCCAGCCGCCGGTGGAGTCGGCGACGGCGGGTTCGGTGACGGTGTCGGACTCGTCGGCGATGTCGCCGATCAGCTCCTCGGCGATGTCCTCGTAGGTGACGATCCCGGCTACTCCGCCGTGCTCGTCCAGGACGACCGCGAACTCGTCGTCCAGCTCCCGCATCCGGGCCACCGCGTCCGGCAGCGCCAGCGTGTCCGGCAGCAGCAGCGGACGCCGGGCCAGGGCGCGGGCGGTGGTGCCGGTCAGCCGGGCGGCGGGCAGCGCCATCAGCTCCCGTACCCCGAGCACTCCGGCCACGTCGTCGGGGTGGTCGCCGAGGACCGGGTAGTTGGAGTGCCCGTGGCGGCCGATCAGGCTGATCGCCTCGGCCGCGCTGGCCTCCTCCCGGACGAAGACGGCGTCCGCGCGCGGCACCATCACCTCGTCCAGCGTCCGCTCCGAGAACTCCAGGGCGTGGTCCAGCAGCGCGGCGGTGTCCTCGGGCAGCTCGCCCCGCTCATGGGACTCGCCGATCAGATGGCCCAGCTCCTCCAGGGTCGCCCCGTGGTGCAGCTCCTCCACCGGCTCGATGCCGATCCGCCGCAGCAGCCGGTTGGCGGCCCCGTCGAAGATCCGGATCACCGGGCCGACCACCTTCAGATACGCGAGCGTGGACCCGGCGAGGGACTTCGCCAGCCGGTCGGGTACGGCGATGGCGAGGTTCTTCGGCGCCAGCTCGCCCAGCACCATCTGGACGACGGTCGCGCCGACGAAGGCCAGCACGACGGAGATCCCGCCGACCGCGCCCTCGGGCACGCCGATCCCGGTCAGTACCGGGTTCAGCAGGGCGGACACGGACGGTTCGGCGATGAAGCCGACGACCAGCCCGGTCACCGTGATGCCGAGCTGCGCGCCGGACAGCATGAACGACAGCCGGCCCAGTACCGTCAGCGCCCGCTCGGCCCGGCGGTCGCCGCGCTCGGCCTCCCGGGCGAGGGCCAGCCGGTCGGCGGAGACATAGGCGAATTCCTGGGCCACGAAGTAGCCCGTACCGGCGGTCAGCACCAGTACGGCCAGCAGGCCCAGCCACGCTTCGACGGCACTCATCGAACACCACCCCGCCGGGTGCCGTACGGGTAGCTCCTCCATCGATGGCGGGATGGTCGGGGACTGTGCCCCGGGGGGTCCGTCGGTCTGCCGGACAAGGCGGCCACTCCTCGGTTTGCTGGGGAATCCTGCAAACGATTCTGGCCACTGTCGAGTTCCCTGGCCGCGCGGGACACCGGCACTCGGCCCGATTCCCCACGGAAGCCGTCCCCGCCCGTCGCCGGACGGGGACGCGGGGTGAGGCGGTGGTCGGGTCGGTCAGGCGGCGTCCCGCAGGACGACCCCCGACCCGGACGGCCGTACGCCGGCCGTGGCGAGGGCCGACGCGTAGTTCTGCTGGACGCGGGCCGCCTCACTGGCGTTCGGGGTGAGGCTGTTGCAGCTCACGCCGCCCGTCGAACCGGACATCAGGGAGGAGCAGGGGCCGGGCTTGACGTCCGGCAGCCCGAGGCTGTGGCCCAGCTCATGGGCGACGATCCGGACGACGTTGTAGCCCTGGGTGACGGCTTGGCGGCCGATCCAGACGTTGACCGTGCCGGTGGGGCGGACCGGGCCGAGGTTCGCCCTGGGCCAGTCGTTGTCCGCGGTGATCCGTATGTTGACCCGCTGGCCCGCGGTGGCCTTGACCAGCCGGACATTGCTGACGGAGGTGTTCCAGATGCCGACGGCCTGGGTGACCTGCGGCTTGAACTCCGCGGCGGTGCTGTCGTCGTAGGTGAGCGTGACCGCGGCGGCGACAGCCGGGGCGGCGGCGACGGGCGCGGCGCTGAACGCGACCGCGGGGACCGCGAGCACCGCGCCGACGGCGATGCCGGTGAACGTACGTCGAAGCATGATCCGGTTCCTCACTCTGTGTACCTGTGGGGGGATGGGTGACCTTGATCGTGCGGCGTGTCCATGACACTCGAACCGTTCGGGTTGGATGATAGAGGCGCCCGGGACCCCTCACAACTGCCCCTTGGCCGCCTCCACCAACGCCCCGATCGCGTCCCGGGTGTGGACCCGGAAATCCCCGCAACCGACGGGAACTTCTCCCCCCTCCCGTCCGACTCCTGAGGCACGCCCCTCGTTCGCCGAGCAGGAGACGTCAGCATGGAGCCAGAGATACCGCAGCGGGAGTCCGGTACGACGGTCGGTACCCCGGCGTCCGAAGAGCCCGGGTCCGGACAGCCCGCGTCCGAACGCCCCGCCCCCGAACGCCGGGTGACCTTGCGGTCGGATCTGTGGGCGGCGATCCCGGACGCGTTCGCCGCGCTGGTGGTGACGGCGGCGGTGTTCGTGTTCTTCTGGGCGCGGATGGAGTCCGGTACGTCGGACACGGTCGCGGTGATGCCGTTCATGAGCGATCCGGGCGAGTACTGGATGTATCTGCTCAGTCAGGCGTTCGGCTGGTCGGGGCTGCTGTGGGCGTGGGGCACGGTGATGTTCGGTCTGCTCCTGTCCGGCCCCGGCACCGGCCGCCTCCCCGTCTCCCACCAGACCCTGGAGCGCTGGCACCGCACGACCAGCCTCACCACCATGGCCCTGATGGCGGCGCACGCCCTGATGTTCGCGGCCGAACTGGTCCGCTACGAGGAGAAACTCGGCTGGGCCGCCCGCCTGTGGACCGGCTTCGCGGACTCCTTCGTACCCGGCTGGTACGACTCGGGGACCGGCCGCACCGCCATCCCGATCGGCCAGGGCGCCCTGTATCTGGCGATCCCCCTCGGCCTGCTCTTCTACGTCCGCCACCGCATCGGCGCGACCACCTGGCGCCGACTGCACCGCTTCGTGATCGTCGTCTATGTCCTCAGCGTCTGGCACACCCTCCTGTACGGCACCAACGTCTGGTACGGCTCCTGGCCCCGCACCACCCTCTGGCTCCTCCAACTCCCCATCGCCGCCCTCCTGTTGCTCCGCCTCCTGCGTCCGGCCCGCCGCTCGGAACGGCTGCGGACGGGGATCGGGCTGCCCGCCTGGACCCTGCGCGCGACCGGCCGTCTCGTCGCGGCGGCGGTGGTGATCGGCCTGGTCGCCGTCGTCGTCACCGGAAGGGACGGCGGCCGGGAGCGGCCCACCGCACCCGTGTCGACGTCCCCGCACGCCCATGAGACGGAGTAGGGGCGGCGCGGGCGGGTGATGCCGGAGGGCCGGACGGGTGGCGTGTCCGGCGTGGCGGCTTGCCAGGGCGCCGCGCGGGTGAGGCTGGCATCGACCCCCCCCATGCGCGCGGAAGCAGGAGATGGATGGACATGAGAGACGCCCTGCACACGACGGTCACGACGGTCACGACGGAGCCCCGTGGGTGGCGCCGGTTCGCCTGTGTCACCCTCCTCACCGCGCTCCTCGGCGGTGTACTCGCCGTACCGGCGGCGACGGCCGACTCGGAGGGCGGCGAGGAGTCCATACCGTCGGCGCGGGACACGGCCTGCACCACCACGACCGGTGCCTATCAGCGCGAGGTGGAGGCGCATCTCAAGCTGCCGGTGGACGGCCGTCAGTCGGCCGCCGACTGCGCGGCCATCGCCCGGTTCCAGCAGCGGCTGGAGTTCGATCCGGCGGACGGCCTCGCGGGTCTCGCCACCTACCGGGCCGTGGTGTGGGAGCGGGCGCTCGCGGAGGGGGACCGGATCAAGGGCTGCCCCGACGGGGACGGGATCGTGGTGTGCGTCGACAAGAACCGGCAGATCCTGTGGGTCGAGGACGCCGGGAAGGTCGTCGTCAAACCGGTTCCGGCGCGGACCGGGATGCCCGGGTACGGGACGCGTACCGGCTGGTTCGAGATCTATATGCGGGAGAAGGAGTTCTGGTCGACCCAGTTCGACGGGCCGATGCCGTTCGCCCAGTTCTTCAGCGGCGGCCAGGCCCTGCACGCCAGCTACCGCGCGATCTTCGAGGACCCCGGCTCGCACGGCTGTGTGAATCTGCGCTACGACGACGCGAAGGCGCTGTGGAGCAAGCTGCGGCTGGGTGACGCGGTGTACGTCTGGGGAGCGAGGACGGGCGACTGAACCGGCCAGCCGCCCGCCCGATGCCTGCTACTTCCTGCCGTTGCCGTAGTCCTTGCCCTTGTCCTTGGGGATGACCTTGCCGTGGGTGGTGCAGCGGGGGTCGGTGGCGCGGGGGTCGGTGGTGCGGGCGGGGCAGTTGGTGCCGGGGGTGTCGGAGACGACGGTGTTGTCGAGCTTGAGGTCTCCGAACGTCCGGTAGTTGGTCTTCAGGGTGAAGGTGATGATGGCGCTCTGGCCGGGCTGGAGGGCGCCGGTCCAGGTCAGTTCGGGGGCGTCGTAGGTGACCGTGCCCCGGGTGGCCTTGGCGTCACCGGCGTAGCGCCCGTCGTCGAGGAGCGGGGTGAGGTCGTCGGTGAAGGACGCGGGGTCGGCCTCGGTGTAGGCGGTTGTGCCGGTGTTGGTGACGGTGATGGTGTAGCGGACGTCGGCTCCGGCCTTGACCTTGGCGGGCCCTTCCTGCTTCTTGGCGATCGTCAGTCCGGGCTTCCCGGAGACGGTGGTGGTGGTCTCGTCCTCGTTGTTGCCGGGCTCGGGGTCGGGGTCCTTGCCGGTCACCTTCGCCGTGTTGGTGATGCTGGTGGCGTTGGTCGCGGCGGTCCCGGTGAGGGTGACGGTCTCGCTGTCCCCGACGGCGAGCGCGCCACCCGTGCAGGTCAGGTTCCCGCCGGTGACGGAACACCCGGGCGTGCTGGTGGCCGCGTTCTGGAGCCCGGCCGGGATGGGGTCGGTGAGGGTCCAGCCGGTGGAGTCGGACGGCCCGTTGTCGGTGACCTTGAGGCTGTACGTGATCTCCCCGCCCGCGGTGACGGTGGCGGGCCCGGTCTTGGTGACGGCGAGATCGACGGACGGGGTGACGTCGGTCGTGATCTCGTCCTCGTTGTTGCCCGGGTCGGGGTCGGGTTCGTTGCCGTCGACCGTGACCGCGTTGTCGATGGTGCGGGCGTCCGGTGCGGCGGTGCTGGTCAGGGTGATGGTCGTACTGTCCCCGACGGCGAGCGCGCCGCCCGTGCAGGACAGGGTCCCGGCGGCGACCGCGCACCCGGCGGTGGTGGTCCGCGCGGCCCGCAGACCGGACGGCAGCGGGTCGCTCAGGGTCCAGCCGGTGGAGTCGGACGGCCCGTTGTTGGTGACCTTGAGGGTGTAGGTGATCTCCCCGCCCGCGGTGACGGTGGCGGGCCCGGTCTTGGTGACGGCGAGGTCGACGGAGGAGGTGATGTCCGTCGTGGTCTTCGCCTCGTTGTTGCCCGGGTCGGGATCGGGGTCGTTGCCCTCGACGACCGCCGTGTTGGCGATGCTGGTGGCGTTCGGCGCGGCGGTCCCGGTGAGGGTGATGGTCTTGCTCGCCCCGACGGCCAGCGGCCCGCTGATGCAGGTCAGTTCACCACCGGTGATCGAGCACTCAGGTGTGCTGGTGGCGGCGTTCTGGAGCCCGGCGGGCACGGGGTCGTTGAGCCCCCAGCCGGTCGCGTCCGAGGGCCCGTTGTTGGTGACCTTGAGGGTGTAGGTGATGTCCCCGCCGGCCGCGACCGTCGCGGGACCGGTCTTCGTCACGGCGAGGTCGACGCGCCGCTCGGTGGCGGTCGTGGTGGTGGACTCGTTGTTGTCCGGGTCGGGGTCGGGCTCCTTGCCGGTCACCTTCGCCGTGTTGGTGATCCGGCCGGCGTCGGAGGCGGCGATGCCGGTGAGGGTGAGGGTGGTGCTGGCCCCGGCGGGCAGGGCGCCGCCCGTGCAGGTCAGGTTCCCGCCGGTGACGGAACACCCGGGTGTGCTGGTGGCCGCGTCCCGCAGCTCCGCCGGAATGGCGTCGGTGAGGGTCCAGCCGGTGGAGTCGGAGGGCCCGTTGTTGGTGACCTTGATGCTGTACGAGACGGCCCCGCCCGCCGTGATCTCCGGCGGCCCGGTCTTGACCACCGCGAGATCGACGGACGGTTTGACGGTCGTGGTGACCGTGGAGTCGTTGTTGTCGGGGTCGGGGTCCGGGTCGTTGCCGAACACGGTCGCGGTGTTCACGATCGAGGTGACGTCCGCCGCGGCCTTGCCGGTCAGGGCGATCGTCGTACTCGCGTCGACCGCGAGGGCGCCGCCCGTGCAGGAGAGTTTCCCGGCGGCGATGGCGCACCCGTCGGTCGTGGTGGCCGCGTTGGTCAGTCCGGCCGGGACGGTGTCGGTGAGGGTCCAGCCGGAGGAGGCGTTGGGCCCGTTGTTGGTGACCTTGATGCTGTACGAGACGGTCCCGCCCGCCGACACCTCGGCCGGACCGGTCTTGGCGACGGCCAGGTCCACCGGCATCTGGAAGCAGGAGCTGGCGTCCACGGCGGCGGACATCGCCGGGGCCGTCTGGGAGGAGAGTTCGCTGAACGTCGGGTTCGCGGGATTGGTGAGGCTGATCCGGCGGATGGTGCCGGAGTTGGAGAAGAAGCCGAGGTCACCGTTGCCGTAGGTGAAGGTGCCGCCGTAGTCGCCGACGGTGATGGTGTCCGGGTACGCGGTGACGGTGCCGGTGGCCGGGTCGATCCGGACGATGGAGCCGCTGCGGTTGGCGCCCCAGAGGTAGCCGCCGCTGTAGGCGAAGTCGATGACCCCGTTGAAGGTCTCACTGAGGGTGATCAGGGTCGAGGTCTTGGCGGCGATGTCGACCCGGTAGAGCCGGTTGTCGTAGCCGCCCGCGACGAAGTAGTTCCCGGCGTCGTCGAAGGCGCCCGACGCGTAGGTGTTGGAGTTCAGCGGGGCGGGCAGTCCGACCGAGCCCAGGTCGGTGACCGCGCCGGTGTCGTCCACGCGGAGCAGGTTCCGGTCGGTGCGGTCGATCGCGTAGAGGTACTCGTCGTCCGGATTGACCCCCATGCCGTTGTAGCGCTCGGTCGCGGAGCCGAGCGCCGAGAAGCTGATCTCGCCGGGTCCGGTCTCCCCCTCGTAGAGCTGGGTCGCGGTGTCCCCGGCGGCCAGCAGGATGTCACCGGCACAGCCGAACGGGGCGCGGGCCTGGGGGGCGGTGGCGACCGGTCCACGATGACCGGTCGGCGACGGGAGCGCCAGCGCCGGGGCGGCGGTCGAGGTGACGAGGGCGGTGGCGGTGGCCATCGCCATCAGCCAGGTTCTTCTGTCCATGCGGTTGCGGTCTCCTCGCGTGGTACGGGCGAGTCGGCGCGGTCGGACGGGACAGCGGTCCTGGGCACCTGGCCCGTCGTCGGTGGAGGGCAGTTGTCACGGACAGTGAAACGACCTGATGAAAGTCATATAGGAGGGACACAGCGGGCGGGGTTCTTCTTCACCCGGCCGGCCCAGAGCCGCCGACCGCTCAGCTGAAGGGGACGGCGTCGGCGGGGTCGGTGTGCCAGCTGGTGACGACGGGCTGGTCGACGAGGAGCGGCTCGACGGGGAGGGAGACGGGCTCCGGGTCGTCCTGGCCGACACTGACGATGAGGGAGTCCCATTCGGTGCCGTGGTCGTCGTTGGTGGTCTTCGGGTTGAGCCCGGCGTAGGCGGTGACGTCCCCGGTCAGCTCGATCTCCGGCCCGGCGGACTGCTCGGCGGGCCCGGCCATGGTGCCGCCGGACCCGAAGGACACGGTCGGGAGGTCGGCGGGGAGGTAGCAGGTGATGCCGGGCTTGGCCTTGGCGATGATCAGCTCATAGCCGCCGGCCTGGGTCTCGGAGCGGGTGCTCCAGTCGATGTCATTGGCCCCGCAGACCTGCCCTACGGTCCCCTGGTCGTCGGGCGAGTCGACGGGCACGCGCTCGCCACTGCCGTTGTCGACCCCGGACCCAGGCGCGTCCTCGCCATTGCCCTCCCCCTGGTCGGGGGAGTCGACGGGTACGCGCTCCCCGTTCCCGTTGTCGACCCCGGACCCGCCCTTGACGGCGGCGGCGTTCCCGGCGGGCGCGGCGTCGGTACCGCTGTCGGTGCCCTGGCAGGCGGTCATCAGCAGCGCGCTGCCGACGAGGACGGCGGAGGCGAGAAGGGTCTTGCGAGAACGGTTGCCGAACATGGAATTCCCCTTGAGTGTCGAGCGGTTGAGCTGCGGACCGGTCGGTTCCGCGACGCTTGTTCGATCACTATGAGGGGGCTGAACCGGGCAGGGCTCCACCCGACGCCGTTCCCGGACGGGGCTGTCACAGGGCGGTGACATGATCACGGGGGGTTGGCGGGGTGGGTACGGCGACCGGATGACCGGGGTTTGACCTGTGGGTTTGTGGAGGAGAGGTCGATCCGGCCCGGGTACAGCACCTGTCGCTCCTCAGCCACCGAGCGGTGGGAGCGGATGCGTCCAGCGCAGACCGGCTCGACCATCGATCCAGTAGGTGTGCGCGTGGCGGGTGACCTTCATGTGCACGGCGGTGATGTCGGGCTCACCGGCGTCCTGCCAGGCCATGACGGTGTTCTCGACGGCGTCCCAGATCGCGGTGGGGCCCCCTTGCCGGACGTGCCATGTGCTCCCGTCGGCGGTGAGGGAGGCGAACGACTCCCGTCCGGTGTCGAAGAGATGGACCGTCTCCTGACTGTCACCGCCGAGGACACGCAGGAGCTGCGCACCGGGGGCGGCGAGCTGGGCCAGGAACGCGGGCATCCAGTCGTTCAGAAGGTCGGGGGAGAGGGCGGTCGGCCGCTCGCTGTCGGCGTAGGCGGCACGGGCGGAGAGGTCTCCCGAGAGCGGGAGGACGGCCTCCGCGCGCGCGGGCATGAAGGAGGCCCGGCCGATGATCCGGCCCTCGGCGGTGCCGTCGCCGGTGACGGTGAGCTTGGCGAGCCCGGTGCCGTAGGACCAGGCGCTGGGCCCCACGGTGGCGAGAACGATCCCGCCGGGCCTGGTCTGCCGGACCCAGGTGTACGGGATGCGGCGGAGGGCGCAGGTCGCGATGGTGCGGTCGTAGGGCGCGCGGCGGGGATGGCCGAGGAGTCCGTCACCGGTGACGGTCCAGGTCGAGTACCCGGCCCGCTCCAGGGCGGCGTCGGCACGTACCGCGACGGCGGGGTCCACTTCCACACTGGTGACGTTGTCCTCGCCGAGGCGGTGGCACAGCAGAGCGGTGGAGTAGCCGGTGCCGGTGCCGATCTCCAGGACGTTCATCCCGTCCTCGACGTCGAGGGATTCGAGCATTCCGACGACGGTGGAGGGCATGGTGGACGAGGAGGTGGGGAAGCCGGTCGTCGGCCCGTCGGCGGTGTCTGCGGTGAGGTGGCCGTCGAGCTGGGTCACCCAGGTCTCGTCCTGGTAGCTGAGCGCGAGCCGTTCGCCCGCGTCGGCGGGGGTGTACCGGGTGACGCCGTCGGGTCCGGGGCGGTCGGTGAAGAAGGTGGGGAGAAACAGCTCACGGGGGACGGATTCGACGGCTTTCCGCCAGGCGGGGGTCTTGAGGATGCCGCGCTCTTGGAGACGATCGGCCAGGGCGTGGCGGAGGGCGGCGGGGTCGGGAGGGGTCATGTGGGGGCTCCTTGGGCCAGGAGGTCGGCGAAGGCGGCGGCGATCGGCAGTCCGGTCTCGTCTTCGAGCCAACCCCATTGACCGTTGGGGTTGAGTTCCAACCAGTGGAGGTCACCATCACGGGTGACGGCCAGATCGAAGCTGCCGGAGGCGAGGCCGAAGTGGTTCAGATGGGCGATCAGCGCCTTTTCCACTCCGGAAGGCAGGCTCACGGGCGTGTAGGCCAGGGCGCTGTAATCAGCTCGCCAGTCCAGCAGGTCCGAGTCGATACGGACGGCGAACACGGTCGGTCCGACGACGATCACGCGCAGATCGGCGACCTTGTCCACGCGGGCCTGGAACAGGTGCGGGACCACGGTGACGGACTCGTCCACCTCGTCGGCGGTGACCGGTTCCGTCCAGGTGGTCAGTCCGACGCCGTCGCCACGTCGGTACGGGGTCCAGCGCAGCGCCTTGTGGATCACCTGCCCGTGTTCCCTGATGAACGCGCGCACGTCGTCCGGGTCGTTGGAGATCAGAGTGGGCGGCACGGTGAGGCCGAGGCGTTCGGCGACGGCAAGTTGCAGGGGCTTGTGTTCGGCTGTGTGGTTGCGCAGCGGGTGATTCACGTAGCGAACGTTCGGCAGGGCGTACAAAGTGCCGCCGAGCCCATGACGGACCTGGGCCACGGCGTACCGGGCATCGGGTGGATCCAGGTGCTCGAAGTGGGGCCAGGTCGGGCGTCGCCAGTACAAGGACCGTACGCCCGCCAAGGTGGTGTCTCTGGAGGGCGTACGGAGATGTCCGGTGGGAGCGGCCCCCGCCCCCGGCTCCCTGCCGAACCGGGCGGACAGTGAGAGGCGGTCACCGATGTCCGAGGGGTCGAACCGTATGACGGGGACGCCGCGCTCGTTCAGTGCGGTGATCACCATGTCGGCGGTCATGTCGTCCACTTCGGTGATCACCGCGACCGGTCCGGCGTGACGCATCAGTCCTGCTCGCTGTCCTGGTCATGGTCGGTGTCGTTGCGGCTGTCCAGGTTGGTGGACTGAGGCTGGGTCTCGGTGCCCTTGCTGGTTCCGTGCTTGCCCATCTCCACGACATCGCCCCGGCTGTCCCGGAAGACGGTGGTCTGGGTGACGTGGTCGAGTTCGGCGGTGGTGTAGCCCGGCTGGTGGATACGGGGGTAAGGCCGCATCCGGCTGATGCCCCAGGGGATGTGTGGCGGTAATGCCTTTGGCGCATTGCCACCGGCTGCCGCTGTCGCGGTTCGCTCCGTAGTTGCCATGACCAGCACGGTAGAGAGGGTGAGGGGGCCGATCCAACGAAGTTCCACGAAGTTCCACGGGGTTCCGCTGGGGCGTACGGATCACTCCAGAGCGTGGATGGCGGAGGTGATCAGGGCTCGCGCCTCGGCACCGTAGACCGCCAGGTGGGAGAACTCCCTGAAGGCTTTCAGATACTGGTGCACTTCGGTGGGCGAGGTCACGTTCACCCGGGCGGTCAGCAACTCCGCCTCCGCCTGTCGGTCGTCGTAGACCGTGAAGGTCTCGATCATCCACATCCGGCGCTCGGCGGTGAAAGGGATCACGCCCAGGGAGACCGACGGAAACGTCATGGCGGACAGCAGATGGCCGAGTTGGACCGCCATCGTCCGTGCGTCGCCCACGCGGTGCCGGAGCACTGACTCCTCCAGCAGCAGTACGAACCGGTGGTCTCCCGTGCGTACGACGCGCTCCGAGCGGGCCAACCGGGCGGTCACGGCGTCCGCCACGTCGTCCGGTGTCTCATGAAACTGGCTGATGGACCGCAGGAGGGCCGTGGCGTACTCGTGCGTTTGGAGGACGCCGGGGACGACGTTGGCGCAGTAGGTCCGGAACACTCGTGTGCGCTCGTAGAGGGCCCCGTAGGACTCCTGGAGTCTGCGCAGGCCCGTGCGCTGGAGGCGCCGCCATTCCACGTACATGCTGTCGGCCGAGCGGGATGCCGCGATCAGGTCGGCCGTCTGCTCCTCCGCCCGGCACGCGGCGCACCACCGGCGTATGTCGTCGTCCGAGGGTGCGGTCACGGCGTTCTCGAGCCGCGACACCTTGGACTTGTGCCAGCCGGCTCGCTCGGCCAAGGCGTGACCGGTCAGGCCCGCGTCCCTCCGGATCTCACGGAGCCGGTCGGCAACCGCCTTTCGGGCGGCCTGGGCGCTGGAGGACGGGGACGCGGGCACGCGCTGATCGATCTATCGGATCTGGTAGTCCCCGTGTGGTGTGGCCCGCTCCCACACCGCGTCGAACGCGGTGGTGCACAGCTTCGCCACGTCGGGACGTTCGTCCAGCTCCGGTCCGGCCGAACCGCCGTCGCCGGTGAAGTGGTTCCACAGGATCAGGCGGCCGTCGAAGAGCCAGTAGTCGTTGCCCGGGAGGGCGATGTCCGACGCGTGGCGCCGTGGGAGCCATCGGACGAGTTCCCCGGCCGCCACGTTCTGGAAGGTGCAGGCGTGTTCGTAGCGGATGTACTCGCTCACCGGCTCCGACACGATCCGGGCCCGGCGGAACACCACGCCCCGGGCGGTGGCGTCACGGACCCAGGTGTGGAAGTCGTTCCACCAGGTGGCGGGGTCGGGGTCGGGCCGCCATCCTGACCGCCACCGCTCGAACTCGGCCGCCTCCTCCCCGATGCCGTAGGAGTCGCGCATCTCCAGGTGGACGGCCGAGTGGTGGGTGTTGGCGAGCAGATCAGTGAACGCCGAGTCGGTCTGCGACATCACATGC
Source organism: Streptomyces sp. NPDC048290 (assembly GCF_040652095.1). Taxonomy (NCBI): domain Bacteria; kingdom Bacillati; phylum Actinomycetota; class Actinomycetes; order Kitasatosporales; family Streptomycetaceae; genus Streptomyces; species Streptomyces sp. NPDC048290. Next base: position 131,371 of record NZ_JBEZLM010000024.1, read on the forward strand.
CTCCCTGAGCGCGGCCACCATGCTGATGGGCAGCCGTACGACCCCTTCCGACTCCGGGATGGGGCCTGTCTCCCGGCACTGGGCCAGGAGAGTGTCCCCGGCCTGCCAGCCCTGGACGACGATCTCGTGCGCTGTGTCGTCCACCCAGACTGTGGGGCACTGCGTCCCGTTGGTGTTCGGGTCCTTGGCGATGAACCGTAACGCCATGGCTTTGCCAGCCTTCCTATGGGTTGACTCGCGTGTTTCAGAGGGGATTGAGCGTCCCATCCTTGATGCCCGTCACGAACGCGGTGAACGCGTCGGTGGGCAGGTTGAGTATGGGCCCGTTCGGGTTCTTGGAGTCTCTGACGGGGACTGTGCCAGTCATGGACGCGTGGGTGGGGGCCCATTCGACACATGACCCGCCGCTGCCGCTGTAGGAGGACTTGATCCAGGTGGGTGGTTCGGTCGTCACGAGGTGCCCTTTCGTACCTGATTGATCATGGTCACAGACTCCGCCTGTGACAGTGCCCCTGTCTGTAGTTGATGGTAGGACCTCACCAGCGGTCGAACAGACGTGAGTTCGCGCTCCAGGTATCCCTGCGTCTGGGATTCGAGATACGCGATCACGCTCCTGTCTGCCAGGGTCAGCAGGTTCACCATCCTGTTGAAGGGGCGTTGTTCCCCCATGGTGTAAGGCGCGATCTGCAAGGACGTGTTCGGCTGATCTGCGAAGTCCAGAAGATGCGCCAACTGGCCGTCCATGACGTCGGGTCCGCCGATCGTGCGCCGGATACAGCTCTCGTCCAACACGACGAAGACCAGAGGAGGCAGATCCCGGGCAAATCCGTTCTGCCTCTCTATGAGAAAGCCGACTCGTTCGGCGGCCTGCTCGACTGTGAGGGAGCCTCGTCGAACATGCCCCGCCTCGATGGCGGTCGCGTATTCCCGCGTCTGGAGTGGTCCTGGAATCAGGCCGACCTCGAAGAGACGAACTTCTTCAGCGCGCCGCTCGAACCCAAGGTACTCGGGGAAACCCTCCACCAAGCTCCCGTAACTCATCTCCCGCCACTGCCGCTCAAACGTGGCCTCGGTCCCGGTCAGGCCGAAGGCCACATCCGCAGCTTTCGCGAAGCGTAAAGACGGCATCTTGCGAGCGGTTTCCACGCCTGAGATATGCCCGCTGGTCACTCCCATCGCCGCCGCGAGGTCCTCCTGTCTCCAGCCCCGTGACTCGCGGACGCTGCGGACTCGCGCCCCGAACGCCGCTTGCAGGCTGCTCTCCGGGTCCAGCTCTTTGCGATTGACCATGCGAACCCCAACTCATATTGCCGCTACGCCACGTTGAACCGGTTCCGACTGTAGGCCAACCTGGTCTCTCCCGGTAGCGAAACCGCTACAGAGAGGAACATCGATCCCCCATGACCACCCCCACCCCCCACCTCCCCCTCGGCTCCCTCGCCTACGACACCGTCAGGGGCAAGCTCGGGCAGGTCACCGACGTCACTCCCAGCCGCTACTTCCTCCGCCCACCCCACGGCGGCGTCGAATGGGACCCACCGCACGAACACGTCCGCGCCGCCACCGTCGCCGAACAGCTCTCACCCGCCCTCGCCGACCGGAACAAGGCACGGGCATGACCCGTCCCAGCCCCCTCACCGCCCCCCGACCCGGGCCCCCCGACCCCGCCCTGTGCCCCTGGTGCCGCCTCCTGCGGGAACGCCTCCACGCCAGGGCCGAACGTGGCGACATGGACGGAGTCCACCGCGCCGCCACCCTCCGCTCGCTGCACGAGAACCGCGCCCACCGGAGCCCACGACCAGGGAGCTGAACAACGCCGTGCGCCGACTCCTCGCGGCTCTCCTCGCCGCCCTCGTCACACCCCGCCGCCCCGGCCGTCACAGCGCCGAGTACCTCGCCGCCGTACACCCGCTCCCCGATCCCGCGCCCCCGGCCCGCTGGAACGGGCCCTCCGCGCGGGAAGTGCGGGCGATCTTCAGCGATGAACGGGTCCTCCACCTGCCTCCGCCTCAACGCGAACGCCACTACGCCCACGCCCTCGCCGCCCTCGGCGTCGTCTACGACGTGCCCACCCCCTGACATGACCCCCGCCTCACCCGTTCGGCCCCCACCCGATCGACCCCCGACCCATCCCCGGTCACCCTGAAACCACCCGCCCCGGAACCCGCAGGGAGAGCCGCCCATGCCCGACGACACCGCCTCGCCCCGGCCCGCCGAGCCCTCCGTCGCCCAGGCCAACGCGGAGACCCGGCGACGGTTCCCCTTCGACGACGTACGGGATCTGGACGACGTACGGCGGGGCTTTCTCGGGACCGCCGACGAGCCGCTCGTGCGGGACGCCGACGGGCGGACCGTGTGGGACCTCGACGCGTACGGGTTTCTCGCCGGGGACTGTCCCGACACCGCCAACCCCAGTCTCTGGCGGCAGAGCCGGCTCGTGTCCGACCATGGGTTGTTCGAGGTGACCGACGGGATCTATCAGATCCGCGGGTTCGATCTGTCCAACATGACGATCGTCGAGGGCGAGCGCGGCATCTTCGTCATCGATCCGCTGCTCAGCGCCGAGACCGCCGCCGCCGGACTCGCCCTGTACCGCGCGCACCGGGGGGACAGCCGCCCTGTCACCGGCGTGCTCTACACGCACAGCCATGCCGATCATTTCGGGGGAGTGCGCGGGGTCGTCAGTGAGGACGACATCGCCGCCGGGGTGCCCGTCCTCGCCCCGCGCGGATTCCTCCGTCACGCCGTCAGCGAGAACGTCTACGCCGGTACGGCCATGACCCGCCGCGCCGCCTATATGTACGGCGCCGCCCTCCCCACCGGCGAACGCGGCCGGATCGGCGCCGGGCTCGGGCAGACCCTGTCCACCGGCACCGTCGGACTGATCCCGCCGACCCTGGACATCACCCACACCGGGCAGACCGAGACCATCGACGGCATCCGCATGGTCTTCCAGCTCACCCCCGGCACCGAGGCGCCCGCCGAACTGAATCTCCACTTCCCCGACCACCGCGCCCTGTGCATGGCCGAGAACGCCACCCACAACCAGCACAATCTGCTCACCCTGCGCGGCGCCCAGGTCCGCAACCCCCGCGTCTGGGCCCACTACCTCACCGAGGCCGTCTCCCTCTTCGGCGACTCCACCGACGTGGCCTTCGCCTCCCACCACTGGCCCACCTGGGGGCAGGAGCGGGTCGTCACCTATCTCTCCGAACAGCGGGACCTTTACGCCTATCTGCACGACCAGACGCTGCGGCTGCTCAACCAGGGGCTGACCCCGCTGGAGATCGCCGAGCGCGTCCAGCTTCCCCGCGCCCTCGAACGGGCCTGGCACACCCATGGCTACTACGGCTCCGTCAGCCACAACACCAAGGCCGTCTACCAGTACTACCTGGGCTGGTTCGACGGGAACCCGGCCCATCTGTGGGAACACCCACCCGTCGAAGCCTCCCGCCGCTACGTCGATGTCATGGGCGGGCCGGAAGCCGTCCTCACCCACGCCCGCCGCTCCTACGCCGACGGCGACTTCCGCTGGGTCGCCCAGATGGTCAACCACCTCGTCTTCGCCGACCCGACCAACACCGAGGCCCGTCAGCTCCAGGCCGACGCCCTCGAACAACTCGGCTACGGCAGCGAGAACGGGCCCTGGCGCAACTTCTACCTCATGGGCGCCTACGAACTGCGCAACGGCCCCGTCGGCACCCCCACCACCATCTCCACCGATGTGCTCGACGCGCTCACCCTCGGCCAGCTCTTCGACTCGCTCGCCATCAGGGTCGACGGACCCGGCAGCCAGGACGCCGACCTCACCATCCGCTGGCATCTCACCGACGCCGATCCGGACGGCGACACCCTCACTCTCCGGCTGCGCAACGGTGTCCTCGTCCATGTCGCCCACCCCGCCGACGCCGCCCCCACCGGCACCCCCGACGCCGAGTTCACCCTCACCGAGGCCGAGCTGCGCGCCGTACTGACCGGGGCCGTCGCCCCCGCCGACCTGCCCTCCCGGCCCGGCGTCCAGGTCACCGGCGACCCCGGTGTGATCGCCACCCTGCTCGGTCACCTCGACGCCCCCGACCCGGACTTCGCCATCGTCACCCCCTGACCCCCTTCGGCCCGACTCCCCTCGCCCACGGGCTGGTTCACGCCGAAGTGGCCACCGAGTGCCCTTTCGGTGCGGCAGGCGAAGGGTCAGTATTGAGAGCGGGCCAGTGGACGCGATGCACCCGCCTCGACACCGAAATGGGGGCAGCGGGACGTGATGACTTCTGCTACGGAGTTCGAGACCGACCTCGTCGATCTCAGCCGATGTGGGCTCCACGAGGTGATGACCCTCCATGACCCGGTGTTCGTGGCGGCGGTACAGGCGCTCGTGACGCGGCTCGGGGAGAGTCCCGCCATCCAGAACGACAGCGGCAGCAACAACAGTCCGTATCTGGCCGTCGACTGCGGCGGCGACGGCGGGCCCGTCTAGCGGATGACCGAGCCGACCCCCGGTGTCGGGTCCGTCTTCCGCAGATACCGCACACCGGCGTCCGACCTCGACCAACTCGCCGTCGGACAGCTCACCCCGGCCACCGCCCGCCGCTTCTGGAACGTCGAACGCGGACGCCGGATGCTGATGCTCCGCGCGGTGGTCGACGCCCTCCAGCCCCCCACCGCCGTCCAGCCCCCCACCGCCGTCCAGCCCCCCACCGCCGTCCAGCCCCCCGCCGCCCCCCACCCGCTGCGCCCCGACACCGCCATGGACCTGCTCCTGCGGGTCGAGCGGACCCGCCCGGACGTGATCGCCGAACTGCTGGAACACCCCGGCACCGGCACCTGGGCGGTCCGCACCCTGGAGCGGCTGCGCACCCGCACCGGACCGGACGCCCCCATCGAACTGGGCTATCTGCACTGTCTCGCCGCCGCCGCGGCCCTGCGCTCCGGCACCGAGGCGACCCTCTCCCTCCCCCTCTACGGCGCCACGGTCTCCCTGCCCACCCTCGGTCGCCTCCACATCCCGGACACCACCGACACCCTCGCCGTGCTGCGGGTACGGCGGCCCGGCGGCGACGGCACCAGCCATCTCCTCCTCGGCGACCGCACACTCCACCTCCCCGCCAACCTCCGCCACCGGGACGGCCACTGGCACCCGGCCCACCGCGTCACCTGGAGCCCCGCCCCCCAGGACCCGCCCCTCACCCTGGAGGACGGCGACCCCTACGGCGACTTCCGCGACGGACCCGCCCCCGCCCCCGCCCTCACCGGCCCCGAGACCGAGCGCTGGCACGCCCGGCTGGCCGAGTCCGGCGCGATCCTGCGGGCCCGCCACCCCCACGCCGCCCAACTCGTCGGCCACGCCCTGCGGGTGCTCGTACCGCTGCCGCCGATGCCCCGCTTCCGTACCGCCAGCGCCTCCTACAACGAGGCCGTGGGCAGCGCCCTGCTCTCGCTGCCCCCGGACGCCGGGGAACTCACCGCCACCCTGGTCCACGAGGCCCGGCACTCCGTCCTCAACGGGCTCCTGCATCAGCTCCCGCTCTGCGCCGACGACGGCCCGCCCCTCTACACGCCCTGGCGCAGCGACCCCCGCCCCCTCTCCGGGGTCCTGCACGGCACCTACGCCTTCGCGGGCGTCGCCGACTTCTGGCGGGTCGAACGCCGGGCGCTCGACGGGCCGTCCGCCGCTCTCGCGCACTTCGAGTTCGCGGTGTGGCGGGGAGCCGTCGACGAGGTGCTGCGGACCATGCTCGCCACCCGAGGGCTCACCGACCTCGGCCGCCGGTTCGTCCGGCGGATGGCCGAGCAGACCCGCGCCTGGGCCGCCGAGCCGGTGCCGGAGCGGGCAGCGGCCCTGGCCCACGCCGAGAGCGCCGACCTGCGGGCCGTCTGGCGGGCCCGGCATCTGCGGCCCGACCCCGGCCAGGTGCGGCTGCTCGCCGACGCCCGGCGCGACGGCACCGACCCGGCCGTACTGCCCCCGGTGGCCGTCCGGCTGCGCCCCGACCCGCGCTTCGGCTTCCCCGTCGCGCGCAGCGAACTGCGCCGGGTGCTGCTGGCCGAACCGGGCGCCCTCGCCGCCCGGTCACGCGGCGGCGACGGCACGCCCGTACGTCCCGAGGCCGTCGCCGCGGCCGACACGGAGCTGCTGAGCGGGGATCCGGAGCGGGCGGTCGCCGCCTACTCCGCGCTGCTCGCGGCCCGTCCCGGCGCGCACTCCGCCTGGGCCGGGCTCGGGCTCGCCCTGCGCGCGTCCGGGGAGCGCGGTGCGGCGGCCCGCGCTCTGCTGGAACGGCCCGAGCTGGTACGGGCCGTGCAGCGGCGGCTCGTCGCCGCGTCCTCCGGTCCGCCGCCCGACCCGGTGGCCACGGCGGACTGGGTCGCCCGCCTCCCGGCGGGCGAGGCGGGGGAGGCGGGGGAGACGGAGGACTGACTACAGCGGCATCGGGTCGATGTCGCAGTTCGCCGGGCGGTCGTCCGCCGCCGCGACCGTCGCCGGGTGATCGGCGCCCAGGACCCGTTCGTAGCGGGCCAGGGTGTCCGCCCGCAGCGCGTCGGCCTCGTCGGCGCGGCCCAGCAGCCGCAGGCCGAGCCCCAGATTGACGGCCGCCGCCAGACTCGCCGGGTGGTCCTCGCCGATGCTGGTCCGGCTCTGGTCCAGCGTCCGGGTGCTCAGCTCCACGGACGCCCGCACCTCGCCCAGCTCGTACAGGTCCGCCGCCAGGTTGGTGGCACAGGCCAGCGTGTTCGGATGGTCCGTGCCCAGTTTGTCGCCGAGGGCCGCGAGCAGTTCCTCGTTCAGCCGCCGGGCGTCCTCGGCGCGGCCCAGCAGCCGCAGGCAGACCGCGTGGTTGACCTGGGCGCCCAGGGTGTGCGGATGGTCGGCGCCGAACAGCCGCGCGTACCCCCGGCAGCCCTGGTCGCTCAGTTCCAGCGCGCGGGCCAGATCGCCGCTGTGGCGGACGTCGACGGCGTGCGCCAGCAGGGTGGCCAGGGTGTGGGGGTAGTGGTCGCCGTAGCGTTGCCGGGACATCGTCAGGGCCTTGGTGGACAGCTCCAGGGCCAGTTCATGGCCGCCCGCCCGCCGCTCCGCCACGGCCAGCCCGCGGTAACCGGCGATGGTGGCCGGGTTGGTGGGGCCGTAGTTGTACTCGTACCGGCTGACCACCTCCTGCTGCTGGTCGCGCGCCTCGATGTACTCGCCGCCCTCGAGGCGGTCGGTGGCGACGCCCGCGAGGGTGCCCAGTGTGGACAGCGCGTTCTCGCCCAGCTCCTCGACCTTGCGGCGGTGGGTGTCCTGGTCCAGCTCCAGCGCCTGCCGGAAGTCGCCGGTCAGCCGCAGGCTCAGCGCCACCCGGTGCGCGACGATCAGCGTGGCCAGGTCGTTGGGGCCGAACAGCCGGCGGCTGGTCTCGAAGGTCTCCCGGTCCAGCTCGAACGCCGGGCCGAAGTCGCCGCGCAGCCTGAGGTCCCAGGCGAGCATCCCGGTGATCTCCAGCGTCGTCTCGTGCTCGGGACCCAGCGTCTGCGCCATCAGCTCCCGGGTGCGCAGGTCCAGCTCGTAGGAGACCCGGTAGTGGCCCAGGATGCGCAGCGCGTCGCTGTACAGCTTGGCCGCCATCAGCACCGGCTCGGCGCTCTCCCCGTCGGTGGCCCGCCAGGTCTCGTACGCCTCCTTCGCCAGGTCGCGCGAGCCCTCGTGGTCGCCCCAGGTGAACATGTACTGGATCTCGTTGAGGACCAGTTGCCGCACCCACGGGTCGGTGGAGCGCACCGCGTCGCTGCTGATCACATGGGGCAGCAGTTCGCCGTACTGCTGCCACTGGCCCGGGTCGGCGGGGGCGCCGGGGTCGCCCTTGGCGAGCAGCCGGTGGGCGCCGGTGCGCATCCGGTCCTTGACCGCGTCCGGCATCTGGTTGATCAGCACGCGCTGCACCAGGCGGTGCAGCTGGATGGTGTTGGTGCTGTGGTTGATCCTGGCCAGGGCGTAGCGGTTGATCTCGCGGATGGCCCGGCCCAGCTGGATGGGGTCGCCGAGGGCGGCGGCCAGCTCGGGCGGGACCGGGGCGTCCCGGACGTTGGTCAGCAGCCGCCGGGAGATCGGCTCGGGGGCGAAGAAGGCGCAGACCTGGAGGAGTTGCAGTGCGGCCCGGTGCCGCTTGTCCAGCCGTTCCAGGGAGACGTTCCAGGCGGCGGCGACCGACAGCGGGTAGTCCGGCGGCGGGTCGCTCAGCATCAGCTCGGCGGCCTGCTGCTCGAACAGCCGCAGATATTCGTCCGCGGGCATCCCGGTCTCGGCGAGCCACACGGCGGCCTGTTCGATCCCGAGGGGGAGGTCGCCGAGGGTCTCGGCGAGCTGGTCGGCGGTGGCGTCGTCCAGGCTCGGCGCGCGCATCTGGAGCAGCTGGCGGCTCTCCTCGCGGGCGAAGACGTCCACCTCCAGCGGTCGGGCGGCGGTCGTCCACTGCGCGTTGCGCGAGGTCACCAGGATCCGTCCGGGCCCGTTGGTGGGGAAGAACTCCCGTACGGTCTCCGGGTTCTCGGCGTTGTCGAACACCAGCAGCCAGTTCTTGAACGGCTCCCCGAGCCGCAGCGCCTCGATGACGGCGGGCACCGCCGTGTTGGCCTCGCCGCTGCCGACATCGAGACCGAGCCGCCGGGCCAGCTCCACCAGCATCTGCCGGATCTGCTGCGACTGCTCCGCCGGAATCCACCAGACGACCTGGTACTCGTTCATATGGCGGTACACGTACTCCACCGCCAGCTGGGACTTGCCGACCCCGCCCATGCCCTGGAGGGCCTCGGGCAGCACGGCGGTGGTGCCCTCCTGGAGGCGCTGGTGCAGATCCTCCAGCAGCTGTTCCCGCCCGGTGAAGGCGCGGTTGCGCGGAGGTACGTTGCCCCAGACGGGCGGCGGTTTCTGAGCCGTCTCACCCCTGGACCTCAAAGGGGCGGGCTGCACGCCACTCATGGACTCGTTCCCTCCATCGTCCGCATCCGGAAGACCGTTCTCACTACCCTGACTACCCTGTGTATCACCGACGGTGCTGTGCGTGACAGGCTCGGGGGCGAGTTCCCGCTCGCCGGAGTCGTCCCCGGTGGTGTCACCCGTCCCGGTCCGCCCCTCGGTCACCAACCGCCCCTCCAGCGTCATCGCCGCCGCGGTGTGCCGGCCGTCGAGGGCGGTCAGCGCGGGCAGCGCCGGAGCCAGCCAGGCCCGCAGCCCCTCCAGCGGCAGCCGCCCCGCGTGACTCGGATCGGCGACCAGGTCCCGCACCTGGCGCAGCGCGCCCCCGGTGGCGCCCGGGATCACCGCGCCCAGGTGGTCGAACGCCACCCGCATCGCCAGCGCGGTCTCCCGCCGGGTCCCCTCGGCCAGCAGCGCCTGGCGCACCCCCGCCGCGAAGTCCAGATCGACCCGCGCCGGGACCGGGACGTCCGGCGCGTCCGGCGCCGCCTCGGCGGGCCCCAGCGTCCCGCTGAGCAGCAGCTCGGCCAGGTGCCAGGGCCGGGCCTCGGGCAGCAGCCGCCGCTGGAGCAGTTGCAGCACGGTGAGGTTCAGCGGGATGGCCGCGCCCAGCTGGGCCAGGTGATAGGCGACCGGGCTGAGCTGCGCCCGCAGCCGCCGCACCCGGTCGGCCGCCGACACCGGCGCCCGCGACGGCCGGGACGGCGGTACGGACACCGGGGCGTCCGCCGACACCGACAGCGTCCGCGCCACGTACTCCGCGGGCCGGGCGTGCCGCACGAACCGCGCCCAGCCGCCGAGCGCCTCCGGCGTCAGCTCCAGCACCGGCACGGGCAGCGCCCCGGGGCGGTGCGCGTCCTGCGGGGCGCCCAGCACGGCGAGGTCGTCCGGCTCGTGCCGCCACCGCCGGTTCGGCGCGGCCGGGCCGGGGCTGCGCAGCCGCGTCCGGTGGGGCACGGCGGGCAGCCGCGACCACAGATACTCCGGCAGGACACTGACCACGGCGACCGGCGCCAGCGCCGCCCAGCGCGCCAGCTCCCGGTGCGCGGCGCCGTCCCGCCAGCGCGGCGCGTACATGTCGGTCAGCACCAGCACCATGTGCCGCCCGGAGGAGTCCGGTACGACGGCCCCACCGTCCGGCCAGGAGCACACCCGTACGTCACGGAAGGCCCCGGAGCCGGTGAGGACCGCCGCGAACCGGACGGCCGTGCGCGCCCACAGGGACATGGACTCACCGCTGTCCACCACCAGCGTCACGGTCAGCCAGCGCTCGCGGGCCGCCCGCAGCCGGGGCGTCCACACGCCGTGCTCCGCCCGGGACTCGGCGGTGGCCTCCTCGTCCAGCACATGTTCCGTGCGCGAGCGCAGCCTGCGGCGCAGCGGGCGCAGGGCGTGCTCGATCATCCGGGACCGGGCCAGCGCGGGCCCGCCGACACCGTCCGGCCCGAGATGCTCGGCGTACGGGGCCGTCCCGGGGTCGGCGGGGAGGACGGGGACGGTCGGGAAGGCGAGGGCTTCGAGCAGCGCGGCGGACGGCTGTAACTCCGCGGGGAGGTCGGGGAGGTCGGGGACGTCGGGGAGATCGGCGTCGGGCGGTTCCGGCGGCGGCGGTCCGGCGGACCGGTCCCCGGCCGGGGACCCGGCACCCGCGCCCGGCCCCTGGCCCCCCTCAGCCCCGTCCGTCCCCTCAGCCCACTGCCGTTCCGCCCGCTCCTCCCGCTCCTCCCGTACCACCCGCTCCCGGAGTTCGAGCTGGGCGGCCAGCCACAGCACCTCGCCCGCGTCGATCAGCGTCAGTCCGGCCGGGTCGGCGTGCGTCGGTCCGGGCGGGGCGCCGCCCGGCGCGCTGCCGTCACCCGCCCCGCCCTGGTGGAAGGGCGAGGAGGTCATGCAGAGCCCACTTCGTCGAGTCTGCGCCACAGGGAGCGCAGCAGCCGGTTCCACGAGGCTTCGTCGGGGCCGCCGGGGGAGGTGCGCAGGAACTCCGCGTTCATCAGCTGGTCGGCGGCCAGGGTGCCGCCCGCGAGGGCGCGGGTGAGGAAGTCGCGGATCATCTCGACGCGCTCGGCGCCTTCCCCGGCGGTGAACTGGGCGGCCAGCATCGCCGCGAGCTGTTCCTCGTCGGGCGGGGCCATCGTCAGGGAGAGACAGCGGCGCAGGAAGGCGGGCGGCAGGGAGCGTTCGCCGTTGCTGGTGATGATCACGAAGGGGAAGGCGTGACAGCGGACCCGGCCGTGGTGGACGGCGTAGGTGTCGTCCGGGTCGTCGGTGTGCACGGTGACGTCCGGCAGCCGGGAGCGGAGCCGGGAGAGTTCGGGAATCCGGAACTCGCCGTCCTCGAAGACCCCGAGAAGATCGTTGGCGAGGTCGGTGTCGGCCTTGTCGAACTCGTCGATCAGCAGCACCCGGGGGGTGTCGCGGGGGATCAACGCGGTGCCGAGCGGACCGAGTTGGAGGTAGTCGCCGATGTGATGGACGCCGTCGCCGTCAGGGCGGACACCGTCCGCTTCGGGTGCCCCGGCCGATAAGCGGGCGTCCGGGGGGAGCGCGGCGTCACGGGCGGCGGCCTCCTGGACCCGGCCGATGGCGTCGTAGGCGTACAGGCCCTCCTTGAGGGTGGACCTGCTGGTGATCGTCCAGCGCAGGACACGGCCGAGGCCGAGTTCCCGGCTGACCCGGTGGGCGAGGCTGGACTTGCCGATGCCGGGCGGGCCGGTGACGATCAGCGGGCGGCGCAGGAAGAGGGCCGCGTTGACCATGTCCCGCTCGTCGTAGGAGGCGGGGCGGGCGTCCGCGCCGGGGGCGCCGAGACGGCGGCGGATGTCACCGTCGTCGCGCGGGGCGGGGCCGGGGACGACGGGGGCGCCGTCGAAATCGCGCCAGGGCGGCGGGGGCGGGAGCAGGTCGGCGAGCGGGGCGGTGGGCTGGTCCCCGGCCGTTCCCCGGTAGATCCACCACGCGTGGGCCTCGCCGGGCACCGCGGACGGGTCGCCGGACCCGCCCGGTCGCTGCTGCGGGACGTCGCCGCTCATAGCCACTCCCTCTCCCGGAACCCGCACGGGGCTCACCGGGCGACCGGTCCGGGCCGGTGGCGGTCCAGAGGTCGGTCGATCTCGTGCCGGCCGGTCACGGCGGGGCCGTGACGGGTCCTCAGGTCGGTCACACCCTAGTGGGTACCGCGGCGTCTCTGTCGCTCTGAACAATCGGGTCCGGAACTTCCGGCAGGCGGTTCGGGTCGTCCCACAGCACGGCCAGTCGGGGGCGGGGACCCCCGCCGTTATGGTCCCCCGTACCGGGAGCGGAGCGCAAGCGCGTCAGCTGCTCCAGAACGTCCCCCGGAGCGCCCTCCAGTACGTCTTCGGCCAACGGCGGCGGGGTACCGGCCGGGGCCGGGGAACGGCTCCACACCAGCAGCGGAAGACCGGCCTGGAGCCCGATCAGCAGTTCGGTGCGGCCGTGCTGGTCGTCGGGCGGCGACCCCAGGGTCATCAGGACGACGTCCGGGCGGTCGCTGAGCCGCGCGTACAGCCAGTCCCGCCGGGCTCCGTCACCCGGGGCGCACTGGTGCACACGGGCCTGCGCACCGCCGTCGGTGAGCACGTCCCAGCGCTCGTTCCACACCCGGTGCAACTGGAGTGCCTCGATACGCTCCAGACTCCGTACGACGACGGGGTGGCCGACGCCGATCGGGGGGCCGCCCAGGTCGTTGTCCCACACCTTCTCCGGGCCGAAGGCGCTGTGCCGGGGCCAGTCCTCGACGGGCTCGTTGAGCAGGGCGAGGGGCAGGATGAACTCCAGGACGAGTCCGCCGCGGTGGGTGCGCAGCCGGGCCTCCTCGCGGTCGAGCAGGGTCGCCACATGGAGCCGCATCTCGGCGGCGGGCACCGAGCGCTCCTCCCGGCGGCGGGGCTCCCAGGCGGGGCCGCTGTTGACCCAGCAGCTGATGTCGACCCGGTCCGGGGTGGCGGTGGACGGCACGATCCGGATGAGCAGATGGGCGGGGTGGCGGGGCTCCTTGCGCCAACCGCCCGCGCGGGAGCGGGAGGCGTGCAGGTCCGCCTGGGCGGCGTCGCTGCTCGGGGCGGTGGCCCGGACCTGGCGGCCGAGCCAGGCGCGCAGCGGATCACCGCGGTCGGCGGGGATCACCGCGGCCAGCTCCTGGACGAACCGCACGGTGCGGGGCGGTCCGTCCAGCGGCCGGTTGGTGTGGGTGAGCAGCCGGTAGGCGTCCCAGGCGGTGTGCACGGCCGGGGGCAGCGGCCCGAAGTGCTCACCGGCGGCGGCGTGGTAGACGGCGGGCAGCTCCGGCACGGACGTCCGGTCGAGCCCGGCGAGCGCCCGCTCCAGTTCGTGCAGCGCGGAGCCGTCGACGACGGGTGGCACCACGGGGTGGGCGAGGGCGGCGGCGTGCCGGGACGGCAGATCGTGGTCGGCCAGATGCTGGACGGCCTCGGTGAGCCGCCGCCAGCCGTTCGGGACGGTGCCGAAGGCGCGCACCATCGCCACGACGTGGATCTTCTTGTCGTCGAACTCCGGTATGGACAGCCGCAGCCGGAGCCGGTCCAGGGCGTCCAGCACACAGAGCCGGCGGACCTCCAGGTCGTCCAGGACCCGCACCTGCATCAGGGCGTCCGCGAGCTGGTCCGTGGTGTGCGGGTCGGGCGGCGGAACGGTGTCAGCCATCGTCACCCAGCCGATCCGGCCAGGTCCTGCGCGCCTCGGCCACGAAGTCGTCCACCGCGGTGGTGCTCCCTTCCATCCACTGCACGGCCTCCACGAGCGTCCCCGGCCCGTCCGCGAAGTCCCCGCACCGCCGCACGATCTCAAAGAGCTGCATCCGCGCCGACCCGCGCCGCCCGACGCCCCCGGCGATGGCCACCGGCAGCATCCCGAGCAACTGCGCCCCGGCGTCCTCGCGCACCGAGTCCATCGCGAGCAGCCGGTCCACGAGCCCCCACAGCACCCGCGGCGGGAGAACCCGCGCCCCCTCCGCGGGCCCGCGGACCTCGAAGGCGGTCCCGTCCAGCACGTCCAGCGGAATCATCCAGGAGACCCGCCCCGCGCGCCCGCCCGGCACCAGCACGGTGGCGAGCACCCCCACGACCGCCTCGCGCCCGACATCGAACACCCCCGCACCGCTGAACCCCCGCTCCACCGCGGCACCGGCCAGGTCGACGCCGTCGATCTGCCGCCAGCCGGGGTGGGTGCCACCGGCGCCCACCACTTCTCCCCTGGCCCACAAGCCTTCGGGTACCCCCGCTGGATGCCCGAACACCCGTACCCGCGCCCCGGTTCCGTCCCCGCACCGCGCGAGCGGCGCGGCCCGCACACCGTCCGGCGGGGCCTCCTCCAGCCGCAGCACGGCGAGATCCCCGACGGGCGGCGACCGCAGCCACCCCCCGTCGACCACCCGCGCCGCCACCACCTGCCCCGCCCCGACCCCCGGAAAATCAACCCGCACCACTCCGCCCGGCGTCCCACCGCTGTACGACGGGCCGAGCCCCAGCGCGGTCTCCACCACATGCGCGCAGGTGAGCGCCGTACGCCCGGTCAGCATCACGGCCGCCCCGGCGACCCCCGTCCCCCGCTGATCACGCACCCGCACCCGCCAGGCACCCGGACCCTCCGCTACGGAGGTACCGACCTCCCGCAACCCCACCCGTGTCCCCCTCGTCCGCCCCCTGCGGATGTCAACAGGGTAAGGCGAAGGGGGTCGGTTGGGTACGGGCGAGAGGGGGCGGGGGTGGGGGGCGGGGACGGCCGCCTCGCGCAGTGCCGCGCACCCGGTGGCGATGCGGCGATTACCGGCCATCGGCGCTGCCGGAGGCGATACGGAAACCGACCCGGGCCGATTCCCCGAACACCCCTTACAGTAAGTCGATCATCGCCTGTCAGGCAGGTGCCGGGCGGGATTCCAGGGGTCGAGCCGAGGGGGGTACGCATGTCCGTGTCGCGGGTGGGCCGGGGGCGAAGACACGCCATGGTGGGGCTGTGCGGGGCGGCGTTGACCGCCTCCATGCTGCTGGCGCCGGCGGCGACGGCCACCGAGCCGGTCCCGCCCGTGGGCGAGGTGGTGCAGCGCGGTGGCCAGAGCGCGAGCCTCGGGGGCGGGGGGCGCGTCCAGTTGATCGACGGCCGGGACGTACTGGTGACGTCGGGAACCGGGACCGCGGGACGCTACTCGTTCGCCGCCGTGGACGGCGCGGTGACTGTTCGGCAGACCGGCGAGTCCGGGCCCGCCCGCACCGCGACCGTGGGGCTTCCGGCCGACTCCCGGACCACGGCCACGCGCGCTGCCAACGCGGCGACGTACCCGGTCAAGCTGACCATCACCAACGCGTCCGTCGACTGGAAGACCCTCCACCTCTGGGACCGCCGCACCTGGACGGCGGTCCGGGTCGACCACCACACGGACGGGCCCTCGGCCACGGTGAAGCTGCCGCCGGGCGACTACTTCGCGGTCATGATGCACAGCGCGTGGGAGCGGCCCGACTATCTGCTCAGCCGCGCCTTCTCGGTCGGTTCGGCCGGCAAGACGGTCACCTTCGACGAGCGCGCGGCCAAGGAGACCGCGATCCGTGTCGACGACACCACCGCCACCCGGGAGAGCATGTCCGCGTGGATCAGAGTCCCGGGCGGCGACACGGCTGGCTCCGTCGGCTCCGGTGACCGCAAGGTGTACGCGACCCCGTTCTCGGTGAGCGGCGTCTCCCTGCGGGTGCACGAGGTGCTCGTCAAGAAGGGTTCCTCGGACAGTGTGCCGAGCCCGTACGTCTACGACCTCACCCACAGCTTCGACAACACCGTCCCCGCCTCCCCCGTGAAGACGGTCCGTACCGCGGCCCTCGCCAAGACCGTCACGAAGATCGGCGCCCCGGGCATACGGACGACGGCCTCGCTGCTCAACTCCCCGGACTTCCCCGAGGGCGGCGCGTACCTCGGAGCCCCGGTGTCCGCCGGCGGCTCGGTCACCGAGTACGCCCTCCCGAACCGCACCCAGAGGCGGTCGCTGAGCTACGGCAAGGACGGTCTGACCCTCAGTCTCCCCAACCGCCGACCGGCGGCCGGCACCAGCGCGGGCGAGACCCTGGGCACGGCCCCGTTCCAGCCGACGACCCCGGCCCACCCCGGCTCCTACCGGATGGCCAGCGACCGGATCACGCTGCACGAGTCGGGTGCCTTCGACGACGCGTCCGGCAACCCCGGGATCGAGCGCCGCGCCTCCTACGCGTACAAGCTCACCTCGGCCGCCGGTGTCACCTACGCGGAGGCCGCCGGTCTCGACGCGTACGACTATGTCAATTCGTCCGTCCTGCCCTGGTCGCTGACGACGTACACCCTCGACCAGACCGTCGAGCGCCGGGTGCCGTCCGCCCGGCTGTCCCCGTCCGTGCACAGCCGGTGGACGTTCCGCTCGGCGCAGACCAGGGGCCAGGACCTGCCGCTGATCGACACCAGGCTGAGCGTTCCGGGGCTGGACGCGTACGGACGCGCGGCGGCCGGTCCGGTGCGGGTCCTGGCGAGCGCGACCACCCGCGACACGGACCCGGCGGAGGCGAACACCAGGGTCACCGGACTCGCCCACTCGACGGACGACGGCCGGACCTGGACCGAGTCACCGGTCGCCGCAGACGGTTCGGCCACGGTCCATGTCCCCGCCGGGGCCTCGTTCGTCACGCTGCGGGTGACCGCCGCCGACGACCAGGGCGGCAGTCTGACCCGCACGATCACCCGGGCGTTCGCCGGTCCGGCACCGGACGGCGACGAGGTGGTGGGCTCGACCCGTATCTCGAACGTCACTGTCAACGCGAACAAGCCGGTGCGGCTGTCCCACGAGCATCTCCAGAGCTTCAACGCCACGTTCACGGCCACCGACCCGTCGGGGATCGCGAGCGGGGACCTGTATCTCTACCGGGGTTCGTACGCCAGCCCCGTCGCCGTTCTGCACGGCGCGTTCGCGGCGACCTGCACCAAGGTGAACGCGACCACGTCGAGGTGCACGACTCCGTTCGCCTACCTCTATCCGCGCGGACAGCTAGGCCGCAACTCCTTCGCCGGCACCTGGAAGGCGGCCGTCTGGGCGCGCTCCGCCGACGGCAGGAGCCATGCCGATCTGCACTCCGCCAAGTCCGTGTCCGTGCTGCGGGACGCCATGCTGAACGCCAACGCGGGTCCCGAGCCGGTGGCCAAGGGCAAGACGCTGACCGTCACCGGCTTGCTGGAACACGCGGACTGGGAGATGCGCGGCGGCTATCCCGGCTACGCCGGCCAGAAGGTGAAGCTCCAGTTCCGGAAGAAGGGGGCGTCCGCCTACACCACGGTGAAGACGGTCACCACCGACCGCTCCGGAAAGCTGAGGACCACGGTGAAGGCGGCGACGGACGGCTACTGGCGCTACTCCTTCGCCGGTTCCTCCACCACGGCGACCGCGACCGCGCCCGGCGACTACGTGGACGTCCGCTGACCGAGGTCCGCCCGGGGGGCTGAGGCCGGGTGTCCGGTCCCCCGCGACGGTGCCGTCAGGCGGGCAGCAGGCGGGCCTCGGCCGTCGTCACCGGAGCCCCCGCCCGTACCCCCCTCAGCACCCACGCCAGTACCTCCGCCCCCCGGACCACCCGTGGGCCGGGGCGGTTGTAGTACGCCGGGCCGTCCAGGACCCAGACGCGGTTCTCGCGGACCGCGGGGAGGTCCTGCCAGCCGGGGAGGGTGGTGAGGAGGTGGGTCTCGCGCAGGGTGCGGTCGGGGGGGAAGCCGCAGGGGAGGAGCAGGAGGACGTCCGGGGCGGCGGCGCGGAGGGCCTCCCAGGTGGTCGGGGTGGTGTGGTCGCCGGGGGAGGCGAGCAGGGGTGTGCCGCCCGCCGCCGTGATCTGGTCCGGGACCCAGTGGCCGGCCGGCCAGAGGGGGTCGAGCCATTCGATCGCGGCGACCCGGGGACGGGGGCCCCGTGCGGTCGCCGCGCGGACCCGGGACAGACGGGCCGTCAGGTCCGCCCGGCGGCGCTCCGCGCGGTCCCGTACGCCGAGCAGGTCGCCGACCGTGACCAGGCAGTCCAGGACGTCGTCCAGGGTCCGGGGTTCGAGGCTCAGGACGCGGGTGTCGGCGTTCAGGGCGCGGACCGCCGTGCCGACCCGTTCGTAGGAGACCGCGCAGACCGCGCACAGGTCCTGGGTCAGGACCACGTCGGGGCGGGCCGCCGCCAGGGCCTCGGTGTCCAGGGTGTAGAGGGAGGAGCCGGAGTGTGCCGCGCCGCCGACCGCGTCGGAGATCTCCCGGCTGGACAGGCGGTCCTGGTCCAGGTCAGCGCCGGTCACCACGGGGACCTGTGCCACCTCCTGGGGCGGCCAGTCGCATTCGTGCGTACGGCCGACCAGGCGGGAGGCCAGGCCCAGTTCCGCGACGATGTCGGTGGCCGCGGGGAGCAGGGAGGCGATGCGCATGGCGGGAGCCTAGGGGGCGGCTCGCTGGATTTAGTAGGACGTCCAACTATATAGTCGGGGGCATGGCCCGCGGTGCGGGGAAGCCGGTGTGACTCCGGCCCGGTCCCGCCACTGTGACCGGGGAGTCCACCGTCGGGCGACACGCCACTGACGAGAGGGCAGAGTCGTCGGGAAGGTGGGCGGCGCGCGCTGATCCGGGAGTCAGGATACCGGCCGGGGGTTTCGTTCCGTGTGGTCCACGAGGATGGAGCAGACACGCATGGCACCGGTGTGCACCCCGCCCCACCAGTGACTTCGCAGTCCTGGCCGTGATCGCCTCACCGCTCTCTGACGGTCTCCAGCCCTTCCCGGACCCCTCGACCCGGAACGCCGCTGATCCCATCCGAGGAGAGCAGACGACCCATGCGCCCATCGCCCCGTACCTGCGGTTCGCCACCGACACCGGGTACACGGTCGCCGACCGGGCGCTCCCACCGCACGGCGGTTACGGCTACCTCAGCGAGTACGGCATCGAGAAGATCGTGCGCGACCCGCGGGTCCAGCAGATCCTGGAAGGAACCGACGAGATCATGCGAGTCATCGTGGCCCGCGGACTGACGGAGGCGTTCGGATGAGCGGGGTCCAGTTCCACGTCCGGGGGCGGGCCGCCCATGTCGTCCTGGACCGGCCCGAGGCGCTCAACGCGCTCAGCCACGCCATGGTCCGGGACATCGACCGGGCCCTCACCGACTGGGCGGCCGACCCCGCCGTCGAGACCGTCGTGCTCACCGGCGCCGGGGAGCGCGGGCTGTGCGCCGGGGGCGACATCCGCGCCATCCACGCCGACGCCCGGGACGGCGACGGCACCGCCACGGCCGCGTTCTGGTACGACGAGTACCACCTCAACGCCCGGATCGCCCGCTATCCCAAGCCGTACGTCGCCGTCATGGACGGCATCGTCATGGGCGGCGGGGTCGGGCTCTCCGGGCACGGCAGCGTCCGGATCGTCACCGAGCGCTCCCGGGTCGCGATGCCCGAGACCGGCATCGGCTTCGTGCCCGACGTCGGCGGCACCCACCTCCTCGGGCTCGCCCCCGGCGAACTCGGCACCCACCTCGCCCTGACCGGCGCCGCGATCGGCGCCGGGGACGCCCTGCTCACCGGCCTCGCCGACCACTACGTCCCCGCCGCGACCCTGCCCGCCCTCCTCGCCGACCTCGGCGACCTGCCCGTCCGGGACGCCCTCGCCCGCCATGCGCAGCCGCCGCCCGCCGGGGAACTCGCCGCCCACCGGGCCTGGATCGACGCCTGCTACAGCGCCCCCGACGTGGAGGAGATCGTGGAACGCCTCTTCGCGCACGGCGACCCCGCCGCCAAGGAGACCGCCGAGACCCTGCTCACCAGGTCGCCCACCGCGCTCAAGGTCACCCTCGCCGCGCTGCGCCGCGCCCGGCGGCTCGGCTCCCTGGAGCAGGTCCTCGACCAGGAGTACCGCGTCTCGCTCGCCGCGCTCACCGCCCCCGACCTGGTCGAGGGCATCCGCGCCCAGGTCGTCGACAAGGACCGCGCCCCACGCTGGTCCCCGGCGACCCTGGCCGAGGTCACGGACACCGAGGTGGCCCGCCACTTCCAGCCCCTCGGCGCCCGCGAACTGGGCCTCGCCGCGTCCGGCGGCACCGAGGAGGCGGCCTGGTGAGCGCCCGTACGGTCGCCTTCGTCGGGCCGGGGCACATGGGCGCCCCGATGGCCGCCAGCCTCGCCACCGCCGGACACCGGGTGCGCGGCTACGACCTGGCCGTGACGCCGGGTCCCGGTCTGGAGGCCGCCGCGTCCGCCCCGGCGGCCCATGCGGGCGGTGTCGACACCCAACTCGATCTCAGAGCAGCCGAGTTGTATGCCATGTATGCCGAACAGACGGGCGTGGGTGAGGACTTCTCCGGGATCGTCCGCGCGATCCGGGACCGGAGCGGTAGCAGGTGACCGTCAGCCGGTTCGCCGTGGGTAAACGTTCGGTATAGGTGAGATTCCGTGGTCGGCCGGGGCATTGGCCGGATTCCCGTCCCCGAGTACCGTCGACGCGGTATCGACGGCGGTCTCGCGGAAGCCGGTGCAAGCCCGGCGCGGTCGCGCCACTGTGTGCCCCGGGTCGTCGTGCGGTCCGGGGTGAGCCAGACCCGCGGCCGTCGTCCTGTGCACCACCGAGACGGGACGCGAACTCCCCAGGAGGTCTGCCATGGCGCAGCACACCGCCCAGCCGACGGTCACCACCCCCGAACTCCCCGACAGGCTGCCGATCGGAGCGCTCGCCCCCTGGGCGGTCTTCTTCGGCGTCCTGATGCTGATCCTGCTGTACTTCGTCGGCGCCGAGCAGGGCGCCACCGCCGTGGTGTCCGGCGAGGAGGTGCACGAGTGGGTGCACGACGCCCGTCATCTGCTCGGCTTCCCCTGCCACTGACGGACGGGACGGACAGCCCCTGATGAACTCCGCGATGAACTCCGTCACCGTACGCGCGCTGCTCGTGCGGGGGATGCTGGCCGGGCTCGGCGCCGGTCTGCTCGCCCTCGTCGTCGCCTACCTCCTCGGCGAACCCGGTGTCGACCGGGCCATCGGCTTCGAGGAGGCGCACGCCCCCGCCCATGACCACGAGGTCGAGATCGTCTCCCGCTCCCTCCAGTCCACCGCCGGTCTCGCCACCGGAGTCCTGCTCTACGGCGTGGCGTTCGGCGGGATCGCCGCGCTCGCCTACTGCTTCGCCCTCGGCCGGATCGGCCGCTTCACGCCCCGCGCCAGCGCGCTGCTGCTGTCCGGCTGCGCGCTGCTCGCGGTGTACGTGGTGCCGTTCCTGAAGTACCCGGCCAACCCGCCCGCCGTCGGCGACCCCGACACCATCGGCCGCCGCACCACCCTCTACGTCCTGATGATCCTGCTCAGCGTGCTTCTGGCGATCGGGGCGACCCTGCTGGGCCGCCGCCTCGCCCCGAGGCTCGGCACCTGGTACGCGACGGTGACGGCCGTCGCCGCGTTCGCCCTGGCCGTCGGCCTGGCGTACGGCTTCCTGCCCGCCGTCGACGAAGTGCCGGGGGACTTCCCGGCCACCGTGCTGTGGCGGTTCCGGCTCGCCGCGCTGGCCATCCAGGCCACCCTGTGGACCGGCTTCGGCCTGCTCTTCGGGGAGTTGGCACACCGGGCCCTGCGACCCCGTGGCGCCCCGGCCGCTGCGGCGGCTCAGGCTCCGGCCGTGCCCTGACCGCGGGCCGCCCTCACCCCAGCGGACGTCCCGTGCGGAGGTTCCAGCGGTGGGGGCGGCCGGTGAGTTCGGTCAGGGTCAGCGGGGGCGCGTCCACCCGCCAGAACGCCGACGCGGGCGCCCCCAGGGCCCGTACCACCACGGCCCGTACGACATCGGGTTCGACCACCGCCGTCAGCTCGCGCGCGCCGGACGCGGCGAGCGTGTCCAGCCACGCCCCGATCCGCAGGCACAGGTGCTCCACCGGCTCCCCGCCGTGCGGTGCCGCGCCCGGGTCGGCCAGCCAGCGCGCCACCGCCTCCGGTTCGGTGGCGGTCACCTCGGCGAGGGTCAGCCCGCGCCAGCGGCCCGAGTCGAGCCCGGCGAGCGCGGGTTCCTCCCCGGCGCCGGACAGGCCGAGCGCGGTCACCGTCTCCCGGCAGCGGGCGCCGGGGGAGCGGACGGCCGGACCGTCCGGTGGGCGGGGTCCGGTCTCCGCCCGGGTCCGCGCGCTGTCGTCCAGCCCGGAGCGGCCGTCGTAGAACCGGGCCTCGCGCAGGGCCGGGCCGGTCGCCGGGGTGATCAGACGGAGGCGCAGGACGGGGCTGGTCATGGGGTGCGGCTCTCCACCGGGTAGGGGACGTGGGTGCGTCGGTCGGGGTCGACGGCGAGCCGAGGGCGACGGCGGACTCGGCGCGCGGGGTGATGCCCGAAGCCGCCCCGGGTGATGGTCCGGGCGATCCAGAAGTACCGCTTGCCGTCGGGCATCTCGGCGACCTGGGTCAGTATCCGGCCGGGCGCGGAGAACGCCCCGTACACCGTCCACAGCGGGCAGGTGCCGCCGAGCCGGGAGAAGTGGAAGTCGGTCGCGGACTGCCACTTGGAGATGTTCCCGGCCCGGTCCACCCGCGGGAACGAGAACGGCACGCCCCATCGGCCGGTGCGCTGGAGCGTGCTCAGCCGATGGCAGCCGGTCTCGAAGCCGACCCCGAGCCGCGCCGACAGCAACTCGATGTCGTACCGCACATCCTCGGCGGCGCCATGGAAGGTGGTGTACGGCATCAGCGGCGCGCCAGGCCGATCCGGGCCGGCGGCGGGGAGGCGGCGGAGGTGAGTTCACCGGCCCCGTCGGCGAGTTGGGCCAGCAGGGCGAGTTGGGTGGCGCGCTGGCCGTCGCTGAGCCAGGGCGCGAGGAACAGCAGCCCGGTGTCGGGGTCGTAGCGGCGGGCGTCGGCGGCGCGGGCGGGCGCGGCCCGTACGACCCGTACCCCGTGGCGTGCGGCGAGCGGGTCGGCGGCGCGGCCGGGGGGCGGTCCGAGGGCGTCGGCGGTCCGCTCGGCCTCGGTGTCCAGCGGCTCGAAGTGGTTGTGGTGGGCGGAGAAGAAGTCTCGGACCTCGTCGGGCGGTTCGCCCGGCGGGAGCAGGGCGTCGGGGGCGCCGAGGGCGGTGGCCTGTTCGGCGGTGTCGCGGTAGCGGCGGTGCGGCGCGACCAGGGCGCGGGCCATGTCGACCTGGTTCATGCCGTGTTCGCGGCGGAGTCTGCGCAGTTTGGCTTGGGCGCAGATCTGGTGCTCGGTGGGCGGCCGGGCCATGGCGCACCTCCCGGGAATCCTGCGTGGATATTGCGAATCTAACATCCGCCGAATTTCGCAGGATTCGCAGATTCGCAGCCCCGCGCTGTACGGATTCCGCAGATTGGAGCGGTGGTCCGGGGGTGGGAGGCGGGCAGGCTCGACTCGCCGTCGCCGACGCCCACCCCGCCGGTAGGGCACCTCAGCCGCGTGACCGGCGGAAGCCGCCGGTTCGGGGCGGTGGGCGGGGCCTTCGGCAGTGGTCCGCCGCTGCTTCAGGACCCGTCGTAGCGGTGGAAGCCACGTCCGCTCTTGCGGCCCAGCAGCCCCGCCTGCACCATCCGCTGGAGCAGCGGTGGCGGCGCGTACAGCGGCTCACGGAACTCCTCGTAGAGCGACTCCGCGATGGCGGCGACGGTGTCCAGGCCGATCAGATCGGCCAGCCGCAGCGGCCCCATCGGATGGGCGCAGCCCAGCTCCATCCCGGTGTCGATGTCGGCGGCGGTCGCGAACCCGGACTCGGCCATCCGGACGGCCGCCAGCAGATAGGGGATCAGCAGCGCGTTCACCACGAACCCCGCCCGGTCCTGGGAGCGGATCACCCGCTTGCCGAGGGTCCGGACGGCGAAGTCCGCGACCCGCTCGGCGGTCGCCGCCGAGGTGTGCAGCGAGGTCACCACCTCCACCAGCGGCAGCACCGGCACCGGCTGGAAGAAGTGCAGGCCCACCACCCGGTCCGCGCGCCCGGTCGCCCGGCCCAGCAGCATCACCGGCAGCGAGGAGGTGTTGGTGGCGAGCACGGCCTCCGGGTCCGCCACGATCTTGTCCAGCGCGGCGAACACCTCCGTCTTGGCGTCCGGGTTCTCCACCACCGCCTCGACCACGAGCTGGCGGTCCGCCAGATCGTCCAGCGTGCCGGTGAAGACCAGCCGGGCGAGCGCCGTGTCCGCCGCGTCCCGCGTCAGCTTCCCGCGCTCCACGGCCCGCTCCAGCGAGCCCGCGACCCGGTTCCGGGCGGCCCGCGCGGCGACCGCGTCGACCTCGCACACGACGGTGTCGAGTCCGGCGCGGGCGCAGACCTCGGCGATCCCGGCGCCCATCTGGCCACCGCCTACGATGCCGACGCGCTGAATGTCGGCGGTATGCCTTACGCCGCTCACGCCGCCGCCTCCGTCCACCGCACCAGGTGCCGGTCGTACGCGTCCGGTGTGAAGAACAGCGGCAGCTCGCCGCCCATCGCGGTCCGTTCGAACAGCGCGCGGATGTCGTCCACCGGGGCCCAGGGAAGGTCCGCGCCGAGCGCCGCGCACTCCTCGTCCAGCACCCGCGCGACCGTCTCCCGCGCGACCACCCGGTGCCGCAGCCACTGCCAGATCTGCACCCGGGCGATCTCCGCCGTCGCCGCGTCCTCCATCAGCCCGTCCACCGCGACCGCGCCCCGGCCGCGCAGCCACGCCGCGAAGTACCGCAGCGCGACGGACACATTGGTGCGCACCCCCTCCGCGCTGGGCGGCCCGCTGATCCGCCGTACCGACAGCAGCTCGGCGGGTGTCACCGCCACGTCCTCCCGGGTCCGGTCCAGCTGGTGGGGCCGGTCGCCGAGGACCCCGTCGAAGACCGCCCGGCACAGCGGCACCAGCGCCGGATGCGCCACCCACGACCCGTCGAAGCCGTCCTCGGCCTCCCGCTCCTTGTCCAGCCGGACCGTGGCGAACGCCGCCGCGTCCGCGGCCGGGCCCCGGCCGGGCACCTGGGCCGCCATGCCCCCGATGGCGTGCGCGCCGCGCCGGTGACAGGTGCGGACCAGCAGTTCGGTGTAGGCGCGCAGGAAGGGCGCGGTCATGGTGACCTTCGCCCGGTCGGGCAGCAGGAAGTCGGTACGGTGGCCGAAGGTCTTGATCAGGCTGAAGAGGTAGTCCCAGCGTCCGGCGTTCAGCCCGGAGCTGTGCTCGCGCAGCTCGTAGAGGATCTCCTCCATCTCGAACGCGGCGGTGATCGTCTCGATCAGCACGGTCGCCCGGACCGTCCCGCGCGGGATGCCCAGCAGATCCTGGGCGAGCAGGAACACGTCGTTCCACAGCCGGGCCTCGTACCGGTTCTCCAGCTTGGGGAGATAGAAGTACGGGCCGTGTCCGGCGTCGATCTGTCGCCGGGCGCAGTGGAAGAAGTACAGCCCGAAGTCCACCAGCGCGGCGGGCACGGGCCGCCCGTCGTACTCCAGGTGCGCCTCGTCCAGATGCCAGCCGCGGGGTCGGACGACGAGGGTGGCGAGCCGCTCCCCGAGCCGGTACTCACGGCCCTCCGGGGTGGTGAAGTCGATCCGCCGCTCGATCGCGTCGAGCAGGTTCAGCTGTCCGCCGACGATGTTGTCCCACAGCGGTGCGGTGGCGTCCTCGAAGTCCGCCATCCACACCTGGGCGCCCGAGTTCAGCGCGTTCACCGTCATCCGGCGATCGGGTGGACCGGTGATCTCCACCCGTCGGTCGGTGAGGCCGGGCGCGGGCGGGGCGACCCGCCACTCCGGGTCGGCGCGGACGGCGGAGGTGACCAGGGGGAAGCCCAGCGGGGAGCCGGACGCCAGCCGCAGCGCCTGCCGGCGCCGCTCCTTGAGCAGCTCCTGACGGCGTCGGCCGAAGGCGGCGGCGAGCTGCCCGACGAAGCCGAGCGCGTCCGGGGTGAGGATCTCGTCGTGCCGGTGCCCGGGTGCGGCGAGGACACGGACGTGGTGCGGGGCGAGAACGGTCGCCATGACATGGACTCCTTCGACGGGCGGGCAGACGGGGGGATACGGGCGATACGGGGGATGCGAGGGGATGCGGGAGTGGGGCGGCTCGGAGCGGTGGGCGCTACGGCGGCCCGCGCCGGGTGCCCGGCGACCGGCGACCGGCACCCGGCGCACGGCACCGCCGTACCTCCCCCGTCATCCGCGCCGCGGCGCGCCCCTAGTGGAACTGCTCCTCCTCCGTGGACCCGGACAGCGCCGTGGTCGAGGAGGCCGGGTTGACGGCGGTCGAGACGAGGTCGAAGTAGCCGGTGCCGACCTCCCGCTGGTGCCGTACGGCGGTGAAGCCCTGCGCCTGCGCGGCGAACTCCCGCTCCTGGAGGTCGACATAGGCGGTCATACCGTGCTCGGCGTACCCCCGGGCCAGGTCGAACATCCCATGGTTGAGGGAGTGGAACCCGGCCAGCGTGATGAACTGGAACCGGTACCCGAGCGCCCCCAGCTCCCGCTGGAACTTGGCGATCTGGTCGTCGTCCAGCGCCGCCTTCCAGTTGAAGGACGGCGAGCAGTTGTAGGCGAGCATCTTCCCCGGGTACTCGGCGTGCAGCGCCTCGGCGAACTCCCGGGCCTGCGCGAGATCCGGCGTCCCGGTCTCCACCCAGATCAGATCGGCGTACGGCGCGTAGGCGAGCCCGCGGGCGATCACCGGCGCCATGCCGTTGCGCACCCGGTAGAAGCCCTCGGCCGTCCGCTCCCCGGTGGTGAACTCGGCGTCGCGCTCATCGACGTCGCTGGTCAGCAGGTTCGCGGCGAGCGCGTCGGTACGGGCCACGATCAGCGTCGGGACGTCCGAGAGATCGGCGGCGAGGCGGGCCGCGTTGAGGGTGCGGATGTGCTGCGCGGTGGGCACCAGGACCTTGCCGCCGAGGTGCCCGCACTTCTTCTCGGAGGCGAGCTGGTCCTCGTAGTGGATACCGGCGGCACCGGCCGCGATCATCGCCCGGGTCAGCTCGAACGCGTTGAGCGGTCCGCCGAACCCGGCCTCGGCGTCCGCGACGATCGGCGCCAGCCAGTCCGTACCGTCCCCGGAGCCCTCCGCCGTGGCGATCTGGTCGGCGCGCAGCAGCGCGTTGTTGATCCGCCGGACCACCTGGGGCACGGAGTTGGCCGGGTAGAGGCTCTGGTCGGGATAGGTCTGCCCGGCCAGGTTGGCGTCGGCGGCGACCTGCCAGCCGGACAGATAGATGGCCTGGAGCCCGGCCTTGACCTGCTGGACGGCCTGTCCGCCGGTGAGCGCGCCGAGGGCGTGCACATAGTCCAGCTCGTGGAGCTGGCGCCACAGCCGTTCGGCGCCGCGCCGGGCGAGGGTGTGCTCCTCGCGGACACTGCCGGAGAGCCGGACGACGTCCTCGGCGGTGTAGGTCCGCTCGATGCCCTGCCAGCGGGGGTCGGTCGCCCAGCGGTGGGCGAGTTCCTGGGCGGCCTCGGTCCGTGCGTCTGCTGCCATGACGGTCACTGTCTCCTCTGTGGCTTGTCAGCTTGTTGGCTTGTTGGCTTGTCAGCTTGTTGCGAGTGCCAAGGCCGGGAGTGCGGGGAGTACGGGATGGCACCGCGTGTCGTGCGGGGTGGGTAGGAGGTGGGGGTGCGGCCCGCCGTCACCTGGTGGGGGAAGCTGAGCAGTGCTGCCGTAGCAGGCTCAACACCGCCGGGATCTCCGACGTCAGGGCAGAAATCGTGCCCCGGTTCCGGGTTGTGCCTGCCGGGTCGGGCGGGCCGCACTACGACTGTGGCACTGGCACTCAGTGCCATCAAGCAGGGATGATTGCCAACTTCTGTGAATCTTCGGACCGTGATTTGCCAATCTTGCGAAGGGTTCGGGGGCGGGTCGGTCCCTTAGGCTGACCGGACCGCGCGTACCCCTCCGGGCGAGCGGGGGAGGGCTGACGAGCGGTCGCCGAAGGGCTTTCGGCGGCGGTCGAGAGGAGCGGGCCGTGAGCAAGACCTATGTGGGCGCGCGGCTGCGACGGCTGCGCGAGGAGCGCCGGATGAGCCAGGCCGAACTGGCCCGGACCCTCGGCATCTCCGCCAGCTATCTCAACCAGATGGAGCACGACTCCCGTCCGCTCACCGTGCCGGTGCTGCTGCGGCTGACCGAGGCGTTCGGGGTCGACCCGGGCTTCTTCTCCGAGCGGGACACCACCCGCCTGGTCGCCGATCTGCGCGAGGCGCTGGCCGGGGAGATCGCCGAGGACCGGGTCTCCCCCGGCGATCTCGCCGAACTCGCCGGCCGGCTGCCCGGCGTGGCCCGGGTCCTGCTGGACCTCGGCCGCCGCAACCAGCGGCTGTCGGAGGACCTGGTGTCCGGTACGGCGGACGGCCTCCCCGCCCAGCACGGCGACTCCCCGCACCCGCGCCCGCCCGCCGCCTCCCCGCACGAGGAGATCCGGGACTTCTTCTACCGCCGCCAGAACTACCTGCACTCCACCGACCTCGCGGCCGAGCGGCTGGCCGGGGAGATCGGCATCCGCCCCGGCGAGATCACCGGCGCGCTCACCGCCCGGCTCGCGGGCGCGCACGGCGTCCGGCTCGCCGCCACCCCCGGCGACCGGCTCCACCACTACGACGACGGACAGCGCACCCTGCACCTCTCCCCCCGGCTCCGCCCCGGCCAGCGCGCCTTCCGGATGGCGACCCAACTGGCCCTCCTGGAGCATGGCGAGCACCTCGGCGACATCGCCGCCGAGGACTTCCCACCGGGTTCGCCCGCACACGCCCTGGCCCGGATCGGCGTCGCCCGCTACTACGCCGCCGCGCTGGTACTGCCGTACACCGCGTTCCACACGGCCGCCGAGGAGGCGCGGTACGACATCGAGCGGCTCACCGACCACTACGGCCTCGGCTACGAGACCGTCTGCCACCGGCTGAGCACACTGCAACGCCCCCGGCTGCGGGGCGTCCCCTTCTCCTTCGTCCGGGTGGACCGGGCGGGCAACCTCTCCAAACGGCAGTCGGCGACGGCCTTCCACTTCTCCCGCGCGGGCGGCACCTGCCCCCTGTGGAACGTGTACGAGGCGTTCTCGTCCCCCGGCCGTATCCATGTCCAACTGGCCGAGATGCCCGACGGCCAGCGGTATCTGTGGACCGCGCGGGCCGTCACCCGCCACGGCGGCGGCTGGGGCGAGCCCGGCCGGACGTACGCCATCGGCCTGGGCTGCGAGATCCGCCATGCCCACCGGGTCGTCTACTCCGACGGCCTCGACCTCACCACCTCCTCGGCGGCCACCCCGATCGGCATGGGCTGCCGGGTCTGCGAACGCCCCGCGTGCTCCCAGCGCGCGGTCCCGCCGCTGGGCCGCGCCCTGCTGATCGACCAGCACAGCAGCACGTTCGTACCGTTCCCGGTGGCGGGGGAGGGTCCGGGGGACCGGTGACGTACCGGGCGAGACGGTCTCAACAGCCGGGCACTGTCAGTAACTTGTGACCGACTGTCGAAAAATTGCACGCAACGGCCTTGTCCATGCACGGTCCCGTTCCTATGTTGATGCTCGCCCGCACCTCGATTCCCCCCATGCGAGGAACCCGTGAGCATCGTGAACACCGGAAGTACCGGAAGTACCGGACGCATCTCCCGACGATCCGTCATCAAGTCCGCCGCCGTCCTCGGCACGACCGCCGCGGCCTCCGCCACCGGCCTCCTGACCGCCCCCGCCGCCCACGCGGCCTCACCCCCCGGCGATGTGGTCGGCAAGATCACCGTCGGCTACCAGGGCTGGTTCGCCTGTATCGGCGACGGCGCCCCCATCAACAGCTGGTGGCACTGGAGCCAGAACGCCTCCCAGCCCCCGTCCCCCACCAACACCACCCTGGTCTCCTGGCCCGACCCGCGCGAACTGACCCGCACCTACCCCACCGCCTACGCCAACCTCGGCAACGGCCAGCCCGCCGCCCTCTTCTCCTCCTGGGACCAGCAGACCGTCGACACCCACTTCCGCTGGATGCGCGACCACGGCTGCGACACCGCCGCCCTCCAGCGCTTCAACCCCTTCGGCGCCGAGGGCCCCACCCGCGACGGCATGACCCAGAAGGTCCGGCAGTCGGCGGAGGCGTACGGCCGGAAGTTCTACATCATGTACGACGTCACCGACTGGACCGCGATGCAGTCCCAGATCAAGGAGGACTGGACGACCAAGATGCGGGCGCACACCGCGTCCGCCGCCTACGCCCGGCAGAACGGCAAACCGGTCGTCTGCATCTGGGGCTTCGGCTTCAGCGACCCGGGCCGCCCCTTCGCCCCCGCGCCCTGCAAGGACGTCGTGGACTGGTTCAAGGCCCAGGGCTGCTATGTCATCGGCGGCGTCCCCACCCACTGGCGCAACGGCGTCGAGGACTCCCGCCCCGGCTTCCAGGACGTCTACCGCGCCTTCGACATGATCTCCCCCTGGATGGTCGGCCGGATCTCCGACATCGCCGGGGCGGACCGCTTCCTGCGCGACCTCAACGGCCCCGATCTCGCCGACTGCGCCGCCCGGGGCGTCGACTACCAGCCCTGTGTCATCCCCGGCGACCTCCAGTCCGGCCACCGCCGCCACGGGGACCTGATGTGGCGGCAGTTCTACAACCTCGTCGGTCTGGGCGTGCAGGGCTTCTACATCTCCATGTTCGACGAGTTCAACGAGGGCAACCAGATCGCCAAGACCGCGGAGACGGCGGCACAGATCCCGGCCGGTTCGGGCATCCGCGCCCTGGACGAGGACGGCACGCCCTGCTCCTCCGACTACTACCTCCGCCTCACGGCGGACGGCGGCCGGATGCTCAAGGGCCAACTGGCCCTGACGGCGATCCGCCCCACGGTCCCCTACCCCTCCGGCCCCCAGCCCACCGGCGACCTCGCCCTGCGCCGCCCGGTCACCGCGAGCGGCCAGACCCAGAACTACGCCGCCGCCAACGCCGTGGACGGCGACCCCGCCACCTACTGGGAGAGCGTCAACAACGCCTTCCCGCAGTGGATCCAGGTGGACCTGGGCGTCGACCGGAGCGTGGCCCGCCTGGTCCTCACCCTCCCACCCGCCACGGCCTGGGCCACCCGCACCCAGACCCTCACGATCCTGGGCTCCACCAACGGCACGGACTTCACCACCCTGTCCCCCGCCACGGGCCGCACCTTCGACCCGTCCACCGGCAACACGACCACGATCACCCTCACGCCCCCGCCGACCACCCGCCACATCCGCGTCCACGTGACCGCGAACACGGGTTGGCCCGCGGCACAACTGTCGGGCCTGAGCGTGTACGGCCCGTGAGTACGGGGACGGAGGACGGAGGACGGGGTACGGGGTGTGGGGCGCGCGAGGGTGATCGTGGTCGTGTTGCCGCCCCTACACCCCCACGTCCTCCGACACCCCGAACCCGGCCGCGACGACGGCGTCCCGCACCAACCCGTCATCAACCCCCGCCCCCTGGACGACGACAGTCCTGGCAGCCACATCCACGACCACCTCACGCACCCCCGGCACCGCACCGACCCCCGTCCTGATCCCCGCGGCACAGTGCTCGCAACTCATCCCGGTGACGCCGTACCGCTTCTGCTCCATGACAACTCCTGAACACGACCGATCAACCCAACCTGTCCCCCCAGCAGTCGCCGTCGCGGGGCACGGGGTTCCCCCGTTCACCCGTCCGGCGTACGGGCAGACGGCAGGCGATCAGACGAAGACCCAGGGCGCGGGGACGATCGGGGCGCCGTGCGGGTCGCGCCGGATGTGGGGCGTGGCGAGGAGCCCGGCGAGATCGGTGACGACCGGTACGGCGGACAGGCCCCGCTCGTACAACTGCCACAGGGCTGTCTCGGTAGGGAGGTTGACCAGGTCACCGGGCGGTGGGGCGGCCCCCGTCTCGTCGTCGGGCAGGGCGATCCAGCCGTCGGCGGTGCGCAGCGGTTGCCGGAATCCGGACGGTGCACGGGCCCGCGTGGCGGTGGCGATCAGGTCGGCGGCGGCGCGGGGGGAGGGCGCCACGCGGACCCCGGTGCCGGTGCGGTGCCGCAGCAGCAGCCCGGCGAGGACGGCCTCGGCGCCGAGGAGTCCGCCGAGGATGTCGAGCGGGGGCGCCATCGGGGCGTGGGGCGTACGGGCATGGACGAGGGCGGAGTTGACCGCCGCCAGGTCCGCGTGGCCGAGGCCGAGCGCTGCGGCGCTGCCCGGGACCCAGTCGTGGAGGAAGACGTCCGCTTCCGCGGCCATGGCCCGGAGCCGGTTCCGGTCCGGCGCGGACCCGACATCGATCTCGACGGCCGTCTTGCCCCGGTTGAGCGCCAGCCAGCGCGCCGAGACACCGGTACAGGTGGGGGGCGCGCCGCGGAGGGGGTCACCGCCCGGGGGCTCGACCCGTACGACCTCGGCGCCGAGCAGCCCCAGCAGGTGAGCGGCGAGGGACACCTGGACGCCGTGGCCCGCTTCCAGGACGGTCAGCCCGGCGAGGGGGGCGGGGGCACCCATCCGCGCGGCGGAGAGACGGGCGTAGGCGGCGTAGGTGGCGGGCGGCTCGGAGTCCGGCGGCGTGAGGGGGGTCAGTGTCCAGGGCGGGAGGTCGTCTTGGGGGCCTGTTCCCTCCGGTTCGAAGAGGCCCTCGTCAGCGGAGGCGAACGGGAGCCCGCCGGGGGAGAGCGTGGACGACGACGTCTCGGGTGTGTCGGCCCCGGCTGCCGCGAGGTAGGGGGAGATGGCGAGCAGGGCGGCCCGCTCAGCGGTGACGGTGGCGTCGGTTGCCGGTGCGCCACGGACCCGCGCGAGGTACCCGGCGAGCAGCGCCTGCACGGTCAGGACACCGGTCGCGGCGGCGGTGAAGTCGGCGCCGAGCCCGTGCGGGGTACCGTCGCGGCGACGGTGGACGGCCATCACACCGGTGACGGCCTGGACGGTGGCCTCGTCGACGCCGATGGTTCCCCAACTGGTGCGGGCGGTGGCTGTGCGGGGGTGGGGACCGGGGGGAGAGAGGCGGAAGGTTTTTAGGGCGGGTTGGCTGGCGGTGGAGCCCGGGTAGCCCGGGTAGCCCGTGGAGTCTGTGGAGTCCGTGGAGCTGATAGGACCCGTGGGGCTGGTGGAGTCCCCCGTCGTTCCGGTCGAATCCGTCGCGCCGAGCAGTCGCAGATGCCGGATGACGATCCCGTCCCCCGGCCCCGGCGGTCCCGAGACGTCGAGACACAGCCCGTCGAGCGGCTGGACAGCCGAGTGTGAGACGTCCGGTGTGACCGGTGGTGCCGCCATGTCTCTCCCCTCATCTCCCCTCATCGACGCGCCTTGCGCGCGGGAACCCGGGCGGGTCGCGCCCGATCAGCTCCACGACAAGGCAGTCGGAACGGAGGGGGCGGGAGTTCCCGAAGGGTGGGGAGAGGAGTGAGGCAGGGGGCGAGGAGGGCGACGGGGGCGGGGCGCGAGGGGGGGGCGAGGGGGGCGGGCAGATGACCGACTCAGCGACCTCAGCGACCTCAGCGACCTCAGCGCCCCAGCCCGCCGCCTTCCGCCTGCCCTCCCCCGCTGCTCAGGGCGCGAGCAACAGACTGTCGCCCCGCTCCTTGGCGGCGGCGTAGCGCTTGGCGACGTCCTGCCAGTTGACGACGGCCCACATGGCGTCGATGAAGTCGACCTTCTGGTTCTTGTACTGGAGGTAGAAGGCGTGC